>JAGXKI010000002.1 GCA_018335295.1 bacterium | reverse complement strand
TCCTCCTTGAAGACCGTAAGGAGCGAATTTTCGGCGGTCTGAAATGATCGTCACTTGAGTGGGCACCAGAAATTGATACTCTCGAATGATTCCTTCCCCTCCCTTGTATTTTCCCTTTCCTCCTGAACCTCGACGGAGTGAGTACTGATTGATTTTTATGGGCAAATAGTTTTCAAGAGCTTCCAAGGGAGTATTGAGAGAATTGGTCATGTGAGTGTGAACTCCACTTAATCCGGGAGAGCGGGCTGAAGCTCCCATTCCTCCTCCGATGGTTTCGTAATAAGCAAAGTTGGTGCTGCTTTGGGGATGGAACCCTCCAAATGCCACATTGTTCATCGTCCCTGAACTGGCAGCCGGTATTTTTTCGGGAATGGCTTGAGAGAGGGCTCCTAAGAGGACGTCCACGATCCTTTGGGAGGTTTCCACATTCCCTCCAGCGGTAGCAGAAGGAAATCGGGCGTTCACTACTGTACCCAGGGGAGCGATGATATTCAGGGGCCGTATCAAACCGGTGTTGAAAGGGATATTTTCTTCAATCAAAGAGCGGAAAACGTAGAGTACAGCGGAATAGGTCACCGCATAATTGGCGTTGACACTCCCTTCCACTTGGGGGGAGGAAGAACTGAAATCGATAATGGCTTGGGAACCCTCAATGCTCAACCGAACACTGAGGGAGATGGGCTTGTTCTGGATGCCGTCTCCATCCAGGTAGTCGGTGAATTCATAGCTTCCATCCGGGATTTCTTTGATGGTTTCCTGCATTATTTTCTCTGTATAATCCTGTATGTAAGATGAGTATCGGTTGATTTTTTTAATTCCATATTTATCGATGATTTCCTTGATTCTTTGTTTCCCTTTATTGTTTGCAGCCATCTGTGCGTGAAGATCTCCTTCCCGTTCATCGGGGGTGCGGACGTTGGAGAGGATGAATTGAAGAAGGGGTTGGTTGGTTTTACCTTTTTTCACCAATTTCAAAGGAGGGATGATCAAGCCTTCCTGGAAAAGTTCGGTGGCTAAGGGCATGGAACCCGGGGTCATTCCTCCTACATCCGAGTGATGAGCTCGGTTAGCCACGAGAAAACTCAGCCTCTTTTCTAGAAATACAGGAGAAATACAGGTTATATCCGGGAGATGAGTTCCGCCGTGGTAAGGGTCATTGAGAACCACTAAATCTCCTTCTTCCAGGTGCATTGAATCTAAGGCTGCTTGAACAGAGAGAGGCATAGCTCCCAAATGGACAGGAATATGGGATCCTTGGGCTAAAGTATCTCCCTTTTTGGTGAACAGAGCACAAGAAAAATCTTTTCTTTCTTTAATATTCGGAGAGAGAGCAGTCCGGCCCAGTACAGCTCCCATTTCTTCAGATATAGAGACGAAAATATTTTTAAAAAACTCCAGCTCAATGGGGTCAAATTTATCCATTTTTAACCTTTTGGATGATTGAATTCAAATAACCATCCACCCGGAGGGAATGAAAAGGGGGGAGAAATGTGGTGGACTCATAGCCAACAATCAAAGCCGGACCGATGATTTGATTTCCAGGTTTCAAACGAATGCGGTCATATACCTGAGCCTGGTATTTTTTTCCTTTATAATAAAGAGATTGGCTCTTCAAGACAGCTCCCTTGGCTGAGGAGGACTCCAGAGGGTATTTTTTAAGTCTTAATTTCTTTCCTGCCCCTACAGCTTTCACTCGGATGTTCGCGATCTCCACAGACCGATGGGGATGATGGTAGGAATATAGTTTTTCATGAGCCTGGTGGAAATCGGAAGAGAGGGAGTGATGGTTTCGGTAGGGGATGGTGATTTCGTAGGATTGTCCCTCATACCTAAGGTCAATAAGAGGCTGGATATGGATGTTTTCTTTGGTATAGCCTTCTTTTTGCATATCCTCCGAACTTTTTTGTTTCAGCTGAGCGTAGTGTTTTTCTAATTCTGTCTTGGGAATACGATGGACGGATTTCAAGAGGGAGAGAGAATAATCCTTAATTGAATCAGCAAGAAGAAGGCCCAGAGCAGAGAGAACTCCTGCATTTTTAGGAACGATCACCTGTTTCATATGAAGATGAGAAGCTATGTCTACAGCGTGCATCCCCCCAGCTCCTCCGAAAGAAAAAAGGGAGAAATTCCGGGGGTCGAAACCTCTTTCCACCGATATCACCCGTAAAGCTTTTTCCATATTGGCATTGGCGATATCGATGATTCCCTGGGCGGTTTCTTCGACAGATCTATTTATATTTCGGGCTACTTTTTGGACGGCCTGGCGGCTTCTTTGAGGGTAAATGGACATGTTTCCCCCTAAAAATAGGTCTGGGGCCAACCGTCCCAAGACAAGGTTTGCGTCCGTAACTGTAGGGGAAAGGGAGTTCCCATAGCAAGCGGGGCCGGGGTAAGCTCCCGCACTTTGAGGGCCTACCCGGAGGGAGCCTCCTTTGTCCATATAAGCGATCGACCCACCGCCTGCACCGACCGAATGGATGTCTATCACAGGGAGCCGGATAGGGAAATCACCGATGAAACTTTCGTGGGTGCGTCTGATTTGACCATCCACCAAGGAGACATCACAGGAAGTTCCTCCCATATCAAAGGTTATGATATTCTTAAATCCCACTGTTTCTCCCAGGCGGAAAGCCCCCACAACTCCTCCGGCAGGGCCAGAGAGAGTGGTTCTTATGGGTTCTTCTTTGGCTGTTGAGGGGGAAATATGTCCTTCGTTGGACTGCATGATGCGAAGATTTTTAGAGGGGATTTTTTTCTGGAGATCCGTTAAATAACGATTCATCACCGGAATAAGGTAAGCATTCACGGCGGTCACGGCCGTTCTTTCATACTCCCGGTGTTCGGGGAGGAGGTGGGTGGAAATAGAGGAAGGAATGCGTTCTTTCTTCAGCTGTTCATGAATGAATTGTTCATTGTTTGGATTAGTGTAAGAATGGATAAGGCAAACCGCTACAGCTTCAATATTCTTTTTTTTAATTCTTTCTAAAATATTCTCCAGCTCTGGGAGGGACACTTTTTTTTCTATATTTGCGAAAGAGGTGGTTCTTTCGTCGACCGAAAAACAGGAGCTTCGGGAGAGAAGGGGAGTGCGCTGTTCTCCTCTTAAAAGGTAAAGATTTTGTCGAGTTTGGCGACCGATGGTAAGGACATCCTCGAATCCCCGGGTGGTGATAAGGGCAATGCGTCCTCCCTTTCTTTCCAAAAGAGCATTGGTAGTTACCGTGGTTCCGTGGATGACCACCAACGAAGATTCCTTGGGGAAAAACTTTTGGATACCTTTGAGAATGGAGAGAGAAGGGTTGTGAGGGGTGGAGGGGATTTTATCTATAGAAATTTCACCCTTTTTTTCGAATACGAAATCAGTAAACGTTCCCCCGGTATCTACGCCTACGCGAATCTCATTTTCCATCAGAATCTATCTGCTTTTCCACTCTGTTTTCATAGAATTGTTTCGAAAGGAAAATCCGGGATTTCAGTTATTTAGTGGCCATAGCTTCAATTTCCACTTTAACATCTTTAGGAAGTCGGGCTACCTGAACCGCGGCTCTGGCGGGATATGGGGGAGAGAAGAATTTTCCATAAACTTCATTCATGGAGCCGTAATCGTTGAGGTCCTTGAGGAATACCGTGCATTTAGCGACCTTTTCTAGGGAACTTCCTGATTCTTCCAGGATGGCTTTGACATTGGCTAAGGCCTGTTGGGTTTGTTCTTTGATTCCTCCCTGAATCAATTTTCCTGTGGAAGGATCCAGAGCGATTTGCCCTGAGACAAAAACGAACCCGTTGGCTTCGATGGCTTGGGAATAAGGGCCTATAGCCTGAGGGGCCTTATTGGTTTTGATCTCTTTTTTCATTGGATTGCTCCTTTCTTTAGTGCAGAAAAGATGGGGGCCTATCAGGGCCACACTCCCTAAGGCCATGAGGGCTTCTCTTCTTTTCATGATTACCTCTTTTTAATTTATTTGGGCCTATTATATAAAAACAAGTTTACTGATTCCAGTATCATTTGGATCATTAGGTATCTAGAGAACGAATCTCTCTTCCCCGATTCATTTATAAATTTTCAATATGAATTTAGCCTGAACTATTCCCGTTATTAAATCTTGCTTTTGACTCTGAAATCGTGATAATGTTTTGGAATAATTTGCGTATAAAGATGAATGAACATATTTCGAGGAGAAAGGTGGAGCTTTTCATTTCATTTGGTTGCCCCTTTTATCTTTATGAAGAAAGGAATAAATTATCATGAAAAAAAATTTTGTTCTCAGTATGGTTTTTATTTTGGGCTTGGTGTTTTCACTCGGATATGGATTTGAAGAAAACACTCCAGTTTTTGATGAAGATATGCTCAAATTTTTCAGCTATCGGGCGATCGGACCCGCTCGTCAAGGCGGAAGAATTGTAGATATTGCGGTCTCTCCCCAACAGAAAAACACTTTTTACGTGGCTGCAGCCTCTGGAGGATTATGGAAGACAGTCAATAATGGCACCACATTCCAGCCCATTTTTGATGATCAGAGTGTGATTTCTCTCGGAGATATCGCGGTGGCTCCTTCTGATGCCGGTATCATTTGGGCAGGAACGGGAGAAGCCAATAATTCCCGGAGTGTCTACTGGGGAAATGGAGTTTATAAGTCCACAGACCAAGGAAAGACCTGGACACATATGGGATTGAAAGAATCCCACCACGTAGGGAGGATCGTGATCCATCCTCAAAACCCGGATATCGTGTATGTGGCTGCTTTGGGACATTTGTATTCATTTAATCCAGAGAGAGGATTGTATAAAACCACAGACGGTGGAGAGAGCTGGGAAAAAGTGCTTTATGTCAATGAAAAAACAGGAGTGGTGGATGTGGCCATGGACCCATCCAATCCGGATATCCTTTATGCCGCTTCTTATGAAAAACAACGGTTGCCCTGGCATTTTGAAGCCGGAGGGGAAGGAAGTGATATTTACAAATCCACAGATGCCGGAGAGACCTGGACCAAACTGGGTGGAGGTCTTCCCGGTGGAAAGATTGGACGCATCGGGCTGGATGTTTATCCTCAAAATCCGGATATTGTTTATGCCACCGTGGAAAACTGCAATAAGAGACCCCCCACCAAAGAAGAGGCTGAACAGGACCGCAATCAGGGGAAAGAGCCTCAGAAAAGAAAGATTGGAGGAGAGGTCTACCGTTCAGAAGATGGAGGAAAAAGCTGGAAGAAAATGAACGCCAAGGATGATGATATTGGAGGACATCCGGGTTATTATTACGGACAGATCCGCATCGACCCTCAAGATGATCAAAACATTTATGTCCTCAGTATCGTGCTCTATCACTCCACCGATGGAGGAAAAACCTGGGGAGAGGAAAGGCCTCAGAATCTGGCCCACAGTGTTCATGCGGACCAGCATGCCCTATGGATTGATCCTCAGAACCCGAAACATATGATTCTGGGAAATGATGGAGGGTTGTGTGTCACTTATGATAAAGGAAAAACATGGGATTTTTATGACAACCTTCCTCTGGCCCAGTATTATGCCGTGGGATTGGATATGGAAAGACCTTATCGAATCTACGGCGGCCTCCAGGATAATGGGTCCTGGAGAGGACCTAGCAACAGCCTTTCAGGAGAGATTACTCTGGATGACTGGGTAAAAGTTGGAGGGGGAGATGGATTTTATAATCAAGTGGATCCCCAAAACAGCCGCTGGCTCTACAATGAGTCCCAGTTTGGAAATATCCAAATCGTGGATCAAAAAATGTGGGTGAGAGAAAGCATCCGTCCCCAAAAAGAAGGTGAAAATTCCTACCGGTTTAACTGGAATTCTCCGATCCTGATTTCTCCCCATAATTCGCATGTGATTTATTTCGGAGGAAACGTGCTGTTTCGATCCATGAATCAGGGAGACAGCTGGCAGGAAATCAGCCCTGATTTGACCACCAATGATCCGGTTAAGATTGCGGGGAAAGGAAATATCCAGTACTGCACCATAACCACCATTTCTGAGTCCCCGTTAACTCCCGGCCTCATTTGGGTGGGAACAGATGATGGAAAAGTGCATGTGACAAAGGATGGGGGAGCGAACTGGACTGATGTGACGAAGAATCTCCAAGAGGCAGGAGCCCCCGGAAACTACTGGGTGAGCCGGGTGGTCTCTTCTTCTCATAAAGAAGGCACAGCTTATGTGTGCAAAACCGGATACAGAAGGGATGATTTCCGGCCGTTTCTCTACAAAACCACCGATTATGGAGAAACCTGGACCGATATATCCGGGAATCTTCCAGATGAATCGATCAACGTTGTCAGAGAAGACCGGAAGAACCCCAATCTACTTTTTATAGGAACAGACATGGCCGTTTATGTTTCCATAGATGGCGGCCGAAAATGGGTTCGGATGGAAAACAACATGCCCACCAACGCGGTGCATGACCTGCGCATCCATCCCCGGGAAAATGATTTGGTTGTCGCCACCCATGGAAGAGGCCTATTCATTACTGATATCTCTCCTCTGCAGGAGATAAATTCCAAAATCCTTTCCCAGGATGCTTATCTTTTTGCCATTGACCCCCAAATCCAGTGGGAATCCCAGAAAAGCGGAGGTTTGTATGGGGATCGACATTTCAGAGCCCCCAACGATGCCCAGGGGATAGTTGTCAATTATTATCTGAAAAATGATGTGGAGGGAAAGATAAAAATCCTCATCACCGATCCTTATGGGAAGGAAATCCGCACTCTAGAGGGTTCCACCAACAAGGGATTCAACAGAGTGGTATGGGATATGCGGATGGAATTGACAAAAAAAGAAAAGGAAAGAAAGAAGAGGATGTTGGAAAAGTACGGCCGACTTTTTGGAAGAAAATTTGGGGAAAAAGTATCCCCCGGAGAGTACCTGGCTATACTGGAAGTGAAAGGAAAGAAAATGAAGAAAAAGTTCAAGATATTGGAGATGCCGGGATTGAGATCATCTCATTGAACGGCAGGGAAATTCTTAAAACTATTCACATAAATGAAAATTCTTCTTAGGTGGAGGCGGCTATGAAAAAATCATTCCCCTTTATTCTTAGTTTTTTATTTTTGATCCTTAATATTTTTCCTCTTTCTTTGAATGGGGTTAATATCCATGACACTCGGATGCTCAATCAACCGGCTATGAGTGAGAATCAAGTGGCCTTTGTGTACGCCGAAGACCTCTGGATAACAGATATAAACGGAAATAAAGCTCAGCGTTTGACCTCTGATGAAGGGGTGGAGTCCCATCCTGTATTTTCGCCGGACGGGAAATGGGTTGCATTCAGCGCTCAATACGATGGAAATACGGATGTGTATATCGTTCCGGCTGAAGGAGGAGTTCCCCAGCGTTTGACCTGGCATCCTCAAAGGGATATCGTCCGAGGGTTCACTCCCGATGGGGAATCAGTTCTTTTTATTTCTTCCCGTTTTAGTTTTACCCGGAGGCACAGCCAGTTATTTACCGTTTCGATGGAGGGAGGATTTCCCCAGAAACTCAAGCTGCCCCGGGCTTATAAAGCCGCCTATTCCCCGGATGGCTCTCAACTGGCTTACACCCCTTTGTATGAAGCTTTCCATCAGTGGAAGTACTACCGAGGCGGGACCGTGTCCAAGATAAAAATCTTCAGGTTCGAGGATTATTCTGTCCGGATGATTCCTCAACCCGAAGGACGCTGCAACGATACGGATCCCATGTGGATTGGAGATAAAATATACTTCCGTTCCGACCGCAACGGGGAGTTCAACCTTTTCTGTTATGATTTGAATTCTCAAAAGATCCAACAGCTCACTTTTTTCACTGATTTTCCAGTTTTAAATGCGGGAGCTGGAGAAGAAGCCATTGTGTTTGAGAAAGGGGGATACCTCCATATTTACGATATCCCCCAGAAAAAAAGCCGCAGACTAACCATAGGAGCGGCTGCCGATTTGCAGGAAGTTCGTTCCCGCTATGTTAAAGGTTCCCGTTATATACGTGATTCCTCCATTTCTCCCTCTGGAGCCCGAGGGGTTTTTGAGTTCAGGGGAGAAATTGTGACTGTCCCTGCAGAAAAAGGGGATCCCCGGAATTTGACCTCTTCTCCAGGAGTCCATGAATGTTCCCCTTCCTGGTCGCCCGATGGGAAACACATGGCTTATTTTTCAGATGAGTCCAGAGAGTATCAATTGCATATTAAAGATTTAGAAGAGGGAGAAGTCAAAAAGATTGAGGTCAACGGAGCTGGATTTTATGAAGACCCGGTATGGTCTCCGGATAGTCAAAAACTGACTTTTACCGATAATTCCTGGTCTCTTTACTGGGTGGACATTGCGAGTGAAGAAGTGACAAAAATTGCTTCCGAATACCTGTATGGACCCAGCGGCATGAAAACCCTCAGAGGGGTATGGTCTCCGGATTCCAGGTGGATTGCCTACACTCTGAACACTCAGGCCTATATTCAAAGAGTCTATGTGTATTCTTTAGAAAAAGACAAATCCTATGCCGTGACCGATGGGATGAGCGATGTCAGCGACCCTGTTTTCGATAAGAGTGGAAAATATCTTTACTTTTTCTCTTCTACTGACGCGGGCCCGGTCAAACATTGGTTCGCTATGTCCAGCGCGGATATGGAGATGACCCGTTCCATCTACCTGGCCGTATTAAGGAAGGATATTCCCTCTCCGTTAGCCAAGGAGAGTGATGAAGAGGAAGTTCTCGAGAAGGAAGAGAACTCCTCAGAAAAAGAACCTGAAAAGAAGTGTGAAATCCACTTTGACCGGCTGAATTTCCGGATTCTTTCTCTTCCTATTCCCGAAGGAAATTATTTTGACCTCCAAGTAGGGGAGGAAGGAAGACTGTATTACATGGAAGCTCCTCCCATGAGCGGAGGACCCAAAGCCAAAGGGACCAAACTCCATTATTTTAATCTGGACGAGAGAAAGGATGAAGTGATTCTTTCTCAGGTGGACAGTTATAAAGTGAGTTTCAACAAGAAGAAGGTTCTTTATCATTCAGGAAAAACATGGGGAATTGTTCCTTCAGGAAAAAAGATCAAGCCCGGAGAAGGAAAGATGGAAACAGAGGCTGTGGAAGTACACATTGAACCCCGAAAAGAATGGAAACAGATTTTCCATGAAGCCTGGCGGATCAACCGGGACTATTTCTATGCTCCCAATATGCATGGAGTCGATTGGAAGGACATGCGCCGGAAGTATTCCCAATTTCTCCCTCATCTTTCCTGCCGGAGTGATTTGAACCGCCTCATCCAGTGGATGTGCAGTGAATTGAGAGTGGGACACCATCGAGTGGGCGGAGGAGATACAGCGGGAGAGCCCCAGAAAGTTCCGGGAGGCCTCCTGGGAGCTGATTATTCTGTGGAGAACGGACGCTATCGGTTCAAAAAGGTCTACGGTGGTTTGAACTGGAATCCCCATTTGCGTTCCCCTCTCACAGAACCCGGAGTAGCTGTAAAACAAGGAGAGTATCTGTTGGCTGTGGAAGGGAAGGAAATCCGTCCCCCCACCAATCTTTTTAGCCGATTTGAGAACACCGCAGGAAAAATTGTGGAACTGAGAGTAGGGCCCCATCCGGATGGAAGTGGCTCTCGAACCGTCCAGGTGGTTCCTGTTGAGAGTGAGAGTGCTCTTCGCAACCGGTATTGGGTGGAAAAGAATATTGAAAAGGTGGATGAAGCTACCGATGGAAGGGTGGCCTATGTGTATGTGCCCAATACCACCACTTTAGGACATACCTATTTCAAAAGGTACTTTTTCCCTCAATCTCATAAAGAGGCCATCATCATTGATGAGCGGTTTAACGGAGGCGGTCAGGTAGCGGATTATTACATTGATATTCTCCGGCGCCCCTTTATCTGTTATTGGGCGATGAGGTATGGAGCTGACCTTAAAACTCCCAGTGCCTCCATTCAGGGACCCAAGGTCATGTTGATTAATGAAACCGCCGGCTCTGGAGGAGATTTGCTTCCATGGATGTTCCGAAAGCTTAATATGGGAGAATTGATCGGGAAGAGAACCTGGGGAGGATTAGTGGGAACTCTGGGGTTTCCGGTATTGATGGACGGAGGGTATGTTACTGCTCCTAACCTGGCCATATGGACAGAGAAAGGTTGGGTGGTGGAAAATGAAGGAGTTCCTCCGGATATCGAAGTGAATCAGACTCCTAAAGAGGTGATTGAAGGAAGGGATCCTCAGTTGGAAAAAGCTATTCAGGTTGTCCTAAAAAAACTCAAAGAAAATCCTCCAAGGAAATTGGAAAGACCTCCTTATCCTGTGAAAAAGAAATAAAAATGATTGGGTTTTAGACCCAGAGAGAACGAAGTTAAATTTGGTTTCCTGTTGAGTATTCCAAACTCCAGTTAGAGAAAAAATAATGTCTAAAAATCCCCATAATAAAAAAGTTTCTTCCAGATCTTCCGCTCGTCTGCACCGGGATTTAAGTCTGGGAGCAGCCATTTCGGTGGGTATCGGCACTATGATCGGTGCCGGCATCTTCATTCTTCCAGGAATTGTCGCCAACAAAGCCGGTCCCGCGGTTCTGTTGTCTTTTGTGATTTGCGGTTTTATTGCTGTTTTGATTGCTCTGTGTATGGCAGAATTATCCACGGGTATGCCGTATGCAGGGGGTGGGTATCTTTTTGTAGTGAGGGCCTTTGGACCCCTGGTTGGTTCCATTATTGGATGGGCTTTGTGGTTGAGCCTTATGTTTGCTTCCGCATTCTATATGATCGGATTCGGTCATTATATGGGAGATGTGCTGGGAGGTTCTCCCACTTTGATTGCTTTAATCATGATCGCCCTTTTGGGGTTGTTGAATTTCATCGGGGCAAGAGAAACAGGAGGAACCCAAACCCTCATAGTGGGTTTGCTTTTGTTTGTGTTGGTCACATTTATTCTGTTTGCTGTTTTTTCAATAAAATTGGAATATCTTTCTCCGTTTGTGCCTCCGGAAATCGGTTTCCAAGGTGTTTTGATAACCCTGCCTATTCTTTTTGTCACATTTTTGGGTTTTGCTGAGATCTCAGCTGTTTCTGAAGAAATCCGGAATCCAAACCGAAATTTACCGGTATCACTGGTGGGATCTGTGATCCTCGTCACTTTAATTTACTGTTTGGTGGTTTTTTGCATATTGGGATTGAAATCTTACAGCGATCCCAGTATGGCCCAAGAGACCGTGTTGATGCAGTTGTCCAAAGAGCTTATTGGAAGAGGAGGCTATTTATTGGTGCTGTTAGGGGGAATTTTAGCCACGGTCTCATCCGCCAATGCCAGTGTGATGGCGGCATCTAGAGTGAGTTTTGCTATGGGAAGAGACCAACTGCTGCCTGAGTGGTTCAATCAGATTCATTCTCGTTTCCGAACCCCTTACTGCTCTATTTCAGTCACCATGGGAGTGACAGCTTTACTGGTGCTAATTTTAGGGAATCACCTGGAGTTTTTAGCTGAAGTGGCAGGATTTTTAAGCCTTATTCTTTATTTACTCATTGCTTTAGCTTCTATGGTGATGAGATATGCCAGATTAGATTGGTACCGACCCAGCTTTCGAACTCCTCTGTTTCCCCTTGTTCCTTTAGCTGGAATGTCCGGGTGTGTGTTTGTGATTGTAAATACCACTCGGATGACTTTGATTGTAGGATATTTGATCATAGCGGTAAGCTTAATCTGGTATGTTTTGTTCATGCGCAAAAAGAAGCAGCTGGTAGGGGCTTCTTCTATTCTTCTGAAACAGAAATTAGTTAAGCCTCTTGTGGCCAGAGCGGAAGAATACATAGCGGCCCGGAGAGAAACCTTTCCTAAGGTATTGGTTCCTTTAGCCAATCCCGAAACCGAACGTTCTCTTCTGAAAATAAGTACGATTTTTGCAAAAAATAGGGGAGCTCTGTTGAGGCTGATTCACGTGATCAGTGTGCCTATGCAAACTCCGTTGGAAGCAGGTCGGCAGGAGTATGAAGATCTGAGAAAAGAAAAAAAATCTCTCTTGGATGTGGCTTCCAAGCATTCATCTGAACAAGGAGTTCGAGCCCGTCCCAGTGCCATCGTGGCTCACAACATTCCCTCCGCTATCCTGGGGGTCGTGGATATGGAGAACCCTGACCTTATCGTGATGGGATGGAAAGGGGAAGCCCGGATGTCTTCAGCACGTCGCCCCAATGTGGTAGGGGTCATTAGAATCGCCAAAGAAAATGTGGTGGTTCTCAAAGACAGAGGATTACAGAACATCCGGCGTATTCTGGTTCCCGTAAGCGGCGGTCCCCACGCATTGCTGGGGTTGGAACTTGCCTTTGAACTGGCCAAAGAATGGGGGGCATCCTTGACTGCTTTGAACGTTCAGGTAGGAAAAGGGATGGCAGCTTCCAGCTCTGAGTTTGAACGAGAAAGTCTGAATTTATTTCAGGATAAAGCTCGAGAATTTGTCAGGGAAACTCTGGACAAAGTCAATGTTCCTGCTGAGGAAAGAGTGGTTTTAAATACGGATATCGTCTCTGCTATCGTTAAGGAGTCTTTAGACCATGACCTCATCGTGATGGGAGCTTCTGAAGAGTGGGCGGTGAGGCGGTGGCTTTTTGGGTCTATCCCCGATCAGGTCGCTGACAGGACTTCGGTTTCTGTAATCATGGTCCGGTCTAAAGAAGAAAAAGAAAAGCCTGAATGAATTATCTTTCTACAGTTCGATCACAAAAGATGAGTGTATTTTTTTCCTTCCCCTCGAGGATTTAAGGCCCGTTCCACTCGAATGTCTTTCGTTTGACTCAGGTCAATGAATTTTTTTCCTTCGGGTGAAGAAATCACTTCAACCTTGGGGGAAAATATATCCTCTTCATTAATGCCCCGGACCACGGCCGTTCGTCCGTCACTCAGAGAAACAAGAGTTCCTAGAGGCCAAACTCCGATGATTTGAAAAAAATTTTGGATCAATTGAGGGTGGAACTGTTCTCCTTTTTCTTTGCTCATAAAACGGTAGATCTGGTCGGGGGGATTGAAATGGCGGGGGCTTCTTGGAGAAGCCTGGTGGTCGTAGGTGTTGCATAGAGAGACGATTTGGGAAACCGCATGAGGGGGATAGGGAAAGGATAAATGAGAGGATTCTTTTAAATCATACCGGAGATGATGCTCAAAGGCCACCACAGCAGGCAGAACACCGAGACTCTCCTTGTAGTTGAGAAGTACTTTGGCTCCCAAAACAGGATGATTCTTTTGTATTTGGGATTTATTCCTAGTGACTTTGGATTGATTGGGAAGATCCTCAGCCGGTAAGGACATTTTTCCAATGTCATGGAAGAGGGCGGCGATGCCCAATTCCAGGACATCTTCCCTTTCTGAACCGGAGCGGGATGAGATGTGCATAGTAAGGATACAGACATTCAGCATATGATCGAATATTTCATTCTCACTCTTCCGTTCCAGGTTTAACAGTTGATGATATTGGCCTACAAAATTTTCTATGAAGTTCAAAGTATTGAACTTCAGGTCCATATAATCAATATTTTCTCCCTTGAGGATGGATTGGGCATACCGGGAGATGAAATAGAGAGAGTTTTCATAATATTGAGAGAGATTTTCTGGAGATTTCATTTCTTTTGGGCTGGAGGAAGGTGCTTTTATTTTACCGGTCTTTATGTTTCGGATTCCCCATCGGATAAGCGCACCCGAGGTGTCCGCAGGGAGTTCGCTCGGTGGGGTAAGGAGGAATGAAATGAATTGGCTTAGCTCGTTGTGTCTCAGTCCTGAGTAAAAAGTAATCCGTTGGATGTTCCTTTCTTGAAGATAGAGTATGAGAGGCTTTAATTTCTGACTCAAATCAAAAAATATTTCATTCTCCGAAGCTATTTCTTCATCTAAAATGCCAATAGCCAGTTCTTTTTGAGTTTTTAAAATATTCTGGAGACTAGAATAGGCCTTTTCTATAAAATCCTTATACCGAGGATGGCTAGTTGTGTAGATCTTTCCAGCCTGAATAGCGGACATCAAGTCAGTTAATACAGATTTGATTTTTTCACTCATTTAAATTATAAAGAGCCTGAAGAGCTTGTTTTCGGAGTTTTTTATTCCAAAAAAATTTTTTTTGGGTGAAAGAAACCAGATAAGTCCGGGATTCCTTTAGACCACTGGCTTGAGCAATCTCTATGTTTTCTATCAATTCTTTGTTGTGAAAACCGAGGGGAGAAGGGATAGAAAACAAAGTCTCCACAGCTTTGTGTTTGGTGATTTCACTTCTCTTTAAATTTTTCAGGGCTTCTTTTTTTAGGCCGAAACTCCCTTTTTTCAAGTTATACAGAAGGAAGTTTTCATCATAAGTGGAGAGCTCTTTCATAGCTCTGAGAGTCTTGATTTTGACAGAATGATCGCCCAAATGGAAGATAAATTTCAGGAGCTCCAGAGATACAGAGAAATCCAATTCCCCTAAACTTTGAGCCATCTGGGAGAGAAAAGAATAATCTTCGGATTTATCTCTAATTCTTTCCTTAAAGGTGGAAATATAACCAGGAAAAAGTTTAAAGAATAACCTTAATAGAGAGGGATTCATATTATTTTGTGAGAATATTTTTTCCAAGTAGGCATCCATTCCCACGCGGCTTTCTTTTAAAAAACCAAGAAAGTAATCCAAATCCGGCAAGCTTTCTCCGTCCAAGACGAGATCTTCAATTAAATTTGAAACATAGTTATTGATGTTCAACAGAACGGGGTCTGAAAGAAGTTCTTTACCCTTTTGGTTCAAACTATCGATCAGAGATTTTAAATATTGCAAGTCCTTTTCTTTGGTAATTTCTTCCATTTCTTCCGAGATTCTTTCAAGAAAAGAAATCTGCTCGTCTCTTTCTTTTTCATTATCAAACAGATTGAGAAGAAGGTACCGGTAATTCCTAGAGAGGAAAGAAAGATTTAAGCTGAGCTCCTGCCCCCCAGAGGTTCCTTCGATTAGATTGAGCAGAGTGTCTCTGTAGATTTCCGATATCACAGGGGAGGAGGAGCGAGATAAGGTTTGTTTGATTTTTTCTTGGGCCTGAGGATGGGATTGGAGAGAATTGGACTTTAAAAACATATCTTTGAGGGAAGAAGCAATGTGATGATGTTTCTCTTTATCCGAAAGTTTAGAAAATAAGGTAAAGCTGAATGAATCGAATTCCGGATCATCCAGAATCTCCTCTTTGAGGGTTGCTGCCAGGTCTTCTGGGTTTAAATCCGAGATTAAAGATTTTAAGTTATCCAGGTTCGCGTCAGGAGAAATATCTTTATTTCTCACCGCTGCTTTAACCAGTTCTTTTCCACATTTTCTGAACGTCTCCTTTTGATTATGATTGAGGTGATGGAAAAGTTTGCTGAGGTTCTGGTGAAGTTCGGAATTATTCAAAAGGTCTTCGGAATTGAGTTCTTTAGCCGCTTTTTGAAAACTTTGGGTCACTTCTCCAATTTTTTGGGCATCCTCTTTTTCCACAGCTTCCTTTAAAAGGTAGGACCAGATATCTTTGACCTCCTTTCCTTCTCCTTTAAGTAGTTGAGAATAATCCAAATCTTCGAATCGGATGTGAGTGAGTTGATCGGAAGGAATAATATTCCTGAGACCTCCCTTTTGAATGATATTCTGAGGAGAAAGGGATAGGTTGGAGATAAAGAACATTAATTCTTCAGGAGTGATTTCTTTATGGAATTGGATATTCTTGATTTTTCGCCGGTGAAAGAACCGGGCTAATCTCAGGTGAAGATTATCTTGATCCCAGTATTGGTTTTCAATCAGAAGAGCTCGGGGAGTGAATCCGATTTTTAAGGGATGGACCTGTTCAAGGAGATGTTCCAATGTGTTTTTTAACTCTTGAACAGAATTTTTAAAAGCGGGATGTTGATGATGATAAATGGATGCATTTTTTAAAGATAAGTTTAGATTTTGAAGAAAATCTTGGATAAGTTTTTCTTTCATCGTTCAGAAGAAGTTTTCTTTGAAAACAGGAGTCTAACAAGACTCGTCAACCGATTTTTCTTGTGAGGAAGATTTCTTTTGATTCTTTTTTTGGTTTGGCTTGGCTTCAACTGAAAATTTTTTTATATCGATGGAGTAATCTTGATGGAGCTCCAGATAGGTAGACAAGGCAATTCGAATGAGAGAATCCAGAAGAAAGATAACTACCACCAACAGGAGCCACCCGAAGTGAAGAGTTTCCAGTATTTTCGTATGCTGTTCGGATTCGACCAGGAGTTTTAAAAGCTGAATGATGATATATCCAATCCCGCCGATAGTGAGAAAAAGAAAAGAATCTGATAAAACGAACTTTATTCTTTGTTTTGTTTTTCCCATATTCCCAAAAATCCGGTCGCTATTTAAGTTAATAGAGAAAAAGAGGGTTGTCAAATTAATTTTTTGGAAAGGTAAGCCTCTCTAATTCCGTGAGAGAGGTGAGGAAGTTCTCATCATTTGCGGTGGAAAAAAGAGAAGAAAAATCATCAGGAAAGAGGATTGCCAGATGGATAAATTCTTGTGATGATAAAAAAATGAAATTCTCGGCAACAAAAGAGGATAAGATGGGAAAGAAAGCAGAAGGATTGAATCATATTGTTTTTCTGGTTTTTATTCTGATTTTGTTTCTCCCGCATTGGGGGGGAACGTATGGAAAGAAGTTAGAAGTGACCACAGAAAAAGCCACAGTTTATCTCAAACCCAATGAGAACAGCCCTGTCCTGGAAAAATTAGAGAAAGGAAAGAGGGTCACTTTAGGATGTTCTACAAAAGTAAAGAAATGCTGGTTTTATGTGTACTTTTCTTCCGAAAGTTCAGAGATCACTCGTTCCGGATATATGTTGGATACCTCTGTCAAAAAACTGTATCAAGTCACTCAGGTCATGACCTTGAAAGGAGAAGAAACTCAACAAGGAAAAAAGCAGGATTCACAGTTTAGACAAACTTATTGGGGGATGAGTCAGAAAGAAGTCATAGAGGCGGAAGGTTCACCTCAAAGCCAGAAAAGGTCCGGAGAGCTGGATGTAATTACTTACAAACAGAGGTGGATGAATAGGGATTGTGTGCTCGAATACATGTTTGCGCAGGACAAATTGGCTGCAGCTAAATATGATTTTATCCTGTCCTCTTCCCAGGAAAATCAGCTTATCCAAGACTATAAGTCCATAAAGAAGATTCTCATTCAGAAGTATGGAAAGCCTCTTAAAGAGGAAGTCAAAGGGGATGATTCTTCTGAGAGGCAGACTGTTCCCAAGGAAAAAGCCGGGATTTCGGAGGAATTAAAGTATAGAGCTTCCTGGCAAACCCCTAAAACAGAAATTTTCCTTCATCTTTATAAAAGAAAAGGCCAGGTGAACCTGAAAATAGAATACAGAGGAATTCAGTATAAAGAACTTGCCAGAAAAGCCGCCCAGAATAGTCTGCTTTCCCTTCTTTAATTCTTGATTTTAAGGGGACTCTCTAATTATTCAGAAAATCAATATTCACTTTCTTCTTTTTCCAGTTTCAAGCTTACCCGATTCCGGCCCATCCATTTGCTGTGGTACATCAGGGATTCCGCCCTTTTCACCAGTTTTTCTGGGGAGTCTGTAACTCGAGCCAAAGTAGCACCCAAGGAGATAGTGGTCCCAACGAAGGTGGCATTTACCAAAATGTTGGATTCTTCTACCAGTAAACGGAGTTTATTGGCCACAAAGTCCAGTATAGGTTCATCCACGTTTAGAATGACCACCAGAAATTTCTCTCCTTCCCAGCGTCCTATGGTGTCGAAGAAGCGAATGTTTTTAGACAGAGTTTGCGAAATCATACGAAGTATTCTATCTCCCACCTTTTGGCCGTAAGTTTCATTGATTTTCTCCATGTGATCCAGGTCCACAAAAATCGTCCCAAAAGGAAGATTGTACCATTTCTTTTCATTAAGTCGGGAATGGAGCTGCATTTCCATGTACCTTCTGTTTCCCACTTGAGTGAGAGGGTCTATAAGCTCCATTCGTTTCAGTTCCCGAGTTTTTTGTGGCATTAGGACCTTGGGAGAAATGTCCACAAAATCACAGGCGATTCCTATCAAATGCTCCTTTTTATTCAAAAGAGGAATAGCCCGGAGGGAGACAGGAATTCGGAAACCTTCCTTGTGGTGAAAATAAGCCTTGGTTTGATGGATGTTTTCATCTGTTAGGGCCTGTTGAGCCGGGCAGTTTTCTTGGCAAAGAAAAGTTCCTTTCTCATCTATAGGACACAGAAAACTGGTTGAGCAGGGTTTTCCCTTCATTTCAGACTCTTTAAATCCAGTGATGTTTTCAGCCCCTTTATTCCAAAAAGAAATTTTCTTGTGAACATCTGTTATAAAAAGTCCATCGTGAATATTGTTCAGTAAATTTTCAATGTATTGGTTGTTAAAATTTTTCATTTTTCAGTAAAAAGCAAAATGAAGTGCCAAATTTGATCCACCCATCTGAGCCTGTTTCATTTTTATACCAGAGTGAAAACACGAAGTCAAAAAATATACAGCGGTGAGCCGAAAATTTATTGACAAATTATCTTCTTCATATTAATTCCTTTCAATAGAAAGGAATTTTCTCCGAGCAAATTAAAAGGATTGAGATGAGATTCTATACCAAAAAAATGGGTGTTAAAATTGGAAAACACCAAGATGATCGAACAGATAGCTGAGGAAATGTATGAGATATTCCAGAAAAAAAGCTTTTTTCCTAAAGGTTCCGGTTGAGTTAGAAATCCTGTTCTCAGGCTAATTCAGGCAGAATCGAAGTTAAAAGCTCCCAGAATTTCTCCACCGAGCCTATATGAACTCGCTCATCAGGGGAATGAGGGTGTTCAATGGTAGGACCGAAGGAAATCATGTCCATGCCTGGATGTTTTTCTCCGATTATGCCGCATTCCAGGCCGGCATGAACGGCTCCCACTTTAGGCTCTTTTTGAAATTTTTTTTGGTAAACTTCTTTCAGAGTCTTGAGAACTGAGGATTGAAGGTTGGGAGTCCAGCCTGGATATCCTTGAGCTTGGTTGATTTCAGCTCCTGAGAGCTCTGAGACCGAAGCGATCATATTCCGAGTGGCTTCCAGAGCTGAACCTATGGAACTCCGAGTGCTGCACACCACCTCAGCTTGGTTTTGGTGAGTATGAACGATGGCCATATTCGTGGATGTTTCCACCAAATCTTTCATTTCCGAATGCATGGACATCACTCCGTGAGGAAGAGCATAGAGCATACGGATCAAATTCTTCTGGTTACTTGAATCCAGAGGATTCTGTTCCTCCTGGTTGGATTTTTCGAATGAAAATTGAGCTTTTTTTTCGACAGCCTTAAACTCTTGGTAGATTCTTCCGAATGATTCTTGGAAATAATTGGATAAGTCGTTTTTGATTCCCGGGTCAACCAGGAGTGCCGCCCAAGATTCTCTAGGAATCGCGTTGCGTTTATTACCCCCTTCGATTTTCACCACCCTAAAGGAAAACTTTTTCATGGATTCCCAAAGCATTCGAGCCAGCCATTTGATGGCATTTCCTCTTTCCTTATCAATATCGATTCCCGAATGACCTCCCTTCAATCCTGAAATTTTAAGGGTAAAGGGATTTCCATTTCTTTGGGGATCTCTTTTTAAAGGAAAAGATATTTCTGAATCGGCACCCCCTGCGCAGCCTATGGTAAATTCTCCCTCGTCTTCACTGTCTAGATTGAGGAGTTTTTTTCCTTTAAGAAACCCGGGTTCTATTTTGGTGGCTCCGGTTAGTCCTGTTTCTTCATCTACGGTGAAAAGAAATTCCAGGGGACCGTGGGATAATTTCTGTTCTTCCATAAGGGCCAAGGCCGCGGCACAGCCGATTCCGTTGTCTGCACCGAGGGTGGTGCCTTCAGCTTGAACCCATTCTCCTTTTAGTTGTGCTGGGATAGGGTCTTTGGAAAAATCATGCTCTACATCCGAATTCTTTTCACAAACCATATCTGTATGGCCTTGGAGAATTACTCCGCTGGAGCTTTCAAAACCTGGAGAAGCGTTCTTTCTCACCACGATGTTTCCAGCGTTGTCCCTATTCCATTGGAGATTGTTTTGTTCAGCCGTAGAAATAATGTAGTCGCCCAAAGCTTTTTCATTCCCAGAGCAGTGGGGAATTTGAAGGATTTGTTCAAAGTGTTTCCAAAGAGATGGAGGGTTTAGACCTTCCAATATTGATGCCATATTATGCCTCCCTTCTTCAACGCTCTTGCTTAGTAAATAATCCAAACTTATGAAACATTATTTGAAATAATGACACAAATATACCCGGGAATCAAGAGAAATCGAATCAAGGCTGTCCGACTAAACATTCCAGTATAAATATTTATGAAAAGGTGAGGGAGGGGGAATTGTGAGCCCGTTAATTTTTCTTAGCGAGAATTCGGGAGTTGTTAAATCATTTTTTTGATTTTGTTTTCTCAATAGAATTGTTTAGAATTATATAAAGAGATTTGCCCAATGGAGAAACTGGCCGAAAAGTTCCAGAAAATCTTTCGCTCCTCCCCTCAAATTGCAGCCTCTGCTCCTGGCCGGATCAATCTGATTGGAGAACATACCGATTACAATGATGGGTATGTTTTACCTGTAGCCTTAAATTTGAACGTATATTTTTTGGCTGCTCTGCGGTCAGATGAGAAAGTTCAAGTATGGGCCGAAGATTTCCAGGAAAAAGAGGAATTTTCCATCAAGGAAATGAATTCTCCAGTAAATAAGAATTGGATGAAATATATTAAAGGGGTATATGGGGTTCTTCAACAGGAAGGCTTCAAGCTCCAGGGGATTGATGCACTCATTAAGGGAGAGGTTCCTCTAGAGGCTGGTTTGAGCTCTTCTGCAGCTTTGGAGGTAAGCACTCTCTACTGTCTAAACTATCTTTTCCAAATGGACATTTCTCTTGAAAAAATAGCCCTTTATGCTCAAAGAGCCGAAAATGATTTTGTGGGAGTGCGCTGCGGGATAATGGATCAGTTTATTTCTGTTCTTGGAGAGAAGGATAAAGCTCTTTTTTTGGATTGTGAAACTTTGGAAAAACAAATGATTCCTGTTCATTTCCAAAATAGAGGTTTGCGAATCCTCATTTATAACAGTAAGGTTCAGAGAGAACTGGCCTCTTCAGAATACAATAAGAGAAGAGAAGAATCTGCGGTAGCCCTAAAGATTTTAAGTACTAGGGGGGTTCAAAGTTACAAACAGGACAGACTGGATGTTTTAGAAAAGGAAAGAAAAAAAATGGGGGAAATTTATTATAAAAGAGCTAAACATGTGATGAGGGAAAATCAGAGAGTGAAAAGGGCTGTGAAGGCTTTGAAAGATGATGATTTCTCCACTTTAGGCAACTTAATTTTTCAGTCTCACCAGAGCTTAAGGGATGATTATGAGGTTTCTTGTCCGGAATTGGATCTTCTCTATGAGTCGGCCAAAGAATTTAAAGACTGTTTGGGGGCCCGTTTAACGGGAGCTGGTTTCGGAGGATCTGGGTTTGCTCTTCTGGAAAAGAAGGGGATAAGAGCCTTTGAAAAGAAACTTCTCAGAGAAGCTCGTAAAATGAATTTTCCCATTCCCGAATTTTATGTAACAGAAATCGGAAGAGGAGCAGCTGTCCGTATGTTTTCAAATGAATAATTTAAGCTTCGGGCTTAAGGGGCCTTGGGAAGATGAATGAGAAAAGGGTGAGTAAAAGAGGGGAGAGACCGAGGCTGAACTAACCTTTTTTTCTTTAAGAATCAAAATTAAAAAAATCTGGACTTGACTGGATTTGTTGACAGTCTCTGGTATATATAATAAAAAGAAAGACAATGATTTGCCGTAGAGCTCACTGCTTATATAAATTTTCCTTTTTGATGGGGGTTGTTCTGTTGTGCAGTGGAGTGATAGGGGCGTCTCAAAAAAATCAGGCTTCTTCCAAGCTCCGAGTAATGACCAGTATTTTTCCTTTGAAAGAATTTGCTCAGGCTGTCTGCGGTTCCAGAGGAAAGGTGAGCCTCCTTCTCCCTCCTGGAGCCCAAATTCATACATGGCAGCCTCGTCCCAGTGATATCTTCTCTCTATCTTCGGCGGATGTATTTATATATGTGGGGGCTCATTTGGAACCATGGGCCCATGATATTTTGAAAAGTGTCCAGAAAAAAAGCCTTCGGGTTATGGAGGCCAGTGAAGGTTTATCTCTGATAAAAAAAAATATACCCCACAAAAAACATGAATCTCCGGGACTGGATCCTCATATCTGGCTGGACTTTGGCAAGGACCAGATTTTAGTGGATAGAATGAGTCGGCTTTTTTCAAAGGTCGATCCAGAGGGAGCTCATGTATTCAAAAAGAATGCCAGGATATACAAGCAAAAGCTC
Source organism: bacterium (assembly GCA_018335295.1). Classification (GTDB taxonomy): domain Bacteria; phylum Acidobacteriota; class Aminicenantia; order Aminicenantales; family Aminicenantaceae; genus JAGXKI01. The sequence goes on along the minus strand of JAGXKI010000002.1, from coordinate 101,740 downwards.
CAGAACCTTCACAAGAAGTACAAACGAAGTCTTCAAGAGTGTGAACATCGAACCTTTCTCCTGGGCGGGCACGCCGCTTTTGGTTATTTGGCTGAAAAGTATAATTTGAATCAGATTTCTTTATACGGAGTGAATCCCCACTCTGAACCTACCCCCCAGCAGCTGGTGAAGGTAGTGAAGCTGGCTGAAAAACATAATATCAAAGTCGTTTTTTTTGAAATAAATGTCAGCGATAAATTGGCAAAAGTAATTGCCGAAGAAATAGAGGGCAGGACTATGGTCTTGAATCCGGGGGCCAGTTTGACCAGGAGTCAGTACAAATCGGGGGTGACTTTTATAGATATCATGGAAAAAAATCTGGAGAGTTTGAAAAATGGCCTCAACTGCAAATGATTCTCAAGTTATGATTCAGGTAAAGGATGTTTGGTTTAATTACGGTAGGGGACCGGTTTTGAAAGAAGTCAGCTTTGACATCCGTCATGGTGATTTTTTAGCCATCATCGGACCCAATGGATCTGGCAAGACCACTCTTTTAAAAGTCATCTTAGGATTGCTGAAGCCTTCTCGGGGAAGAATTCAAATTATGGGGAAAGATTTGAATGAATTCAGCCAGTGGCAGAAGATTGGGTATGTTCCTCAAAAAGCCACTCATATTGACCCTTCTTTTCCTGTATCTGCCAGAGAAGTTGTATCTATGGGATTGTTGTCTTCTAAAAAATCATCCCGGATGAATAAGGAAGAAGAAAAGTCCTACATCCAAAGAGCGCTGAGAATGGTAGGGATGGAAGAGGTTAAGAATAGGCGTATAGGGATGTTATCCGGAGGGCAGCAGCAAAGGATTTTTATTGCTCGGGCTATTGTCAATCAACCCCATATTCTTTTTCTCGATGAACCAACCACCGGAGTGGATGCAGAGACTCAGGGACATTTTTACGATATGCTGGGATATATCAACAAGAAGCAGGAAATCACTGTGGTCCTAATTACTCATGAAATAGGGATACTAAATAAACATGTGAACCGGGTTGCCTGCCTTAACCAGAGGTTGACCTATCACGGGTCCCATGCTGAATTCTGCCAATCTAAGACTTTCAAGAAATGGCTAGCCGAAGGCCATCATGTCATTTCTCACCAGCATTGACAGAGGCAAAAGGAAAGATGAGAGTTTAATTTTTTTATAAGGAAAACTTTTTCCAAATGGAAGGACTGCTTACCTATGAATTCCTTCAAAGGGCATTTATAGCGGGAATTTTTGTTGCTGTAGCCTGTGCGTTTTTGAGTGTTTTTCTTATTTTGAAACGGGATTCCATGATCGGCCACGGATTGGCCCATGTGACTTTTGCAGGGGTAGCTCTCGGATTATTCCTGAACATACTGCCTTTGGCTACGGCCCTGGGGGTGGCTGTTCTGACAGCTCTTTTAATCATGAGGATTAAAGAAAGAGCTGGATTGTATGGAGATACAGCCATAGCTATTTTCAGCAGTGTGGGGTTTGCTGTGGGGATATTGTTCGCCACTTTAGCCCAGAGTATGAATGTGAATATTTTTGCCTATTTGTTCGGGGAGATTCTGGCTATTGAGCTTCTGGAAGTTTGGATTTCTATAGGGCTGGCTGGGGTAATTATCGGGACGATGATTTTCCATTTTCGCAAGTTTATGTATATAACTTTTGACCGGGAATCAGCTAGAGTTTCAGGGATAAAGGTCCGAAGTTTAGAAACGCTTTTAACCGTTCTTACGGCGGTGACTGTGGTTTTGGCTATGAAATTGGTGGGAATCATCCTGGTCTCTGCCCTGATCGTTATTCCAGGAGCTGCCGGACTGCAGGTAGCCACTCATTTCAAGCAGGCCCTCTTTCTTTCTGTAATCGTGGCGGTTTCCTCCGTAGTTGGGGGGATGTTGATTGCCTTTTATTTGGATTTTCCTGCATCAGGAACGATCGTCCTTTTTTCCTTTTTTCTGTTTGGGATCTTCTATTTTTTTAGAAAGGAAAAACGAATGCTTTGATAGGAGGAATCAGGAAAGATTTATCATAGAAAATGGCTCTCTGATAGCCGATTTTCTTTAGGGATAAAGGATTTTTTTATATTTTTGAACTTGATATTCGATGATTTTTTTAGAGGGGTTAAAAGGAGTGACATCATTCAATCCTAAATGGCCGATGGCTGTGTTTATGATTTCTTTTTCAGGGATTTGGGAGTTTTTATCTGATTCTTTTAGGTAGTACCTCCCGGCCATAAGGAGGGCCTGTTTAGGAATCAATCCCACCAGCTCACAACCGGTCACTTTCACCCCGTACTTTTTTGCTTCTTTTTTGGCTTCTTCAAAAACAATATGAGGAGGGGTGGTTTGATAGTCTGTGAAATTGATGGAGATTTGTGCTATCTTGAAATCATCCACATACCATCCCATGGCCTTGACTGCTTTGAATTTTCCATGAAGGAGGACGGGGTCTTCATATTTATCCCTAACGATGTTTCCTCTATGATCTTTTTGGATTCCCCCGCTTTCCCTTAGACGAACGGCAATTCGATGAGCTGTGTTTTTATCTTGAGTGTTGAGATTGATGTTTAAAGCGATCAAATACTTTCTGGCTCCGATAGCGGTGGCTCCTGTTTTAGCATTGAATATAGGACCTCCATAGTCCGGAGTCCAGTGAGGGTCTTTTATTTTTTCACAGAGCCCTTCCCATTGACCTTTCCGGATGTGAGCCAGGCTTTGACGCTCAGGGAGTTGGGCTGATTTTTCATACAGGAAGACAGGGATATTCAATTCATGAGCCACTCTTTCGCCTAATTCAAAGGAAATTTGGATGCATTCCTCCATATTCATTCCTTGGACTGGAACCAGAGGGCAGACGTCTGTAGCTCCCATGCGCAAGTGGGTTCCGTGATGTTTTCTCATATCAAGGATCTGGGAGGCCTTTTTAATCCCTCGAAAGGCTCCTTCTTTGACCCCTTGAGGAGTGCCGATGAAGGTCACCACGGTGCGGTTGGTTGTTTTTCCAGAGGAGACATCCAGGACCCCCAATCGGGAAGAAGATTGAATTTCATCGACAATGGATTTGATTTTTTGGGAATCTCTTCCTTCACTAAAATTGGGAATGCATTCAATAACTTTCATCTTTTTCCTTTTTCCTTTGCACATACTTCAGTTTTCCCTTGGAATCATAAACGTAGATTTCTTCAAACTTCTGGAGGTAATCAAAAGTCTCTTCTTTTTCTCCAGCGATGATCACTACAGGTTTGGAAAGAGGGTATTTTTTGACGACTTTGAAAACTCCTTCGGCTCCGATGGGCTTGATTTTTTCATAATAATCTTCCCAGTGATATTGACCCAGATTATAGGCTTGGATTTTTGCCAGTTGAAGAGACAAACTGCGGAAGTGATCCAGAGCTAGAGGAAAATTTCCGATCAAATAGGATTTAGCCTGCTCAATTTCATCGCTGGGAATGGGCTCTTGGGTTACTTTTTTTACTTCATTCAACACTGCTTGGACCGAATCAAAGATGACTTGAGGTCTTACTTTGGATTCGATGGAAAAAACTCCACAACTTTTAAATAATTCCAAGCGGCTGAAAGAATAAAAGGCATAACCTTTGGATTCTCTCAAGTTCATGAACAAGCGGCTGGTGGGAGTGCCTCCTAAGACCTGGTTTAAAACCGTAAAAGGAAAGAAGTCAGGGTGATTTATGGGAGAAGCAAGGTTGCCCACGAGGATAATGGGATTTTTGACACGGGGAACATCCATAAAACATATTTTTAATTTTTTGTTAAGTTCAGGGAAAGAAGGAGGGATTTTTTTTACATCTTGGTTTCTCCATGTATTGAGATAATGGCTGACTTTTCTGGTGGCTGTGGAAAGGCTCAGGTTTCCAACCAAAGTTATTTTGGCATTATTAGGTCTGTAATGATTCTCAAAAAATTCAGAAATATCTTTTTGAGTGATTTGATTTATATCTTCCTTGGTGTAGGCCATGTTTTGATAAGGGTGATCTTGGAACAGAATATGGTAGAGAAGCCTTTTGGAGAGGAATTTTGGGTTGGTGGAATTGTCCATCAATTCATAATTTATGGATCTTTTGAGATTGGCGATTTCTTGTTTGTTGAAATCAGGATGCAGAATCATGCGGCTGAGAAGTTGGAGGGCTTCGTCTAGATATTGTTCCAAAAAAGAAAAATTTATGAGGGAATAATCCATGTGGGTAGAGGTGGAAAAATCCCCTCCGATGGATTCGATCCTTTCTTGGATTTCAGAAAAAGAAAAAGCGGCTGTACCTCTGGGAAGCATACGGGTGGTGAAGCTGGCCAGACCAGGCAAATCAGGGGGAGATGATTTTTCTCCAGAGAGAACCATGAGTTGAAGGGTGATAATAGGCGGGCCTTTTTGTTGGACCACAGAAACACTCAGTTCATTGGAAAGAACAGCCGATTTGATCTCAGGAAGATTGAGTTGGGGAAGAGGATCCGGGGGTGGGGGAGATTTTCTGAATTTTTCCTGACTAAATGAAGGAATGCTTCCCCAAAGGAGGAAAAAAAGTAAAAGGGTTAAAATAATTTTTAATTTCGGGGGTATCTGGAAGAGTGAGCTCATTTGATATTCACGTTTAGCAGGAAGTAATGGGGACCGAAATATTTGTTCATGATCCTGGTTATTTGGTTCGGAGTGACCGAAAGATATTTCTCCAATTCTACCTGAAAGTTAAGCTTTTTTCTTTCTAAAAATTTTTCAGAAAGGAAAATGGCTTTGTTCAGAGTAGACGAATATTGATAGGTATAATTCCTTCTCAGCAGATTTTTTGCCTTTCTCAGTTCGTCTTCGGAGATAGCCGTGGATTTAAGTTTATTTATTTCTGAAAATATAGCTTTTCGGCTCATTTTCCTGGTGATTTGGTTGTTGGTGAGAACAAAAATTTTAAACGCGGCTAAATTTTTCTTTTTTTCGATTTCTCCATGAAGATGGGTGGCGATATGTTCCTTTTTTATCAGTCTTTCATGTAACCGGGAACTGTCTCCCTTGATTAAAATATACTCGATGATTTTAAGGGGATAATAATAATCGGAATACGGAGAAGGAAGTCTGTATCCAAGATAAAATCCAGGTGAGGAAGCTAAAGGATTTTCCACTGTTCGGGTTGTTTGCTCCTCCAGGGAAAAGTTGCGGAGAGCCATACTGGGAATTTCTTTCCCTTTGGGAATGGTTCCGAAGTATTTTTTCACCATTTCCATAGACTTCTTTTTATTTATGTGGCCCACAATGCACAGCACAGCATTGTTAGGAGTGTAATAAGAGGAGTAAAATTCCTTGACATCCCCAGGGGTTATTTCTCGTATGGATGATTCATTGCCAAATATAGGATGATGGTAGATAAAATGGGGATAGAGGAGTCGGTCGAAGTATAAAGAACTTTCCAGGTAAGGATCCTTGTTTTTTCTTTGCTGGATTTCCTGTATGAGGGCGGTTTTTGCCTTTTTTACTTTGGAAGAAGTGATTTTGAGCGATTTCATCCGGTCTGCTTCCAGCCAGAGCACTGGAGCCAGCTGATTGGAAGGAACTTTTTGGTAAAACAGAGTTTGGTCTTCGGTGGTTACCGCATTCAAATTTCCTCCCATCCGGTGAATAAAATTGATGTGCTGCATGGGGCCTACATTTTCAGATCCTTGGAACATTAAATTTTCTAACAAATAAGCAATCCCTGACTTTCCTGGTTTCTCGTGAATCGAACCCACTTGGTAAGCGATTACCACTGAGACGACAGGAACCGAATAATCTTCCGATAAAATCACTTGGAGTCCATTTTGGAGTTCATGGTGTTCCACAGGAAAGAGAGACCCTTGGTCTTGAGATGAAAGAGGAGATGAAAGTCCTGCCAGTATGAAAAAAACTAGGTTGAAGGGAATGAGAAGATTTTTTATGGACATATTATTTAGAGTTTATGATTTCTAAAAATAACATAATTGAGAGAAGAAATTCAAATCAAAGTGAGGTTTGTGCCTACTCTTCCGGTAGGGGTTCGGAAATAAAAATCCATCCAGAATGGAAATCAATTTGAAAATAATCCTCAATTATGTTATCCATGGAACCTATATTTTCCCTACGGGGTCTGAATTATTCATAAAGATGACCTCTATTTATGAATAATTCAAGTGGATAAATCAAGGAGATGTGCCATGAGTAAAGCGGGAAAGCATTTTTTCACTTCGGAATCTGTGACCGAGGGTCATCCAGATAAGATATGTGACCAGATCTCTGACTCTGTGCTCGATGATCTCATCAGACAGGATCCCAACTGCCGGGTGGCCTGTGAAACTCTGGTGACCACGGGATTGGTCCTCATTGCGGGTGAGATAACCAGTCAGGGATATTGTGATTTCCAGACAATTGTTCGGAATACCGTGAAAGATATCGGTTATGTCAAGGCTACGTATGGGTTTGATTCCAAAACCTGTTGCGTGATTTCTTCCATTCATGAGCAGTCCCCAGATATTGCCAGAGGAGTGAATAGACCTGAGAATGAAGAGCTGGGAGCTGGGGACCAGGGATTGATGTTTGGCTATGCATGCAGAGAAACCAAAGAGCTTATGCCCTTGCCCATAATGCTCGCTCATAAGTTGGTGAGAAGGCTTTCACAGGTGAGAAAAGAAAAAGTTTTGGATTACCTCCGGCCCGATGGAAAATCTCAGGTCACAGTGGAATATGAAGGAGCCCGTCCCAAACGGATTGAGGCTGTGGTGATCGCGGCTCAGCACAGTCCTAAGGTTAAAATGTCTGACTTAAGACAAGATATAAATCAACAAGTTATCCGGAAAGTCGTTCCCCCTGAAATGATGGATAAAAACACTCATATTTTTGTCAATGAGACAGGGAGATTTGAATTGGGAGGCCCTTATGCCGATTCTGGAGTCACCGGCCGCAAGATTATTGTTGATACCTACGGAGGGGTAGGGAGTCATGGAGGAGGTTGTCTTTCGGGAAAGGATCCCACAAAAGTGGACCGTTCAGGCTCTTACATGGCTCGTTATATCGCCAAAAACCTGGTGGCAGCTGGAGTAGCGGATCAACTGGAGGTCCAGATTTCTTATGCTATCGGAGTGGTGGAGCCTGTTTCTGTTATGGTGGATTCTTATGGCACAGCCAAAATATCAGAAGATAAAATAAAGGAATTGATCCGATCTCATTTTGATCTCAAACCGAGAGGAATGATCAACCACCTGAAACTTCATCGTCCTGTTTTCAGGAATACAGCTTGCTACGGGCATTTTGGGAGAACTGAACAGGAATTTACCTGGGAAAAGACGGATAAAGTGGAAGCCTTGAAAAGGGATGCTGGAATCTGAGTCGAGAATTCTGAATTTCCTTTGATGGTTTTCCAAGAAAGGGAGAGAGAAATGGAATATGATGTGAGAGATCTGAAATTAGCCCCAAAAGGAAAGCTCAGAATGGAATGGGCCGGTCGGTTCATGCCTGTACTGGAAAGCCTTAAAAAAAGGTTTTCCAAGGAGAAGCCTTTCCAAGGAATAAAGATTTCGGCGTGTCTTCATGTCACCAGCGAAACAGCCAATCTGATGGAAGCCCTCAAATTGGGAGGAGCTCAGGTGCGTCTTACGGCATCCAATCCCTTGAGCACTCAAGATGACATTGCTGCGACTTTGGTCGAAGACTATGGAGTGCCTGTTTTTGCCATCAAAGGGGAAGACAATGACTCCTATTACACGCATATCCATCAGGCTCTTGAGCACAGGCCTCATCTCTCCTTGGATGATGGAGCTGACCTGGTATGTACGCTTCATTCTGAAAGAAAAGAACTTCTAGGGCACCTTATTGGGGGTACCGAAGAAACCACCACTGGAGTCATCCGATTGAGGAGTATGGCCCAGGAAAAAGTCCTCCATTATCCCATTATTGCTGTCAATGATGCTAAAACCAAATATCTTTTTGATAACCGGTACGGAACAGGACAGAGTACCATTGATGGCATCCTTAGAGCCACCAATATTCTTTTAGCAGGACTGAATGTGGTCGTGGCGGGATACGGATGGTGCGGTCGGGGAGTGGCTATGAGAGCCAAAGGGGCGGGAGCGAAAGTGATTATCTGTGAAGTGGATCCTCTCAGAGCCTTGGAAGCGGTCATGGATGGATTTCAAGTAATGCCCTTGAAAAAAGCAGCCCCGATTGGAGATGTGTTTATCACGGTCTCCGGAGATAAAAATGTCATCACCAAAAATCATTTTTCTCGAATGAAAGATGGAGCTATCATTGCCAATGCAGGGCATTTTAACGTAGAAATTGATATCCCCGCTTTAAAAGAATTATCTCAGAATCAAAGAGAAATTCGAGAATTTGTGACAGAATATACCCTGAAGGAAGGCAAACGGGTCCACTTATTAGCTGAAGGGCGGTTGATCAATCTTTCTTCAGCAGAGGGACATCCGGCTATGGTCATGGACATGAGTTTTGCAAACCAGGCCATGAGTGCCATGCATCTTTCCAGCGAAGGGAAGAAGTTGAGAAAGGAAGTTTATCCTGTGCCCAAGAAGATAGATGAAGAGATCGCTTTTATGAAACTCCGAACAATGGGAGTGAAAATAGATAAGCTGACTCCCGAACAGAGAAAATATTTATCTGGATGGAAGGAAGGAACTTGATTCTTATTTCATCGATTCCAGATATTGGTTGATCTTTTGTTTTAATTTCGGATCAGTGGTCTGAGAGGAGAGCTTTTTAAATATTTTTTTTGCCTCATCAAATTGTTTGTTCTTATAGTAGGCCACAGCCAGATTGAATTTAAAGTTGAGTTCTTCAGGTACGAGTTGGGAGGCTCGATTATAACTTTGGATCGCTTCTTCCAGTTTGTCTAATCTCTCACATATGATTCCCTTTAAATTATGAGCCATAGCTAGTTCTTTATCCAAATCGATAGATTTCTTGATATATTCAAGAGCTACTTCCGTCTTGTTTTGAACCAAGTATAAACGAGCCAAATTGTAATAGGCCAGTTCGCGGCCATTGTAATTTTTATCTGAAACTACTTTTTTAAATTCTTTCTCTGCTTTATCCAGCTTTCCCATCTCTTGATAGACAGATCCGAGATTATTGCGGGCTTCTGTGAATAAGGGATTGGATTCCAGACATTTTTTGTAGTAATGAGCGGCCTTATCCAAGTTTCCTTTCATGGAATAAGCGAGGCCCATAGCATTCAGGGCTAGATAGAAACCGGGTTCCAAATCGAGTGATTTATTCAAATACTGAATGGCTTTGTCCAGTTGATTGCTGTTCAAATGGAACAATCCCATATTGTATTGGTATTGAGGATCCTTATTTTTAGCCTTTTCCATCTTTTTTTGTGGAGACGCACAGAAAAAGAAACTCAAGCAAATGAGCAGGATAAAAATCCACTGCATTTCCGGGTTCAATTTTTTTTTCATTGTTGCCCCCTTTGGTTTATACATTGTATTCATGTTTCAATTTTCTGGACATCAAATCCGAAAGGGCCTTTTTAGGATCTTTGTGTTCATACAGGGTCTGGTAAATCTGCTCTGTGATGGGCATTTCCACGCACTCCCTTCGAGCCAATTGACGAACACAATGGGTGGTAGAAATACCTTCAGCCACCATTTTCATTCTTTGAACAATTTCATCCAGTTTTTTTCCTTCCCCCAGTTGAGATCCTACATAACGGTTTCGACTCAATTTCCCTGTACAAGTGAGAACCAGGTCGCCCACTCCGGCAAGACCGGAAAAAGTTTCGGATTTCGCCCCCATTTGGATTCCCAAACGGGTGATCTCTGTTAGCCCTCTGGTTATGAGAGCTGCTTTGGCATTGGATCCAAAGCCTAATCCATCAGAAATTCCCGACGCAATAGCAATCACATTTTTTATGGAGCCTCCCAGTTCCACTCCGATTACATCATCGGAAAGATAGGCGCGGAAATCCAGACTGGAAACCAAATGCTGGATTTTTCTCCCCATCTGCAGGTCTTTGGAAGCGATGACTACAGCCGTGGGGTATTTTTTAGCCACTTCTTTCGCAAAACTGGGACCTGAGATCACAGACAGGCGAGGATTAAAAAAGGAAGAAAATTCTTGGTTCATTACTTCACTCATCCTGGAAATTGAATTCTCCTCCAGCCCTTTGGTCAGGCTGACAATCATCTGCTCAGAGGAAAGAAGAGGAGCGAGTTTTTTATAAACCTCTCTGCAAAATTTAGATGGAACCGCGATAAAAACAATGGAAGAGGAATTCACAGCCTCTTTAAGGTGATGGCAAAAAGAGACAGATGAAGGAAAACGAAATCCAGGAAGGAATGTTTTGTTTTCTCTTTCCCGGAGAGCCTTTTCATAAATGTCCTTCTCTCGGATCCACAGCTTTGTGGGGATGTTCAAACTTCCTAGATGAAGGGCAAAAGCACTTCCCCAGGACCCTCCTCCGATGACACTTGCTTTCATTGGGGCCTTTCTCCTATTCTTCTCTCTTGTCCTTTCAGGATTCTCTTGATGTTTTCTCGATGTCTCCATAGGATCAGAAAAAAAAGGATGAAGCCAAGCCCTATCACTTCCGTCTTTCCTTTAAAAAGAAAAATAAAAAGAGGGAAACTCAGTACAGAAAGGATGGATCCTAAAGATACATATCTGCTTATTCCGATAACCGAAAAAAACACTGCCAGGCTAAAAAGGAACGGCAGAAAGGCCAGAACAGAAAAGGCTCCAAAAGTGGTGGCGATACCTTTTCCTCCTACAAACCGGATATAAATAGGGTAACAATGACCGAGGACGGCCAGAAAAGCACACACCACAGCGAAATTTTTCTGAGGGAAGAGCATCAGGGCCAGAAATACGGGAAGAGCTCCTTTTAATAAATCGATGACAAGCACAGGAAGAGCCAGCTTCCACCCTTTTAACCGAAGAACATTGGTTGCTCCCGTGTTTCCACTCCCAAAATCACGGATATCCTTTTTCTCTGTGAAGTAGAAAAAGAGGTAACCCGAAGGAATGGAACCAAATAAATAAGCGAGAACTGCAAACAATATTTTCATTTGAGTGGATGCACAGAGAGGACTGTGTACTCGGCTCCGGATGGTTTCAGAGTGCTCTGGAAAAAAGTTAATTTCTCTACTTTCATTTTCCCAAAATCAGCTTCTTCATACTGATGGAATTCTCTGAGAACAAAATCCAGGTTTGACTTTTTTTTGATTCTTCCCAAAGTGAGATGAGAATGAAATTTTCTTTTTTCCTTTGGAAAATGAAGTTTTTCCATTTCTTCTTCTATCCGAGCCTGGAGAGATTGCACAGGTTCCTTTTCTTCAATTCCCACCCATAAAACTCGGGGAATTTTTTTTCCTGGGGGAAAGGAACCGGTTCCTTTCAAATTCAAGGAGAAAGAAGAGAATTCCTGAGCAGCCTTATTTAAAGATGATTGTATGGAAGTGACTTTTTCTGGAGAAACATTACCTAAGAATTTGAGGGTTAAGTGCATTCCATTTTTTTTAACCCATTTTATGCTTGGATTCCCTTTATCCAGTTTCTTTATGAACTGGTTTAGATTTTTTTTGATTTCTTCATCCAGATCGATGGCAATAAACGTTCTCATTTTGTATCCTTTCCCCTTGAATTTCCTCTATGATAGTGATATCTCCAGAGCATATCCAAGGCTTTTTGAGTGGTTTGAAACTTGATGATTTCTCTAGTTCCAAGGAAGTAATTCCGGGTGACTTGGGTCCCCCCTTTCCAGGAAAGACCGATATAGGTAAGTCCTACTGGTTTTTGAGGAGTTCCTCCCGTAGGCCCTGCAATTCCGGTTGTGGAAAGAGCAAAGTCAGCCTCTGACTTTTCTCTGATTCTTTTAGCCATAGCCTCCGCCACTTGGGGGCTTACCGCTCCGTGTTTGTCTATGAGTTCAGGATTCAATCCTAAAAGTTCTTTCTTAACCTCATTACTGTAAGCCACCACCCCATCCATAAAGTATCGAGAGCTTCCGGAAATGTTGGTTATCCGGTGAGCCAGCAGTCCTCCTGTACAAGATTCAGCCACAGCCAAAGATTTTTCTTTTTGAACCAGTAAGTTTCCTACGATTTCCTCCAGTTCCTCTCCCTCTGTGGAGAAAACATTGTCCTGAAGGCGGTTTAAAATGGAATCTTTCAATTCTTCAACCTTCTTTTGGGAAAAACCGGTCAAATGGATTTCAATCTGACCCGGATAAGCCACCAGAGAAAGGTTCAGGTTGGGCGTACGGACATGGATATCTGAAAGGAGAGATTCTACCCTGGATTCGGTCAGCCCTGTGATTTTGAGAATTTTTCTCCTGAGATATCCCTGCTTGTATTCCTGGAGCCTCGGCCATACTGATTGTTCGAACATAGCCTTGAATTCATGGGGAGGACCGGGAAGGAGAACGATGTCTTTTGAATCTGATTGGACCCACAATCCGGGGGCAGTTCCGTTTTGATTATTCAGCACCTCAGCGCCTTGGATAATGTAAGCCTGTTTTTTGTTCACTGGGGGCATGGGAAGCCCTCTTTTTTGAAATCTCTGCTCGATTTTCCGGTAGAGTTCTTTCTTAAAAATCAGATCCTTCTTGAGAACCCAGGAAAAAGCTTCTCGGGTGAGGTCATCTTGGGTGGGACCCAACCCTCCGATCGCAAAAATAAGATCAGAGTGGGGCAGGGATTTTTGTATGGAATAGAGCAGATCGTTCCAATTGTCTCCAATTATGGATTTAGAATTCACCTTCATTCCCAAATCATTCAAACGCTGGGTGAGATAAAGAGAATTGGTATCCTGAAAATAGGGAGTGAGGAGTTCAGACCCCACAGCCATGATTTCGATCTTTTTTTCCTTTGAATCTATCATTTTAAAAGCAGGTAAACGTTAACCAAAATTCCCGCGTAGACAGCAGCCAGGATATCATCCAGCATGATCCCCCAGCCTTTGGGGAGTGTTTCCACTTTTCTTATGGGATAAGGTTTTATAATATCAAAGAAACGGAACAGAAAGAACCCCAAGGCAAGAAGAATCCAAGAAGGGTTCAGCCCGAAAAAAACCAAAAGTTGCCCTCCCGCTTCATCCACCACAATACAGGAAGGATCACTTTGATTGAGACGGCTGGAATGACGAGAAGAAGAAATCACTCCTCCCAAGAAAAAAATGAGAAGGAACGCAAGATAAACAGGCCGGTTCAGAGTGAAGAGAAAATATTTATAGAGGAGGAGAACCACCAGACTGGTGAAAGTTCCGGGAGCTAGGGGGAAATAGCCCAGACCCAAGAAAGTTGAAACGATCTTACTCATGAAATTCTTTTTAAACCCACGTTCCATATAAATCATATATATCCGTCTCAAAGATTTCAACTTTTTGAATGGAATTAGCTCTTTCAGAGATGTTTTCGGAGGGGGAGATGAGTACCACTCCGTCCACTTCAGGGGCTTGAAAAGGAGCTCGTCCGACCATGACTTCCGGATTTTCTTTGAGGTTTCCTTCGATAAGAACATCAATCTGTTGATTCAGATATTTTTGGTTGTTCTGGAAGGATATTTCCACTTGGGCTTCCATAAGCCTGTCTTTTCTCCTTTTTTTGACTGTTTCTTTGACCGGGTCTCCCAGGGGAAAACAGGAAGTTCTTTCTTCGGGAGAGTAAGTGAAAACTCCCAGATGATCAAACCGAGCGTTCCGGACGAATGATTCCAAGTTTTGGAATTCCTTTTTTCTTTCTCCTGGGAAGCCCACTACCAAAGAGGTTCGAAGGGTTACATCCGGTAATTTCTTGCGGATTTTCTCTAGAAGTTTAAGAGCTCTGGGACCGTCCATGGACCGGTTCATCCTGTTGAGTATTTTTTTTTCTGAGTGCTGGAGTGGAATATCTATATAAGAACATACCTTGTCTTCCTGCATGACTTCCAGCAGAGAGTCATCTATTTCTTCTGGATAACCATACAAGAGGCGAACCCATTTTAATTGAGGAATGGAAACCAATTCCCTGAGAAGAAGAGATATTCCCTTCTCTAATCCCAGATCCCGTCCGTAGTAGGTTGAATCTTGGGATATGAGGTTTATTTCTTTGATCCCCTGGGAAGTAAGGTTTTGGACTTCTTCCACGATAGAGGAAATGGTTCGTGATTGATAAGGCCCCTTAATCAGAGGTATGGAACAAAAAGAACACTGATGAGAACAGCCTTCGGATATTTTGACATAAGTCCAGGCCAAAGGAGTGGAAAGGATTCGAGGAGAATTATGGTCGTAGAGAAAACAACGAGGGGAGTGGGAAAAAGTTTTGCCTTCAACCAAAGGAACGATTTTGTCAAAATCATTGACTCCTAACCAGGCGTCTACATCAGGGAATTTTTTTTGAAGTCTTTCTCTGTCCCTTTGAACATAACAGCCTACGGCAATGATTTTTTTGGGCGGATGAGCTTTTTTTAACTTTAAGACATGATTTAAGGTGTCTCTGGATTCTTTTTTGGCGGGCTGAATGAACCCACATGTGTTGATAATCACCACGTCCGCTTCTTTGGGGGAATTTACAAATTCATAGCCCTTTTTGTCCAGATGTCCGAGCATCACTTCACTGTCAACCAGATTTTTAGCGCAGCCCAACGTGATGAGAGCAATTTTTTTCATAACCTATGATTGTAAACAGTCAGAGGTTAAGAGTAAAGATGGGGGAATTCCATTTAAGGATAAAGTTTATGGAGAAGGCGGGGAAAGGGGAGGGTTTCTCTTATATGTTTTATGTTGCAGATCCAAGCAAGAGTACGTTCAATCCCCAGACCAAAACCAGAGTGAGGGGTTGAACCATATTTGCGGAGATCCAGATACCATTCATAATCCTTTCTGGGAAGGTTGTATTCAGAGACTTTTTTTTCCAGAAGTTTGAGGTCATGGATGCGCTGTCCTCCCCCGATGATTTCACCGAACCCTTCCGAAGCGAGAACGTCAAGGCCCAGGACCACCTCCGGATTTTCCTCATCAGGCTGCATGTAAAAGGCCTTGGTTTGGGCCGGAAAATGAGTGATGCACACCGGTGAATCATATATTTTGGATAAAAGCGTTTCTTCAGGAGCTCCAAAGTCATCTCCCCATTGGATTTGAGATCCATGTTCTTTGAGGTTATGGAGAGCCTGTTCATAAGTAATCCGAGGAAAAGGTTTTTGGACTTTTTCTAACGGTTGGGTGTCTCTTTCCAAAATGTCCAGCTCTTTTTTATTTTTCTCAAGTATCCGACCGATGATGAAAACCACCAGTTCTTCTCCCAATTTAATGATGTCCTTTAAGGTGGCAAAAGCGACTTCGGGTTCCACCATCCAGAACTCCATCAAGTGTTTTCGGGTTTTGGATTTTTCAGCCCTAAAAGTGGGGCCAAAACAGTAAACTTTGCCAAAAGCCATGGCCGTGGCTTCGTTGTAGAGCTGTCCGCTTTGACTGAGATAGGCTTTTTGGTCAAAATATTCGGTTTCAAACAGAGTGGTGGTTCCTTCACACGCACTGGGGGTTAAAATGGGGGTGTCCAGATTTCGAAAACCCCGTCCATCAAAGAAGTCCCGGATGGCTTTGATCAGCTCTGTGCGGATTTGGAGGATGGCGTGCTGTTTTTGAGACCGCAGCCATAAGTGACGGTTTTCCATGAGGAAGGGGGTGCCGTGCTGTTTGGGGGTTATCGGATAATCCTGGGCGATCTGAATGATTTGAATATCTTGGATGGATATTTCGTATCCTCCCGGGGCCCGGCTTTCTTTTTGAACCTGGCCTTGGACAATGATGGAGGATTCTTGAGTGAGTTGGTCAAATTTTTGGAAGAGAGGGCTGTCTTTTTCAGGGCTGAAAAGAGTGGACTGGATGATTCCCGTCCCGTCCCTTAAGAGGATAAACCGGATTTTTCCGCTGGACCGGGTGTTGTAGACCCACCCTCTGAGTTCAACTTCTTGATCTAAATACTCAGCAATATCTTCAATATAAACCCATTTCATAGTTCATCGATTATAATAGATAAGCGGCTCAAAATCAAACCTTTAACTTCACAGTAAACCTTCATTATCCAAGATAGAATTTATCTGTCTAATGAGGAAAAGAGTGTGGGATGAGGAATCCCCTATGAGGGCTGAGTGGGCATGGTTCCTCTCGGAAAGAGAGGGGAGCGAAGCCCGAATGGGAGCGAGATTTCTCGCTGGGAAATCGAGCGTGTGACGAATCCCGCACTCTTTTCCTCACCATTTTTTCGCTTTGGCGGGTTCCATTTTGCCTAAATCCAGTCCTCGTTCCCGGGCTCCCAAACGGTAAAGACAGATTTCCCGGACTGAGGAAGGATGATGAAGGACTTCGGAGAGAGATTGTTCACCCACAGCCCAGACTCCCCCTCCGCGTACGATCACGACTTTGTAATCATGGAGAAGTTGAAGAAATGAGTCCATTTCAGGGGGAGAAGAGAGAATGGGAATCACCAGGTAAAAGAAGCTTCCTTCCGCATCGACGGGCACAAGGCGGTCCGGAGGTGAATTTGTACCGGGGGGACTTATATGGGTTAGGACTTCGGCTTCGGGGATATAACAGTGCATGGCGGTTTGGAAATTGCTTTGACTGTAAATTTCTTTATGAATCTTTTCTTCATACCCATCTGAATTTTTTTTCTCTAAAGATTTCTCCAGGAGAGGGCCTCCCAATTCTCGGGGCATGGAAGCTTTGGGAGCATAAAACATCGTTTTGACTCCCCGGAGTGAAAATGACCCTGTATGGAAGGGAGAGAGACGGGATTCAAAAATTCGAGCTCCGGTCTTTTGGAATTCCTTAACCAATTCTTCCTCGTGAGAAAAATCGCACGAGTGATCATCCTGAAGAGTATAAGGAGCGGGAAAAGAGAAACAGGAATAAGAATCCGAAACAATCTTTTTCCGCAAAGGCTCTATTTCCACTCCGTGTTTTTCCAGAAGACGGAAGATGTACCCCGAATTGTTAGCCACACAAGCCAGAAAAAAAGCTTCCTGAAGAGTTCGGGCCCTGGTCATCACTCCATGGCCCTGGATCACGGTGGCGGAATGATCTTTCAGGCGTTGGGGGATTTTTTGGATCATTTCAGGAGATCCACTGGGGACCCGGAACCAGTCTACAGGGATGATTCCGAGAGCCTGATACCCCAAAGGATCCGCGGGAATGAATGGAGCGGGATGATTGGGTTTTCTCTCCGGGTCTAACGTGGCAATAACCAAATCCTTAGTGTGAGCATGGAGGGAGGCATTGATTCCTTTTAGGTTAAGAATTCGAGAATGGATATCTGTTTCAGATGAGGCTTTATAATACCCAAAATCGGTTTTGTTTGGAGAGAGAGCACAGAGATGTTGGGGTTCCAGATCTCCCTTTTGGGACCCTGAGGCGGTGATGATGAGTTGTTCCCTTCCCTTTTTATCTCTGTGTTTGAGAGCCATATTCCCACTGTGGCTGTCCTGGATGTCATAAAGCAAAGAGGCTCGTCCTACCGCCTGAAACAGACGGATAATTTGGGAGGGAATCCTCCATTTTCTTTCATTCATGTATATCTCTTGTTTAGCTGGAGATCAGCCCGAATAAGAGTAGAAAGTTTACCCTTTGGGCTCCATCCCCGGGATTGGTAATAGTCTCGGCGCATTCTTTGGATCAATTCAGGGGAAATGAGCTTATCCTTTCCTTCCACTCCAATGGATTCATGAGAAAAGCGGTCCGGCAGACAGTCATCTTCCTCTTTGAGACCAGCCTGAAGGTTGAAAGCTCTTTCCATTGAGGCAATTCGATGAGAAATTTTCTGGAGTTGGGAAGTTGAAAAATCCATACCTGTGGCTCCGCTCATCATCCGAGCCCACGGTTCAGTGGAAAAAGCGAACCCTGTGAAACGACAGATTCCTAGGCTATCCTGGATGATGCCCAAATTCTGCATATTTCGGATGGCCAATGGGGATTGTTGAATGCTGAATCGAGGAATTTCTTTGGTTCCTCCAAAAAAAGCTAAAGACACAGCGTATCCTCCTCTCAAATGACAGGCTCCCGTAGGAGAAGTCATATAGCCAAGGGCTTGAGTGAAGGAAGAGCGGGGGTCGTAAGCAGGGATTTCCATTTTCTTTATGGTCATGGAGAGTTCGGGATGGTGAAAGTCAGAGGCTAGACGGAAGGAGCCTTCAGCCAACTTTTCACCAAAGGCTTTCCGGTAAGCTATCAGGTCAACCAAACGGGGAAGAAGGGACTCATTTCCAAAGTTCAAAGGAATTCCTCCCGTTGTTTTTTTATCCAGAATTCCCTTTTCATAAAGTTCCATAGCACAAGCTAAAGTGCCTCCCAAACTAATGGTATCCAAGCCTAATTCGTTGCACCGGTAGTTAGCCAAGGCCACAGCTTTCAGGTTATAGATTCCGCAGTTAGGGCCTATCATCACCAAAGTCTCGTATTCCGGTCCTTCTCCCTTTTTTTCCCCTACCCGAGTGTGTGTCTGACAGGCCACAGGACACCCATAACAGGCTCCCACCCTTTCCAGAATACTCTCGCGTAGAGTTTCTCCCGATATTTTATCCAACTCCTTCATATTATGAAGATTGTCTTGGAAGTTCTGATGGGGGAGCATATCCATGAGATGGATAAGTTTAAGCAATCCCGAAGTTCCCAGCTCTCGAAGAAGTCTTTTGGTGATGGGAGCGGCTTTCATCATGTAAAGGGCTTGATCCAGACCAGATTGGAAGCGTTCCTTATCTTTTAAGGGAGGAGACATCTTTCCGGTAACTGTGATGGCTTTGAGGTTCTTACTCCCAAAGACAGCTCCAGGGCCAGAGCGTCCGTAGGCCCTGTTTTTATCATTCATGACCGCTGAGTATAAACACAGATTTTCTCCAGCGGGACCGATAGTCAGTATGCCGGGAGAAGGGGAGGAGTTTTTTTGAGAACTGAGAATGTCCGTGGTTTGATGAACATCTTTTCCCCATACCTCTGCGGCGGGACGAATCTCTGTTTTTTCCCTCTGGATGTCCACCTGAACTGGTTGAGAGGCTTTGCCTTTGATCATTAAAGCATCATAACCCGTGGATTTGAGACGGCTGGCCCAGGTTCCTCCACAATTAGAGCTTCCCAGCATTCCGGTGAGGGGAGATTTGAAAACCATATGTCCCCGGCAGGCTGTAGGAGCTTTGGTTTTCAACAGAGGAGAGGTGGCGATAACCAAAACATTGTGTTCTCCCAGAGGATCACAGGAAGGATCAATGTTTTCGTATAGAATACGGGTGGCCAGCCCTCTTCCCCCTAAGTAATTCTCAATCAAATCCGGAGTCAGTTTTTTTTGGTTAATTTTTCCCTCTGTGAGGTTGATTTCAAGAAGAGTTCCGTAAAAGCCGTATTCAGAAGGCATCCTCATTTTTCCAGGTTAGAGTCTCCATACTTTTTCAGTAATCTGTGTGGAAGGGGAGGGGACAAACACCTCCGATACCTCCGTATTTATATTATCCAATTTATGGATGATACCATCCAGTATGGATTCTCTCACTACCAGAAGGAATCGGTTTCTTCTCTGAAAAAGAGCCTGTTCCAAAGAAGGCCATAATCCTTGACCTTTAAGTTCCAGAGGACCCAATTCATCGATTACCACCAGAAAGGATTCTTCTCCTCTGAAAATAATGTTTTGAGCTTCTTTCAGGCTTTGAGGTATAAAATAATAAGGTCCCACCCGGGGCCATTCAGGTTCTCCGTTTTTGCGGATGAAAGGGAGGGACTTTTCTTTTTTCAAGTCGTAAAGGTCATAACCCAGATGGGTTTGGCCTTTCCCTCTTCTCACACTGAGAAATCCATCCACCTGGAGTTTCTTTTTTTTCCATATGTGGGTTTGATGGCAAAGAAAAGTTGTTTTTCCTGAATGAACCGGACCCGTCAGGATGAATATCATGGGAAAAAGATAAATAATATGGAAGGTAAAGTCAACTTCCAACGTTCGCTTTGCTCGCTGACTCCCCTTAACGGACAGGAATTCCTCTTGTCCTGCCACCAAAGGGACATATCTCCTTGGTACCCCTCAACTGATTTGGGAGAGTCTCCTGGAAATTTATACCTGTTCCCTTTATATTAAGACTGGGTTCCATTCGAGGAAGAGTTTTCCTAAAGAAAGGATTGAGAGAAAAAGAATGAAAAAGCTATTTAATGAGAAGAAATCAAGAAAAGGGCTTGTGCTTATGGGAGGAGGTTCCAGAGGATTGGCTCATGTAGGGGTTCTTGAAGTTTTAGAAAGGTATAACTTGAAGCCTGACTTGGTGGCCGGAACTTCGATGGGAGCGATTGTGGGAGGATTTTATGCTTGTGGTGTTTCCCCATTGGAGATGAGAAAGATGGCTCATGATCCTTGGCTTGAGGAGTATTTCGAGAGACCTAACATTCCTTTCTTTGCCCGAAGGGCCCACAACTTTTTTGATTATTTCATGGTGGAGAATTACAAGACCAAACTTTTGAACAAAATAGGATTCAGTCAAAAGGATAAGATTGAAGAGTATTTAAAAAATGTGGTGGGAGAGGTGTGTATAGAAAATTTACCTTTTCCTTTCGCCTGTAACGCTCTGGATTTGATTTCAGGTCAGGAGATTGTTTTTACTCAAGGGAAACTGTACAAAGCACTCCGCTCTTCCATGTCTTTACCCTTAGTTTTCGAGCCCATAAGAGCCGATGATATGCTTCTCGTAGACGGAGGTCTTGTCGACAATGCCCCTGTGGAGCTTGCCAGAAAAATGGGAGCGGATTTGACCTTGGTTGTGGATATTCACCGGTCTTTTAAAAAGATGGAACCCGAGAAGATCAGGAATGCTTTCCAGCTTCTTCAAAGAACGGCGGAAGCGATTCTGGTAAAATCAAATGAAGAGAGGGTTAAAAAAGCAGATTTTGTTCTCAGGATTGACCTGGAGACCGCCATCCTCGATTTTTCCCATCCTTCCGAGGTTATCAATCAAGGGAAACAGAAAGCTCAGGAGTCTCTGCCTCAGTTAAAAAAATTTTTCTCCAAGCACCATTAAAGTGTGGGGCCTGCAGTTTACTGGAGTGGGGAGTCATTCACTTACCGAACCTATTTTTAGAATAAGAAGAAAGAAAGGTGTGAAGCAGGATTGCGGTTAATTTGCTGGTCCGATGATCCACATCCGTTTCTGGATTGATTTCAGTGAATTCGATGATCCCTTGGGAGGTTTCTTTTCCCGCAATTTGGGCAATCTGGCATATTTCAGAAGCAGTCAATCCAGTGGGATAACTGGCGCTGACTCCGGGGGCATCCGAACTTCTCACTGAATCCAGGTCAAACCCCCAGAATATGGCTTCTATGGAGGAGGAATGTTTCCCCAAGATATCCTGGAAAAGAGAAGAAATGCCTTGGTCACGCATTTTTTGAAGGGAGATCACATGGGCTTTTTTATCTTGAAGATATTGTTTGTAGATTGGAGAATTAGAAAAAGGTTCTGAGCCCATTTCATAAAATTTTTGGGGGTCAATGAGCTCTTGGTCCAGCAGAAGACGATAGGGAGTGCCGCTGTTCCGAGGAGTGAGGTCACGGACATCAAAGTGCTTATCGATGTTGAATACAAGAATATCTGTTTTGATTTTAGCTAAAGCCGCACAGTCCGGATAGGAAATGTCATTTCCTCCCCCCAAGATGACAACCAGTTTACCCTGTTTGAGGATTTGGTGAACGATAGCTTCCTGAATACGGTGAGTTTCTTCTAGGGTATCTCCGACCGGAACGTCTCCGAGGTCGAAAATGCGGAGAGAGTCTAACAAGGGGGTCGGAGATAATTTGTAAAAAGCCCGCCGGATTTCTTGAGGGCCCTTCCGGGCTCCGGGTCTCCCATGGTTTCTCCTGATCCCTTCATCCTGAGGAGAACCCAGGATCACCACGGGAGAAGTTTTGAGGTCTGGGGGTTCTCGATAAACCTTCTGACCCATTCGAGGGTCATGGGGATCATGCCCTTGATGAAACAGCTCCGGATTAGGCCTTTGGGTCATTTCGAAAAGATTCATAGGGTGCACCCTTCTTTCATTTCCTTGAGTATATTATCATAAATCTTGAAGGTTCCAAAGAAAAGTAAACCTGGAGTTCCTTCTTGAAAAAAGGTCCCACTCTCTTTACACTAAAAAAACAAACTATGGCTGAAATCAAACCTTTTTCTCAAGTCAAACTCATCTGTGGAATCATTGCTAACCAAGAGGGAGTTTTTGAAAAATCCCAGGAGCACCTGATCCATCTCTTCGGTTCGGTGGATGCTTCCAGTGAACGGTTTCCTTTTGATTTTACAGATTATTATAAAAAACAGATGGGGCCCCGATTAAAAAGAACCTTCCTCAGTTTTACTCAATTGATTTCTCCGGAAAAAATAAGTGAAATCAAAATCCAAACTAATGGATTGGAAGAAAAGATAAAGAGCGAATTCCGTGCAAAAAGAAGGGTAGTGAACCTAGACCCCGGTTATTTAACTTCGTCAGCTTTGATTATGGCCACAGCTAAGGATTATTCCCATCGAATTCCTCTTCAGCACGGGATTTATGCCCATTTGGAATTGATGTTCAAGAAAAACCACGTAGAGACCTTGTCATGGACGTATCCTGATTTTAAGACCGAAGAGTATCAAAGGTTTTTTTGGAAGGTTAGAAAAATTTACTTGGCCTCAAAGTAGGAAAGGTTGGAACCAAGAGTGTTAAAACTATAAATAATAACGAAAAGTCTAACCCCATTTTCAATGAGTTTTATTCTTCTTCCTCTGAGATTTCCCTGAGATTGTTGATTATCTCTGGAAGTTCTTTTAACACAGTTTGGATATCTTCCTCAGTGTTGAACCGTCCTAAAGACATTCGGATGCTGGAGCGGGCCACATCAGGTTCCAATCCAATCGCTTTGAGGACAGGAGAGCTCTCCTCTTCCCCTTCACTGCAGGCCGAGCCTGTAGACACATATATTTCTTTGGTGGCCAAAGCAAGAAGAATGGCTTCTGCTTCCAAACCGTAAAAGGAAAAATTCAGAGTGCCCTTTAATCGGGTTTTAGGATGGCCGTTGAAACGGATTTTATCCACCCTTTCTTCCACACCCTTTTTCAACTCCTCTGCGAGTTTCTCAATCCGCTTTTTTTCCTTGTTTCCCTTTTCTCTCAGCAGCCGGACCGCTTCACCAAATCCTACAATCCCTGCTGTGTTCTCCGTTCCAGCTCTCATCTCGCTTTCTTGATGGCCTCCGTGAATGAAAGGAACGATTTGAGTTCCTTTTCGAATGTACAGGGCTCCGATTCCTTTGGGACCATAGATTTTGTGAGCAGAGAGAGAGAGAAGGTCGACGCCTAAATCGTTCACATCCAAATCCATTTTCCCTAAGGCTTGAACTGCATCGGTGTGAACAGGGATATTCCTTTCCTTGGCTATTTTGGCTATTTTTTTTATAGGTTGGATGGTGCCGATTTCGTTGTTGGCGAGCATTATAGAAATAAGGGCTGTCTTGGGAGTGATGGCCTGTTTCAGGAAATCTAGATCTATGGTTCCGTATTCATCTACAGGAACATAAGTGACTTTAATCCCCCTTTTTTCCAGGTAAGCAGCAGTGTACAGGATGGCAGGATGTTCAATAGAAGAGGTGATAAATTCATTTTGACCCGGATGGGCATCCAAGATTCCTCGAATGGCAAAATTGTCGGATTCAGTACCCGAACCCGTGAAAAATATTTCACTGCGTTCTGCCCCCAGAGCTTTGGACACACTCTCTCGTGCTTCTGTAAGGAATTTGTTCACTTGTTTTCCAAGGGGGTAGAGAGAAGATGGGTTTCCAAAATTTTCTTTGAGGAACTGGCACATTTTTTCACTCACGGCTGGATCCACCGGTGTGGTTGCATTATTATCCAGATAGATCATTGGCTCATCCTTTATTATGTAGAATTATTTCTCTTTCCACAGCAGTTCACTCATTTTGGGGAGGTAATCGTGAAACCCGTTCAATGAACCTAAAGAACTAGGAGCTCATGGTTTCTTTCAGAATTTTAACCACATCAAAACCGGCTCTTTTCTGTCCTTCTTTGGCAGCGGCTCCGATGTGCGGTGTGGCGAGGACATTGGGGTGGTCGATGAGGGAATAATCATCGGGGGGTTCTTTTTCATAGACATCTACGGCTGCGGCTCGGACTTTGCCGGATTCAAGAGCATCCAGAAGAGCTTTTTCATCGACCACACCTCCTCTGGAAGCATTGATGAAAACCACTCCATCTTTCATTTTCTGGAAGGCCTCATGGGAAATCATATGACGGGTCTCATCTGTTAGAGGGAGATGAAGAGTAATGAGATCCGATTGTGAAAGAAGGTTTTCCCACGAGACCTGCTGAACATCCAGGTCACATTTGACTTGGATAACATCATAGATGAGAGGATTCATTCCAAAAACAAGAGCGCGCTTAGCCACTTCCAGTCCGATCCGTCCGCATCCTATGATTCCCAGCGTTTTGTTGTAAAGTTCTGTCCCTTTAAAAAGTTTTTTCTCCCATTTATGAGCTTTCATTGACAGATTGGCTTTTCCGTGATTGCGAACCGCAGCGAGCATCAAACCAAAGGTATGTTCAGCAACTGAAATGGAGGTGGCTTGGGGAGTGTTCCTTACCTCAATCCCTTTGTCTTTGGCGGCTTGAAGGTCGATATTATCCAGACCGATGCCGGCTCTGATAATGAGTTCCAAATTGGAAGCGGCATTGATCACATTCCGGGTGACTTTGGTAGCACTCCGGACCACCACAGCATTGTAATCGGGAATGGTTTTGATCAATTCTTGTTCGTCCATCCCTGTTTTCAGAGTGACCTCCAAACCGGGGAGGGATTTGAGCTCCTCAAAGGCATCGGGATGAAGAGGGTCAGCCACTAAAACTTTTTTCATTGCCAATTCTCCTTTAATATATCTTGGGCCGCTTTGATAGCCTTTCCTCTATCAAATTCATAGCCCAGTTCCGAAAGAGTCATTTCCAGAGCAGAGAGGGCGGTAATGATATCGAATGCTCCCATATATCCTAAATGAGCGATCCGGAATATTTTTCCTTTGTAAGAAGATTGGCCTCCAGCAATGTAGGCATTGTACTTTTCCTGCATAATTTTCTTTAATTTGTTTCCATCCACTCCTTCAGGGACTTTGACCGCAGTGAGGATATTTCCGGGTCTTTCAGATAGAAGCTCCAAACCAATGGCCTTAACCGCAGCTCGAGTGGTTTCTCCCAGAATGCGGTGGTGGTCAAAAAGTCTTTTTAATCCCATATTGCGGATGATATCTAAAGATTTTTTCTGTTGGATTACCAGAGAGACGGCAGGAGTCCATGGAGTAGTGCGTTTTCCGAGGCTTTCTTTGTATCTCTTGAGGTCGTAATAGTATTTGGGTAAGGTGGAATTTTCTACAAACTTCCATGCTTTCTGACTCAGGGCAATGTAAGCAAGACCCGGAGGGATCATAAACGATTTTTGTGAGCCTGCAACCATGACATCCACATTCCAGTCATCCATGGGGCAGGGAGTGGCCCCTAAGCCTGAAATTCCATCTACGACCAGAAGAGCGTCGGTTTTAGAGACGACCTCTCCGTAACCTTGAATATCAAAAACCGTACCCGAAGAGGTTTCTGATAGGGTGCTGAAAACAGCTTTGGTGTCCGGATTGGAGTTGAGTTCTTCCGAGAGTTGTTCTTTAGTGTACTCTTTGCCCCATTCCAGTTTGATTTCCTTGACTTCCACACCGAAAGCCCGACATATTTCGCCCCAACGCTCTCCGAATTTTCCTCCATTCAGAGAAATAACTTTGTCTCCGGGACTTAAGGTATTGATGACCGCTGTTTGCATGGCTCCTGTCCCAGAGGAAGCCAGAGTGAATACATCCTCCTGGGTTTGGAAGGTGTATTTCAAACCTTCCGTGACCTCCATGAAAATATCCGAGAATTGGGGAGTCCGGTGGTGAATAATGGGTTCAGCCGCTGCTGAAAGAGCTTCTTCAGGCACCGGAGTGGGGCCAGGTGAAAGTAAATAATATTTTTTAATCATATAAATCCTCCTTTAAATGAATGGGTTGGGAAAAAGAAAATAATAGAGGTTGATGAACCATTGAGCCCCTCTCTAAACATTTATTCTAATACAAAATTTAAGCTAACAGAATTTATTTTTCCAGTCAACATGGATTAAATCTCACATAAAATTTTAGTTAAAAGGGAACTGCGCTCCAAAAGAGAGGGGAGAAGAAGATGTTCATCGGCAGAATGAATTCCTTCTCCATCCGGCCCTAGACCATCTAAGGTGGGAATACCCAAACTGGATGCAATAGAGGCATCCGATCCTCCCCCTGTTTTTCCTGCTTCCAGGGATAATCCTAAGGATTGGGCCAGATTTTGAATGCGGAAGAAAAGCCTTTCGGATTCCTTTGTTCTTTCCATAGGAGGAGTGAAACTTGTGACCTTCCAGTGGATAGAAGCTCCTTTGGGAAGAGGATGGAGCTGATAAAAAGACTGGAGGATTTTGGGTTTCTGGACCTTTTTCCAAAAGCGGATATCCAGATTGGCCTGGGCTCTGTCTGCGACGATGTTGATTCTTTCTCCTCCTTGGATGGTTCCGATGTTGAGAGTGACCCCTTGACCTCGAATATTTTTTATTTTCTCCAAGTGAAAAATGAGTTCTTCTATGGCGTTGATTCCCTTCTCCGGAGTTCCAGCATGAGCCGCTTTCCCTGAAGCAGCCAGATTCACCACCAAACGTCCCTTTCTCTGTATTTTTACATTCCCTCCCGGCAGGGCAGGTTCAAGACAGATAACAAAGGAGGCCTTCTTGGACCATTCCTGGATAAGTTTGTAGGAGTGTTCACTGGATATTTCTTCAGCCGAATTGATAAGAAGAAAAATATTTTTCCTAGTCTGGAGATTGAATGCGTTGATGGCTTTCAAAGAAAATAGAGCCATAGCCAGTCCGGCCTTCATGTCCAGCACTCCAGGACCGTAGATTTTTTCTCCTTCCCATCGAAAGGGCATTTCTTTGATTCGGCCTACCGGAAAAACAGTATCTATATGAGCGAGGATGAGCATGGATTCTTCCTTTTTGTGATATGAAGGATATTCTATGAGATGGATGTCTCCTATTTTTTTTTGAGGAAAACAGGTGACTGAGGCTCCTTCCTTTTTCATTTCTTTAACCACAAAATCGGAACAGGTATCCACAGCTTTCTTGTTGAGGGAGGGAGATTCAAGGTTCACTACAGCTTGGAGAAAATCAACTATATTCTGTTTTTGAGATTGGAAATACTTTTGAAGGTCTGGAATCATTTGTTTCATGGAACAGTCTATACTTATCACAACTGGAGAAGAAATTCATCCCTTGTTTTAAACCAAGTTCATTGACTTTTAACCCGGATTTAGGGAAGATAAAAAAAATGATTCGCAGAATGACTATTTTCCTCTTAATGGCGGGATTCGTGGTTTATCCTCTCTTAGCACAAAATGTGAAAATGAATGTTCGGGGCCACATCGGTTATTCCTATTTGTGGGAAAAAAACATAGATGCGGGTTTGGAATCCGGGTTTGGCTTTTCGGTCCCTTTCACCAAACGGATAGCTTTCGCCTTTGATGTGGGATACTGGAAAAATGAAGTTCATCAAAGAGAAAATCAGCTTTTGGATGGGTCTCTGACTATAACTCCTTTCTATTTCTCAATCCATTACCATCTGTGGCCTCAGGCCAGGTTCGTTCCCTATGTTTTTGCTGGAGGTGGGTTGGTTTTTACGAGTTTTAAAAAGGAGGATATAATAGGAATTCCTGAGATAACTATTAGACAAGAGGTGGATGATGGATTGGGATGGCAGACAGGGGGTGGGGCTCTTCTGAAAATAAACCAGCGGTTGGCCTTGTATGGAGAATTTGAATATTTACACAAACAAGGAAAGGGAACCACCACCATCACTGATATGAATTTTGGGACAAGGAAGGAACACTTTTCTGTAAGCTTGAATTCTTTTCTGCTGCGGATCGGACTCAAATATTTTTTTTAAGAAAAAATGAGTATTCTGTCATTTTTATTCCTTGTGTTGATTGCCTTTATTACAGGATCGATAGGCGGGAGTCTGGCAGGAAGGAAAAAATTAGGGTGTTTGAGTTCCATTGTTTTGGGTTTCATTGGTGCTCTGATCGGAACTTTTATAGCCAGACAATTGAATCTGCCTCTATTCCCGTGGATTGGATTCGGTTCTCAACCTTTTCCCATCCTCTGGGCCGTGATCGGGGCGGCTCTGTTTGTGGCTTTTTTGAATCTGATTTCTCCTCACCAGAAATAATTCTCCCTCCTATTTCCATAAACTTCGGATTCGATGGGTTAAGGAGATCCCTTTTCGGACAATTTTGCCCACCGGACGCATTTTTAATTTAATCGCTTGAAATCGACAGACTTCGTGACAGCACATGCAGTGAATACAGGGACCTGGATGGATCCAGGCTTTACCTTTAAACCATCGGGCGGCACCAGTAGGGCATATCCGGATGCATTCTTGGCACCCAGTGCAGCTTTGTGGAATGATTTCAGGAATAAGGGTGAGCTGACCTTGGATTAAGGCATAAAGGAGTTGGGGGGTCCTTCGGCGGAACATTCCAGTGGCAGCTTCAGAGTGTTTAAAATCTTTCACGATCCGATGGTTGAGATCCTCTCCTAAGACCTGAATCCAATTCATATCTCCATTGCCCAGAAATCTTTGATGGGCGTGATAGGTAGTGGGTATATCCATGGGATGGAATCTCACCATTTTGGAAGATACGGCATCCACAGCCACTCCATCCTCACTGGCTAAGAGGGTCTTTGTTTTTCGAGGCTGTCCGGCGGAAGGTCCTTCCCCTTCCATAGCCACTACCGCATCCATGATGGTTAAATTTGGGGGGATGGAGGCGTAAATATCCACAAGCATCTGGGAAAAATCATCGGGAAGAGAGAATTGACGGTGGTAGTGAAGACGCCGTCCGTATGGAATCATACCGTACATATTTTTCACCGCTCCAGTAAACACAGTAAAAGAGTGAGTTTTTAGCTTGGGGAGATTTATGAGGCAGTCGGCTTCGAGGACCCGAGGGGATAGATGGAGTCTCTTGAGCTTTGCCCCTGAACAGGAAATTTCCTGAAATCCTACTTCTTTTAAGTTGACCAGATCCACTCCCATTTTCTCACACATCTGCCGGTAACCCGATACAGTGGTGCCGTTTTTTTGGAAAGATTGAATATCGTCTCCGACTGTGATCTGACATTCCAGGTTCTTCAAGAACCGCAGAACTTCTCTGGTCAGATAGGGATGGGTGATTATGGCTTTCGAAGGGGGTGAGGGAGGACTGAGATGGTTGATTTTCACGAAGACTTTGCTTCGAGGAGAAATAATATTCTGGATTCCTCCCAACAGGTCAAAGCACTTTTGGAGAGCCTTGGAAATGTGGGGACCATGATAATCCTCCAATTTCACCATGGAAACTTTGGATGGAACCCTGGATTTCTTATTCAATTTTGGCACCTTGTGTTCCGGAAACGTATTCTATTATAGAAGAAAGAAAACTTTGAGACAAAATATCGGTCAATCGGGATTCCGTTTTCACTGTTTTCAGTAAAATTGGCCAAACCTTCCTGGAGAATTGTTTGACACTTTTTATTAAAAAATATATGGTTATGTTAAATAATGATGAAGGGATGAAAGGAGATAGTATATGTCCTCAAGCCGGAGAGATTTTTTAAGGAATCTAAGTTTGGGACTGGGAAGTTTAGGACTTATGGGAGTTACGGCCAAAAAAGCTCACTCCGCGTTTGAAGAGAAGTTAAAAGAAATAAAAAAATTGACTCCTTATCAAGCCGCCAGAGATGAGAGTTTTTGGTTTCAGGTCCAGAAGGCTTTCGATATTGACCGAAGCTTCATCAACTTGAATAATGGCGGGGTTCATCCGGCTCCTCGAGTGGTGATGAAAGCGGTACACAGATATTTGAACTTTTCCAACGGTGCTCCCCCTTACAACATGTGGAGGATTCTTCGACCTCGAAAGGAATACATCCGGAAAAGATTGGCCAGCACTTTTGGGTGTTCTCCAGAAGAAATCGCTTTAACCCGGAATGTGACTGAGGCCATGCAGATAGCTCTGTTGGGACTTGAACTTCACAAAGGAGACGAAGTCCTCACGACTTCCCATGATTATCCCTCCATGAAGAATGCTCTTTATCAGCGTCAGAAAAGAGAAGGGATTCGAGTAAAAAAATTTGATTTCCCTTATCCTCCCCAAAACAGAAAGGTCCTGCTCGATTTCTTTAAAAAGAACATAACTTCGCGGACCAAACTCATTCTTGTTTGTCACATCACCAATCTCACAGGGCAAATATTCCCTATCAAAGAACTCTGCCGTTTGGCTCGAGAAAAGGGAATTGAGGTGGTTATCGATGGAGCTCATGCCTTTGGACATTTTGAGTTTAAACAAAAAGATTTAAATTGTGGGATCTATGGAGCTAACCTTCACAAATGGATGATGGCTCCCATAGGGACAGGATTTCTTTATGTGAGAAAGGATAAGATAAAAAAAATCTGGCCTTTATTTCCCGCTCCCAATCCATTGGGTGAGGATATCCGGAAATTTGAACATATCGGCACTCATCCGGAATATTTGGAATGTGCCATCGGGGAAGCCCTTACCTTTCATCACGGGATCGGGGCCGCGAGGAAAGAGGAGCGTCTCCGCTATTTGAGGAATTATTGGGCTCAGAGCATCGGAAAATTACCGGGAGTAAAAATTTTAACCCCTTATGATCCGGCTCAATCTTGTGGGATCGGAACCTTTACGGTGAAGAATATGGATATGGCTCAACTGTGCCATGTTCTTTTTAAAAAACATAAGATATACACCATCAATGTGGGGATACCCCCTACAGCGGGAAAGAATGAGAGGGTCACCGGAATGCGGGTAACTCCCAGTGTCTACACTACCCTTAAGGAGTTGGATGAATTTAATGAAGCTGTCTCTCATTATATACACAAAGGATTACCCAGTTGAGAATGAATAAAAAACCGGATGGAAAAGGAAATTTCAACCTGGAAAAGGATTTGCCTGAGATTCGGGAAGAATTTCCTGTTTTGAAGGAATGCACCTATCTCATCAGCAATTCTTTAGGGGCTGTTCCCAAAGACACATGTGTGGAGCTTTCTAAATATTATTTGATGTGGACCCAGGAAGGTGTGAGTGCTTGGGAGAAAGAGTGGTGGGATTTGTCTGGAGAAGTGGGGAATCAGGTCGCCGAAATTTTAGGCGCCGGGAACGATGAAGTGACCATGATGCCCCATGCTACCCAATGCCATTGGGTCGCACTCTCTACTCAATTTAGGAATCCAGACAAAGAGAGAAGGAAAATCGTGATGACCGATCATGATTTTCCCTCCATCCTGTATGCGGTGTCCCGGATTTCTGAGTTTATAGGTTGGGAAGTCGATTTGGTTAAGAGTGAAGGGAAGGCGGGGATTCCGGTTGAGAAGATCCGGGAGCGTATCGATGAGAAAACCCTTATGGTAGCCACTTCTCATGTTTATTTTAAATCAGCCTACATACAGGATATTTCCCGAATAAGCCAGAAGGCTCGGGAAATGGGAGCTTTGACTCTCATTGATGGATACCATGCTCCGGGGACGGTTCCGGTTAATGTGAAAGATTTAGGGATTGATTTTTATGTGGGAGGGTGTTTAAAATGGCTGTGTGGGGGGCCTGGAAATGCGTTTTTATACGTTCGGCCTCAATTGGCTTCTTCACTGGAACCTTATCTAACAGGATGGGTGGCTCATGAGGAGCCGTTTTCGTTCAAGCTTTCCATGGACTATGCCAATGGATCCTACAAATTTATGAGCGGGACTCCTCCCGTGCCTTCTCTGTATACAGCTAAGGCGGGACTCGGAATCATCCGGGAAGTTGGAATATCTCAAATAAGAAAAAAATCTCTCCGTCAAACGGAAATGATTATAAAGGCGGCCAAAAATAGAGGGTTTCAATTATTTTCACCGGAAAAGGAAAGATTTAGAGGAGGAGCCGTATCTTTGGGTTTACCCGAAGCTTCTAAGGTCTACCAAGGTTTGGAAAGAAAGCAAATCAAAGTGGACTTCAGGCCAGGAAAGGACAAGGACCCTGATGTCCTAAGGATAGCTCCTCACTTCTACACCACAGATGAAGAAATCGAATATTTATTCAAAGAAATTGACACGATTTACCGTTCTTCTGAGTTTTAAAATATAAAATAGAGACAAAGGAAAAGATATTGAATCGATTGTCCCGACGTCAATTTCTCTATGAGGCTGTCTTATTGGGGGGAGTGTTGATTCCTGTTTCGGGGAAAAAAGTTTCTTTGTTCATGAACAAAGAAAAAAAGGAAACTTATCCTTCTTACCTGAAGGTTTATGAGGAGGGGAAGCTTTCCGAGAGAGTGAAAGAACTCTACTCAATTTATGAAAACTGCCGTCTCTGTCCCCGGGATTGCCGTGTGAACAGGCGAAAAGGGGAGAAAGGGAACTGCCAGGCAACCTCCAAAGTGAAAGTTTCCAGTGCCTTTCCTCATTTTGGGGAGGAAAAGCCTCTAGTGGGAAGGAAAGGGTCCGGCACTATATTTTTTTCTAATTGTGGATTGAGATGCATTTACTGTCAAAATTATTCGGTAAGTATTGAGGGAGAAGGAGTGGAGATTTCAGATAAACGCTTAGCAGATTCCATGCTGAAACTTCAAAAAATGGGGGCCCACAACATCAATTTGGTTACTCCCACCCATTATCTCCCCAGCATTCTCAATGCTTTGCAGAAGGCTATACCTCAAGGTTTGCGTTTACCCCTGGTTTACAATACTGGAGGATACGAAAGGGTGGAAATTTTAAAATTATTGGACAACGTTGTGGATATATATCTTCCGGATTTGAAATACATGGATCCCCGACAAGCGGCCAGGTGCTCCGATGAAGCCTACAATTATCCTCATTATGCTCAATTAGCTGTTCAGGAAATGAACCGTCAGGTGGGACCTTTACGGATCAATAACCGAGGAGTGGCGGTCAAGGGGTTGGCACTTAGACATTTGGTACTTCCCAATGAAGTTTCGGGGACAAAAGAATTTTTAAGGTTTGTTTCCAAAAATCTACCTTCAAATACTTATTTGAATTTAATGAGCCAGTATAGACCCGAGTACAAAGCATCCGAATATCCAAAAATTGACCGGCGTCTGAAGAGAAGTGAATATGCGGAAGCCCTGGGATGGGCTAAAGAATACGGACTTACCCGGCTTGCAAGTTAATCAAGCCATCAGCCAATTTTGTGATGGACGAAACCGACTGAAAATGAAAGAAAAAACCATTCAGCTTCCTTTCAGGAGTCTCAAGGGTATCTTTTTGTTTCTCATCATGGGAATGGTTCTAGTCCAGGGAGTAAGGGGGAAGATTGATTATCCCTGGGATAATGTCTATATGGGAGCTCTTCAAGCTCAAGCTTGGTCAGGGATGGTGTTTGTTCCCCGAAGGGACAGTGGCTTTGCCTTCAGGATTCAGGTCAAGAAGGAGGATACTCTTGCCGATGGGATGGATCTTTTTTACCTGGTTTCAGAGGTAGGGCCTCATTCTCCGGATGGACAGTATGCCCGAATGAAATTTGATATGAGTTTGCCCTTTGATAAAGGGAAAAAGACTCCTATCCTTCAGAAACCAGCTTCAAAATCGGACCGTCTGGTTCTGGAGTGGTCCCGTCAGGATGAGGGAACTGTCGTTGGGAAAATTCAAGCGCCTCAATACATCCAACTCCGCCTGTTTCACTATTTTCCCTGGAATTTTGAAGGAAAATACCAGCATCTCTCAGATGGTCATGTTAAGGGAGAGAGTCAAACTCTCAAAAAATATCATTATCTGCTTTGGACAAGCCGGAAAGGAGAAGTGATTTCTCCCTCTCAAGGTCAAGAATTGACTCAATTCTTTTCTACGGATGAGAGAAAACTTTATTTTGTTGCTGGAGTGGGGGAAGATCCAAAGATATTACGGAATCATATTTACCGGTATAAGAATGAAAAAACCATTGACTCCCTCTTGGAAGAGGAAGAAAAAAGGTACAAAAAGAGGCGAGTGAGAGTCGATGGGCTTTATGAGGGAGTTCCCAAGGCTGTAACCAACAACCTGTTCTGGATGATCCTTTATCAATCAGGAAAGCACAGGCTCTATACCCCGGCCGGACGAAGATGGATTTTCCCCCGTTCAGAGGGAAAAACTGATTTTTGGACAATATTTGAGTGGGATTCTTTTTTCAATGCTCTGGAAGTTTCCATAGAAAGCCCTTTCCATGCCAAAGAAATCCTGAAGGCTGTGCTGAATACTCAGTATCCAAATGGAAACATTCCTAACTGGAGGGGTTTTTATGGGGGGACTCAGGATCGCTCACAACCTCCGGTAGGTTCCTATGTGGTGTTGAAGATTTTCCTGAAGACCGGAGATATGGAGATGTTAAAGTATGCTTATCCCTATTTGAAGAAGTGGCATGATTTTTGGAAAGCTGAAGATGAAAGTGGACAGCCGAGAAGAGATGGGAACAGGGATGGACTCTTGGAGTGGGGGAGTGATACAGAACTGGTTTCTTCCAATGTGCCTCCTTGGGAGAAGGATGTGCCTGGAATAAAGAGAGCTATGTGGGAATCCGGACAAGATGATCTGCCCAACTGGGATGAGGCCTCGTTCAATGAGGAAACGGATACCATGACCATGAATTGTGTGGACTTGAATTCCCTTTATGCACTGGACTCTTGGTGCTTAGCTCAAATCGCCAATGCTCTCAACCGCAAATACGAATATGAATCCTACCTCCAAGAATACAAAAAGATGAAAGAACTCATCAACAACAATCTTTGGGATGATCGAAAGGGGTTTTATTTTGATCAGCACTGGGACGGAAGATTATCCTACCGGAAGGCAGCCTCCAACTTCTATCCTTTACTGGCCCGAATCCCGGATGAAGACCAGGCCATGCGGATGGTCAAACATCTCCTCAATCCTGATGAATTTTGGGGAGATTATGTGATTCCTACTATATCCAGGGGAGATCCAGCATTTGTAGATCAGCAATACTGGCGGGGAGCTATTTGGCCTCCCACCAACTATATGGTTTATGAAGGGCTCAAGGCTTACCATTTCGATGGAGTGGCCTCCGAGTTTGCCAAAAAAAGCACATCTTTGTTCCTCAGGACTTGGAAAAATTTCCAGATTTGTCCCGAAAATTTCAATGCCCAAACCGGTGAAGCAGGGGGACAGAGATATCAGAGCTGGGGGCCTCTTTTATCTCTTATGGGAGTTGAGGAGTATTTGGATTTCACTCCTTGGGAAGGATTCCGGTTCGGGAGGATCAGTCCCAGTGATAAAGGAAAGCTTTCCCGGGTTTCCATCCAAGGCCGGCATTATGAGGTCATGGTCTCTTCATCGAAAATTAAACTCAAAGAAGAGGGAGACCTTATCCTTAAATGCAACGGAGCGGCGGTATTCCGCCATTTCCTTTATTCTGAGGAAGAAGTTTCATTTGAAATGAAAGCTCTGGAATCCCGGAAGGTTAAAGTTTGGTTTTTAACTAAGGGAAAATATCAAATTTTTATAGATGGACAAGCCCAAGAGATTTTTAAAGGAAACAGAAAAAAATTCAAGGTTCCTTCTGGTGAGCACACGGTCACCATACTGCTTCTCGAAAAGAAAAGTCAATAAGAGCTCTTTCTACTTGTTCCATTCTTTGTCAGCTAAATAGGCCTTTTTGAGGGTGTCCCCTCGAACTCCTTGTCTGAGGGCTTCTAAAGCGAGAATATCATCAGGGGGTATGTTTCCCAGGTTCACATTAGGTCCCCACCTCATGATGAGGGTTTGCTGCTGATTCTTGATGGGAGCTTCCCAAATCAAGTCATTGACATCCTTGATTCCAGCTATGATGTTTTCGATCTCATCATCTTTAACTTTTCCCTCTTTGTCATAAATTCCCACACCTTTCCCAGCTTCCCTAGCTTCCACGATGACCTTAAAAGCCCCAGTTTCCCGGTCTTCTTTAACCAGATTATGAACCACATCAAAAGGGAGGGCTTCTTGAGGGTCTTTTTTTCCTACTTCGGTGATGACTTTGAACTCCCTATCCAAAGATTTTTTTATTATTTTCTTCCGGACCGGTGCCCCCATCTCTATGGTCCCGTCAGATATTTCAATGGCAGAGAAACCTAATTCTTGGGCTCTATCCAGGTATTTCTCCAGGCTTTTTTGCCATACCGCCACTTCCAAAAAGGTGCCTCCGGGCATCACATCTATATAGGAAGAGGTGATGAGTTTGTTTTTCTCTTTTAAAAAATCTTCATTATGGAAAGCTGAAGTCCCAAAGGTCAATTTGATGATATCAATGTAATCTCCAGCGCTTTGGATGAGGTCTTGAAGTCGGTTGAATCCCATGCCTTTATCGATTACCATGGTTACACCTGAATTCCTGGGTTTTTCCGTTCTTCCTTTGACGGGCATTTCGATGATGTCTTCCCAAGCTTTTTTCATTGCACTCTCCTTTGTTTTTAAAAGATTTTCTCCCTATTTATGAGGATTCCTCAGCCTTCTTGTCCTTTTGCCCCCGAGGGAGCCTAGGATATTGTTTTTACTTTCTCGATAACCAGAACGAAATCGAGGGTTTATATGATACAAAATCGGGGAGCTCTCTACAATCATTTCTCAGCTATGTGAAGGGCGGTGGTTCCCCAAAAGAAGGATTTGTATTTCACCCGTTTGAAACCTTGTTGATAGAGAACAGCCTGGAATTCATCTGGAGAATAAAACCGGGGAATGGAAGAAGAAAGGTATTTATAGCCGGGTTTGGAGCCGGAGAGAAAGGTGCCAATGGGGATTACAGTCAATCGGATGTAGAAATGAAAGAGCCTGCGGATAGACCAAGAAGAGGGTTGACTTGTCTCTAAATTCACAAGCCGGCCTCCGGGTTTAAGAATCCGGTAGATTTCCTGGAAATGAGCATTCAAAAGAGTTCGGCTGGGAGAGAGATTCCGCGTCGCAAAAGAGATGGTAATCAGGTCTAAAGAATTGTCTGGAAAGGGGAGCTGATTGGCTTGAGAAAGAGCGAAGTAAACCAGAGAACTGTATTTTTTATGAAAAGCTCTCTGGAGCATGGGGAGACAAAAATCTGAACTTATAATGGAAACTCCCTTGGGAGCTTTTTGAGATAAGAGTTGGGCCATTTCTCCTGTTCCTGAACACATATCCAGCCAGAGGTGACCTTTTGTCCGGGCCGCTTCCTGGACCGCTTTTTTGCGCCATCTTATGTCCAGACCTAAAGTTAAAAGATGGTTGATGAGTTCGTAGGTGGGAGCAAGATGGGGGTAAATTTTTTTTAATCCTTCGCTCATGAGTCTAGGAACGTCAAATAATACTATTTACAAAAATTTTGGTTTTAATTCCGTTCTTCTAACACCAGAGCTGTGTATCCGTGGAGAGTAAGTTCGCGGGCAATATGTTGAGCTCTTTTCTTGGTTGAGGCTTTGATTCGAACTCTGTAATATTTCTCCTGAGGAGTTTTATACACCGTCATGTATACATCGTTGAAATACTTACGGATTTTTTTCCGCAAGCTTAGAGCATTTTTTTTATAAATAAAGGCTCCAACCTGGACACAGTATTTTGGGGTAGATGGATGCGACTGTATGTTTCCGAGGACTTCCACTTTCACCGGGACCACACCGGGGCCAACCATGTTCAGTATTCGAGCTGCGGCGTAAGAAAGGTCAATGACTCGTCCTTTGACAAACGGACCGCGGTCATTAATTCGAACAGAAACTGACTTTCCATTTTTCAGGTTTGTTACCATAACCATAGTTCCAAAGGGAAGAGTTCGATGGGCGGCTGTGAGGTCATACATGTTGTATATTTCCTTACTGGAAGTGGTTTTTCCATGAAAGGGAGCTCCATACCAGGAAGCCAGGCCGGTTTGAGTTTTGGGAGAACCTCTCGGAGGGAGAGAAGCACAGGAAGAAAGAATAAAAATCAACCCTCCTAGGCATAAGAGGGGCTTTATATTAAGGTTTTTTTTCCTCATCACAGGCTCCAAAAGCAGCTCTCACAGAAATCGAGTCAAGTTTTTCTTGAGAAGAGAAAAAGTTTCTTGAGGATTGGAGCAGTAATGGAAAAGATTTTTATCTTGTTCATCGATGCAGCCGTATTTCAGTAAAGAGTTGAAATTCAAAACCTTTTCCCAGAATTCTTTTCCATAAAGAATAATCATCACAGGTTCCTGGAACTTATGGGTCTGTCTGAGAGTCAGTATTTCCAGAACTTCATCCAGGGTGCCGAATCCTCCAGGGAAAGCAATTATGGCTTTGGCTTTATAAGCCAGCCAGAATTTTCTCATGAAAAAATAATGGAAGACGAAGCTTAATTCCGGAGATATATAAGGGTTGGGTTTTTGTTCATGAGGAAGAGAGATATTCATCCCCATGGATTTTCCTCCAGCTCGCGAAGCTCCCCGGTTAGCGGCTTCCATTAAACCAGGCCCTCCCCCTGTACAGATAACAAAATTTTTTCCTTTGGGTTTCAGTTGAATAGCCCATCGGGCCAATTGGTAAGCGAGTTCCTCAGCTTCCCAATAATATTTGATTAAAGGAGAATTTTTATCATTCGGGTTCACCTGAGAAGAGCCGAAAAAGAGCACCGTATTGTTGACTTTGTTCTTTCTCAACCGGGAGAGAGGCTCAATGTATTCGCTGAGGATCCGGATGGTTCGGGCTTCTGGAGAATGAAGAAATTGAAGATTTTCGTAAGACTTATCAGGGGGATCTTCTTTATTATTCATGGCCACTTCCCTTCCGTAGGATTCAAAAAGACAGTCTATCTAAATTTGAAGTGAAACACAAGGTTTATGAAGTCAACTGATGAGAAGTTGACTTAGATATCCTCCTATGTTATCAATGAATATCATCCATGATCATCATTTAATTTAATCATGAATAATCACTTTGTTAATCTATTTTCTCGGGAATATTTAGGACGCATTGTCCTATTGGGGAAAGATAAATCCGGCCAAAATGTGGTGGTGATTTATGCCGTTACCGGACGATCTTCCTCCAGCCAGGGTCGGAGGATTGATCATGAGGGTGGAGATTTCTATGTCAAGCCAGCAGGTCAAAAATCCTTAAATAAGGGAAAGGAAAGCTTATTGGTCTATCCGGCTTTGTGTATGCGTAAAGGGATCGCGGCCAGTAATGGGCTTCATACCCGGGATATCCTAGAGCCCCTAGGAAGGTATCAAAATCCAGCTGCGGCTTTAATTTCGGGATTGAGTCAGTGGGATTATGAACCGGATCCTCCCCATTTTACCTCCCGGATCAGTGGAGTCGTTTTATCTTCTCATAGAGGAGCTCTCGGTCTCATCAAAAGGGCTTCAGATGGAAATTCTATGAGAAATTACTTTGAATTTCCGTTGAGGCGGGGAACAGGAAAAATGGTGGCCACTTATAAGGGGAAAAATCAAAATCCACTCCCTTCTTTTGAAGGAGAGCCCTGGGAGGTCAAGGTGAGTCAGCCCAATCCCGAGAAGGCAGCCCAGGAGATATATGAGGCGTTGGGGCCTTCCAGTGGAAAGGAAGATTATCGAGTGAGCGTGGTCTGCGTGTATTGTCGGGATGTTCAATCTTCCCAGTACAGCTTTTCTATTATCAATCGATGTGATAGGAGGGGAGAATGATGAAAAAACCGGGAAAGGTCACAAGAAAACAATACCGTACCCAGGTGAAGGAAGAATTTCCGGAAAGCATGGATTTTGGACAAAAAAAGTTTAGAAAAAAACTTTCCATGAGATACGGAGAGAATCCCGGTTATCCAGCGGGTTTTTACGCTGAAGATGGGGCCAAAGGCCCCAATATGGCCACCATGGAGGTGATTAAAGAAGGAACCAAAGGCCTCAGCTATATAAACGTTGCGGATATGGATCTAGGGCAGAGGTTGGTGAGAAAACTGTCTCGAATTTACAAGGATCAATCAATATGTGTTCTGGTTAAACATGAGGTTCCCAGTGGAGTGGCGAGAGGTGAAAACCCTGTCAATGTATTTGAGAACGCATGGAGAAGTGACCCCCTTTCTAATTTCGGAAGTGTAGATGTGTTTAACTTTAAAATTGAAGAAGAATTGGCTCAACGGATTGTGGAAAAGGGGCGGAACGTGGAAGTGGTGTACGCTCCGGATATTTCTTCCCAGGCACTGGAAATTTTTTCCTCCAGGAGGTCTCTTCGGGCGGTGAAAATGGGGAGTTACTGCCAGGAACCCAGTCAGGACAATGGCTTGGAGTTTAAGCGGGTCACTGGAGGGCTTTTGGTCCAGCAAAGATTTGATTCCAAAATCACCTCTTCGGATTCGGTGGATGTGGTTTCTCAAAGAAAGGCCACTCCAGATGAACTGGAAGCAGCCGTGTTCAACTGGAATGTAGTCTGTTTTACCCGTTCCAATGCTATTGTTATCGGAAGTAAAGAAAAGATTCATGGGGTTGGTTCAGGTCAGCGGAGTCGAATCGATGCGACCGAGGATGCCATTCGGTTTTCCAAAAGAGGTCATGGAGCTCAAGGATGTGTGATGGCATCGGATGCGTTCATGCCTTTTCCAGACGTTGTGGAGCTGGCAGCCAAAGAAGGGATCACAGCCATTATATATCCGTTGGGGTCCATAAGAGATCAAGAAGTTATTGAAAGAGCCAATGACTCCAATTTGGCTATGATTGCTACCAAAAGATCAGGAGAAACTGATAGTGAAAGGAGTTTTTTACACAGATAAGAAGAGTAAATACTCAATTGAAATTATGAATGTCAATCTGTTGACTTTATGTAGAATGAAGCTATAATAATAGCCATTTTATTCAGATTTATATGTTTTATAATAAAATTTAATAAAAAGGATGGCCGGAATGCCATTCACCTAAGGAGGATATTTATGAAAGATGTGAAAGAAGTCACAGTGGAAGATTTATTAGCCAAGGCGGAGGAACCTTCTCAAGATGCCATGCGTCTTCATCCCTATTATAGAGGAAAAATCGAAGTCATACCTAAATGCCGCATAAGAGATTTTAATGATTTTGCGATTTGGTATACGCCCGGTGTCGCATCCCCTTGTAAGGAAATCCAAAAGAACAAGGAAAAAGCTTATGAAATGACCAATAAATGGAATTTCGTGGCTGTGGTTTCCGACGGGTCCAGAGTTTTAGGGCTGGGCAATATTGGACCTGAAGCGGGTTTGCCCGTAATGGAAGGCAAAGCCCTTCTTTACAAATACTTGGGGGGTGTGGATGCCTTTCCTATCTGTCTGAACGCCTCGGACCCTGATGATCTCATCAAGGCTGTGAAGTGGATTCAGCCTACTTTTGGGGGAGTTAATCTTGAAGATATTGCCCACCCCAAATGTTTTAAAGTGCTGGATACTTTGAGAGAAGAGATGGAAATTCCTGCCTGGCATGACGATCAGCAAGGAACAGCCTGTGTCACTGTGGCTGGATTGTTGAATGCCGTAAAGATTGTTAACAAAAAGATGGAAGATATCCGGGTAGCTTTAATCGGAGCGGGAGCCGCCAATATTGCCATCGCCCGACTTATCGGACTGGTTGGTGTTAAATCTAAAAATATCATTGCTGTGGATTCCAAAGGAATTTTAAGAGAAGATAGAGAAGACAGGGAAACTTTAAAAGAAAAGTACAAACAAAAATGGAATCTATGTAAAACCACAAACCCACAAAGAATTAGAGGAGATATCAAAGAAGCCATGGAGGGAGCCGATGTGGTTATATCTGCTTCCAAGCCAGGACCCGGAGTGATCAAAAAGGAATGGGTTGAACAAATGGCGGATGACGCCATCGTTTTTGCTGAAGCCAATCCCATTCCAGAAATATGGCCGTGGGAAGCTAAAGAAGCCGGGGCCAGAATTGTAGCTACGGGACGATCCGATTTTGCAAATCAGGTAAACAACTCCCTGGGATTCCCTGGAATTTTCAGAGGAGCTCTGGATATTAGAGCCAGAAAAATCACCGATGAGATGTGCA
Organism: bacterium; assembly: GCA_018335295.1. GTDB lineage: Bacteria > Acidobacteriota > Aminicenantia > Aminicenantales > Aminicenantaceae > JAGXKI01. The sequence goes on along the minus strand of JAGXKI010000002.1, from coordinate 59,707 downwards.
TTCGAGCCGCTGAGGAATTGGCAAAAGTCGCTGAAGATAACGGACTTAACGAGGAATATATCGTTCCCAGTATGGACCAATGGGAGGTATTCCCCAGAGAGGCTGTGGCTGTAGGAACCAAAGGAATCGAACAGGGGGTAGCCAGGATTAATTTATCAGAAGAAGAAAGGTTTAAACAGGCTGAATCGATCATAAAAAAAGCAAGAGATGAGGTCCAGACTATGATGAAAGAAAAATTCATCGTGGACCCAGACGCCAAAAAATAACTCCCATCGAACGGAAACGAGACCTTCACCGGGTTTTCGAGCCTCATTTATCTGGGAAAAGGCTCGTGGAGGGGAATAAAAGAAGCCAGGGTAGAGATTAAAAGGCTTTTCTCTAAGAAAAAAAAGCACGAACAACTCTAATTCCTGTGGGATTGAAAGCCCCAGCCTGAAAGGGAAAAGGTCCATCCATCTGAAAAAATCTGGGGGTAGAAAAAAAAGATCTGTAGAATAAATATGACTTTCTAGAAAAAAAATAAATAAAACTAAATCAGATAACTTGACAAACTGAGGCTCAAGTTTTATACTGCGTATAGACTAAAAATAAGGAGGAAAATCAATGGCAAAAATAATAGGTATTGATTTAGGTACCACTAATTCAGTTGTTTCCGTGAATGAAGGCAATAAAACCACTATCATTCAGAATGAAGAAGGAGGTCGGACCACCCCTTCTGTGGTGGCCTTTAATGAAAAAGGAGAGCAGTTAGTCGGACAAGTGGCTAAAAGGCAGAGAGTAACCAATCCGGAAAATACAATATTCTCCATAAAACGGTTTATGGGGCGGAGGTACAATGAGGTTGCCGAAGAAATCAAACAGGTCCCGTTCAAAGTATCTAAAGACCAGAAGGGAGATGTTAGGCTGGAAGCATTGGGCAAGAAGTATGCTCCTCCTGAAATCTCTGCCATGGTTCTGAGGAAGCTGAAAAAAGCCGCTGAAGACTATTTGGGAGAGAAAGTGGAGAAAGCCGTGATCACGGTTCCCGCTTATTTCAATGACAGTCAAAGGAAAGCGACTAAAGATGCAGGCCAGATTGCGGGTCTTCAAGTGGATCGGATCATCAATGAGCCCACCGCCGCGGCTCTGGCCTACGGTCTTGACAAAAAGAAAGATCAGGTCCTCGCTGTTTATGACTTTGGTGGAGGGACGTTTGATATTTCCATATTAGAAGTAGGAGAAGGTGTTGTGGAAGTAAAATCTACCCGTGGAGACACCCATTTGGGTGGAGATGATATTGATCAAAGACTCCAGAACCATCTCGTATCTGAGTTCAAGAAAGACAGTGGAATTGATTTATCCCAAGATAAAATGGCTCTTCAGAGGTTGAAAGAAGCCGCAGAAAAAGCCAAAATTGAACTTTCCACCACCAAAGAGACCGAAGTCAACCTTCCTTTTATTACGGCGGATTCTTCAGGTCCCAAACACTTGCTGATGAAAGTCACCCGAGCTAAACTCGAACAGCTTATGGAAGATTTGATGGAGAAAACCAAAGAGCCTTGTAAAAAAGCTCTGGAGGAAGCAGGATATAAAGAGGACGATATCAATGAGGTCATCCTGGTGGGAGGGTCCACCCGCATCCCCAAAGTTCAGGAGTTGGTCAAAAACATTTTTGGCAAGGATGCCCACAAAGGAGTGAACCCTGACGAAGTGGTAGCCGTGGGTGCAGCTATTCAAGGAGCCGTGCTTTCAGGAGATGTCAAGGATGTTCTTCTTCTGGATGTTACCCCGTTGACCTTAGGTATTGAAACTCTAGGTGGAGTGTTTACTAAGATGATTCCAAAAAACACCACCATTCCTACAAAGAAAAAAGAGATATTCTCTACGGCTTCGGACAATCAACCGAGTGTGGAAATTCATGTGCTGCAAGGAGAAAGAGAAATGGCCAATGCCAACCGATCTTTAGGCCGTTTCCATCTGGACGGCATTCCTCCCGCACCGAGAGGAGTGCCTAAGATTGAGGTCACCTTTGACATCGATGCCAACGGTATCCTTCATGTTTCCGCTAAAGATATGGGTACAGGAAAACAGCAGGCTATCACTATAACCGGTCACAGTGGTCTCAGTGAAGAAGAAGTCAATAAGATGAAAAAGGACGCCGAAGCTCATGCCGAAGAAGATAAAAAGAAAAAAGAACTTATCGACACCAAGAACCAGGCTGACCAAATGGTCTACAATATGGAGAAACTTCTAAGAGAAAATAAAGATAAAATTTCAGAGGAAGAAGCCAATAAGGTTCAGAGTGAAATCGATAACACCAAGAAGGCCATCGAAAATGAAAATGTGGATGAGATAAAACAAGCCATGCAGTCCCTCTCTCAAGCTTCCCATAAGTTATCAGAGATGATGTACCAGCAGGCTTCTCAGCAACAACAGCAGCAACAAGGCTCCAGCGGTCAACAGCAGCAGGGCAGTGGAGGACAAGGCTCCAGTGGAGGACAAGGTTCCAGTGAAGGACAAGGTCAAGGTCAAAGCGGAAAGGAAGAAGAAGGAGATGTCATAGATGCTGAAGTTGTGGATGATGAAGATAAAAAGAAAAGCTGACTAATTGAACATTTAAACCAGCTTGTCGATGAAGACCGAGGTCGCGGATGGCTAAAGATTATTATAAAGTCTTAGGAGTGAACAGGGACGCTTCAGCCTCCGAGATTAAGAAAGCCTACCGCAAGTTAGCCCGGAAGTATCACCCTGACCTCAACCCTGGGGATAAACAAGCAGAAGCTAAGTTCAAAGAGATACAGGAAGCCTATTCGGTCCTGAGTGATCCCAAGAAGAGGAAGCAGTACGACCAATATGGGCACGTAGGAGAAGCTCCTCCTCCGGGCGCTGGCGGTTCTGGCGCTGGGAGAGGAGCTCAATACTCCTATTCCCGAGGGTTTGAAGGGTTTGATTTTTCCAGTTTCGGAACCTCTCCCTTCCAGGATTTCTTCGAAAGCATTTTTGGGGGACCTTTCAAGCGGACACAGCAGAAACCTGCTCGAGGTGAAGATCTCCACTACACTATGAAGCTGAATTTTTCTGATGCTATCCACGGAGTCCAAACCAAGATAAAATTGACCCGGTTGGTGTCTTGTCCCGATTGCCAGGGTAAAGGTTTTTACCAGAAAGGAAGACAGCAGGTTTGTCCGAAATGCGGCGGGAGCGGTCACGCCACAATCCATAAAGGAGCCATGAGATTTTCCACTCCGTGTCCCTCTTGCGGAGGAGCAGGAACGGGCAAAGGTCCAGAGTGTTCTACCTGTTATGGGAATGGGCTTGTGCAGAAAACTGAATTGATCAGTGTCCGGATTCCTGGGGGGGTTAACAATGGTTCTAAAGTTCGGATTCCTGGAAAAGGGAATGCCGGTCTGGGGGGAGGACCTCCAGGCGATTTGTTTATCACCATTGAACTCATCCCTCATTCCCTGTTTCGCAGAGAGGGCCCTAATATCTATTTAAAGGTTCCCATTACGGTTCCCGAAGCTACATTGGGGGCAAAAATAAATGTTCCCACGTTCTACGGAAAAACCACCATTAAAATTCCCCCCGGAACCAAATCAGGACAGAAATTCCGGATCAAAGGGAAAGGAGCTCCTGTTCCTGGACGGAAGGTCAAGGGAGATCAGTTTGTGGAAGTTTCCATTGTTCCTCCTCCCTTTAATGATGAAAGAATTAGAGAACTCATGGAAGAATTGAAAAAAGCCTCTTCTCAGAATCCGAGAGAAAATTTAGGGGTTCATTGATATGAAAGAAAGGAAAAAGAAAGAAAAAAAAGAGCCCAAGGCTTATTACCACATCACCAGTGTGTCCAAGATATACAATGTTCATCCTCAGACTCTGAGGCTCTACGAGAGAGAAGGGCTTTTAAACCCCATTCGGAGTGAAGGAAATACCCGGCTTTACACAGAAAAAGATTTGGAAAAGCTCAAAGTCATACTCAATTTAACTCGAGAATTAGGGGTGAATCTCGCAGGTGTGGAAGTGATACTCAATATGAGAGAAAAGATGGAGCAAATGGAGTTTGAAGTAAACAACTTTCTGGAATATGTGAGGAAGGAGTTTTATGAAGGAAAAGAAGAGGAATTTGAAAGGAAGAAAAACTCCATCATCCGGATCAGCCCGACCAAAATTATGAAGATTGAGAGATTAGAAGAAGAAGAAGAAGAAGAAGAAGAAGAAGAAGAAGAAGAATGAAAAGTGATTTTAAAGATTCCCTCGAATTTAAAAATCTTAAACACTACATCCAGCAGATCTCACAGTTTCCAACCCTTACTTTCAAAGACGAAAAAGAATTGGGCAAGCTCATTCAGAAAGGGGATAAGAACGCCCTTAAGAAACTTGTGGAATCCAATCTTAGGTTTGTTGTCTCCTATGTAAAAAAATACACAGGGATGGGATTGAGTTTATTGGAGCTCATCCATGAAGGAAATTTAGGACTGATTGAAGCGGCTCAAAGGTATGATCCCCGGAGGAATGTTAAGTTCATTTCTTATGCGGTGTGGTGGATAAGACAGGCTGTGATTCATGCCTTGACTCAGCAATCCCGAATCTACCGGATTCCTCAAAAGCTCTCTGACAGGATATCAGAGATGAAGAGGGCCCGCTCCCATTTGAAAAAAGAATTGGACCGTGAACCCACCCGGGAAGAAGTGGCTCGATATATGGGGCTGTCCAGAGATGAATTGGAAGACCTGGAGATTTTGTCAGAAAGGGATGTCTCGTTGAGTGATAAATATTATGATGATGAGAGCGTGGAGATAGGGGACCGGATAGAAGATAAAATGTTTCCTTCGGTTGAATACAAAATTATAAAAAATGCTATTCAGAAGCAGATCAGAGAAATGCTCCAAGAATTGGATGATAAGGAATCATTTGTGTTAAAATCAAGATTTGGACTGGAGGATGATGAACCGAAAACGCTCCAAGGTATCGGGAATAGATTGAATTTAACCAGAGAAAGGATACGACAGATCGAACAAAAAGGAATGAAAAAATTGGCTCGTTCTCATAAACTCCAACAATTGAGAGGATATCTCAACTGATGGAAAAAAAAGTCTGTCCTGAATGCGGGGGTACAGGATGGGTTTTGAAAGAGGTCCAGGGAAGGATGGTGGCTCAAAGATGCCGCTGTTTTAAAAAACAAAAGAGTCACATCCTTTTGGATCAGGCTCATATTCCTAAAAGATATCAGGACTGCAGCTTTAAAAATTTCGAGACTCATAACGAATCCCATCGTCATGCGTTGAAAATTTCCAAACAGTTCATCAAAAATTATCCTGTGCAGGATGTGGGTTTGCTCTTTATCGGTCCCTGCGGTGTGGGAAAGACTCATTTGGCTATCGCTATCATCAAGGAATGCATAGATAAAAAGGGAGTACCCTGTTATTTCTGTGATTTTCGGGAATTGATCCGGGATATACAGAGAAGCTACAACCGGGATTCTTCATTGAATGAGTTTGATGTGCTGACCCCTGTTTTCCAGAAAGAAATACTGGTTCTAGATGAATTGGGGGCCAAAAGGACCACAGCCTGGGTTGAGGAGACTGTTTTTTATATAATCAACAAGAGGTATAATCAAAAAAAGCTCACCATATTCACTTCCAATTATTTGGATTATGAGGAAGAAGAAGAAGACCAAAGAGTTTCTATGTTTAAAGATAAAGATGACTCTTTAGTTGACAGGATCGGGATACGGCTGAGGTCCCGGATCTATGAGATGTGCAAAGTGGTGAAGATGTGGGGTCAGGACTACCGCAAAGAATTCAAACAAGGAAGCTACCGTTTTTAGTTTTAAAGGCTCACCCTAATTGATATTTCCGGTGTTTTCTGCTAAATTAAATATGCCTTGCTCCTCGGTAGCTCAATCGGCAGAGCGGGTGGCTGTTAACCACTAGGTTGGGGGTTCAAATCCCTCCCGAGGAGCCATTTTTTCCCTGAAAATTCCAATTTTCCTTTAAGCACCATTAACCGATTCAAAAAACTATTCTACTAGGAGCTTAAAAGTTTTAGAGGAACCTTTATTGTCATAGTCGTCGTGCAGAAGTATGAAATATTCTTCGCTCTTTTTTACTTCATACTTACCAGGTAACTTCTTCCAATCACTCACTTCTTTCAATTTATCCGGATTTTCCTCATCTCTGATAAATAATTTCGCTTCAGGAACAATTTCCTCGGAGAAACCTTCTGCTTTGAGTTTAAGCATTTCTCCCTTATCATTCTTAATTTTAAAGTAATCCTTGTCTCCCTTAGGGAAAATAGCTACCGTCAGTGTATCTCCACGACTTACGGATTTTGCATTCTCAAACTCATCATTTGGTTCAGCTTCATCCATCTCTTCTAAGAAATCAATCTTTAAATCAAAAGTTGATTCACTGCCTTCATTGTCATGATCATCATGTAACCTGATTAAATAATCTCCAGAATCAGGAACAAAACATGCATCAGGCAAACGGCTCCAGCTCCTTATTTTTTCCACCTTTGGATCTGCCCATTCATCATAAGTGGCATAAAGGACTTGTGGAGTTATTCCTTCAGGAATATCTTTCGACTGGATACGAAGATATCCCTGTTCCTTAACACTTACCTTAAACCAATCCTGGTCTCCAGCCGGAAAGATAGCTGGCCTTATTATCGAACCAACTTTTACCTCCGCTGCCTCCTCCGGAGAATCATTGGGTTCCCAGGAGTCAAACTCTTTAACGAAAGCAGCTTTTATATTAACAGGCTTTTTTGAAAAAGCATCATCATGATGATCTTTAATTGCAAAATAATAAGTGCCTTCTTCCGGGATGGAAACAGCATCCGGCAAATCATTCCATCCTCTTAACTTTTTCTCTTTTTCGCCCTCCCATTCTTCATAAACCGCAAAAGAAACCTTAAGGCCTAAATCCTCGGGAACCTCTCCTGCCTGAACTTTAAGGTACCCCTGTTCCGGAAGTTCGACTTTAAACCAATCCACATCACCCTCTGGATTAATAGTAATTGGGAATGTCTTTTCTAGCGATACAGCACTTGCTTCCCCAATCGAATTATTGGGTTCCTTCTCTCCACCTTCACCTCCCGCTCCACCGCAACCGGTTAAGAGGGCAGACAAAAACAATCCAGTCAGAGTAAATAATACTAACTTCTTCATAATTCCTCCTTTTTACCTTTTCTGATTAATAATTTATTTACTAATTTAATGGTATTTTTCATTTTGTCAACTCTTTAAAAGTACCTTGTTACGTCAATATCAAAAGTAGACGTTATGCGAAAAACAAAAGTAGACAAGGGGGGTAAATTTCAGTATCTAGCAAACTCATGGTAAACATCTCATAAGGAGGATATTTTACCATGAGCAAACAAATCCACAAGAGACTTTCCAAAAAGTTTGTGGAAAATATTTTGGAAGCTTTTAACGATCATCGAATTGCCCAAGAGAAAGTCTGGGAACTGTTAGGATTAAAGCGAGTGCAGCTTTATAAAATTAGCCCCTTGGCTACTTTTAATTTTGGTGGAATATAAGTTGACAAAATGAATTCAATCTTTATATTAAAAATATAAAAGGAATTTCAAATAGATTTGCTCTGAAGGTGAACCGTAAATTCTTTCGAGTGCGGGAATTTTTATCACAAATTTATAGCATATAAAAAGGAGGTCCTATGAGATTTAATGTGCCCCTGAAAGTTTTTCTTGGTTTTCTACTCATTTCTATTTTTGGAATTGGTTGTTCAGCGGTAAGTACAGCGGTGGATACAGCTGAACGTACTGCGGGTGAAACTGTGGGAGAAGCTGTGGGAGAGAAAGTCGGTGAAGCTATTGTCCGAAGTTATACCCCGAATTTTATGCGCCTCTATACCTCTTATATTATGAGTTATGCATACGGTTCGGGAGGAATCTGGATTGAAGATTTTACCTATGAAGAAGGAGATTGGACAAAATGGACAGGAGGTAGTGGTGAAGATGATAGCTATGAATTTACAAAAGCATTCCTTAAGAAAACAGATAAGGGGAATGAATGGTGGCAGGTAAAATTTTATGATTTGCAAAGTGAGGATACTGTCATTATTGAAAGTTTGTTCTCCCCTGATAGAGGTAATCTACTAAGAATGAGAGCAAAATTTCCGGATAAGGAACCCGGAGAGATACCGGTGGAGAAGCATCAGTATTACACGGCACCCAGCGAACTGACGGAAGAAAGTATAGAAGGAGCAACTCTGGGGACAGAAACTATAAAAGTTCCCGCAGGTACATTTACCGCCAAACACGTCAGATATAATGATTATGCCACTGCCAGTAGAGTTCACTTCTTTTTGAGCGATGATGTGCCGGGCAGGATAGTTAAATATATATACGACCACGAAGGTGCGGAAGAAGAATCTTCAGAGGTGAAAGGTATGGATAGATACAATTATGAAATAGAGTTGCTTGATTATGGCAGTGGGGCAAAGAGCGAATTAAACTCTTTCTGATCTAACATCTCATATTGTATAAATAATCAAGAAAAACCGGTGACACAATACCTATTCCCCCTTTTTTCTGTTTATTGAAAAACAGCACCAAAACTGAGTTTAAGAATCAATTCCGCAATCAAGAGAAGAACCTCTCAAAATATTAGGAAATGGGTATTGTGTCCCCAATTTCAGGAAGGGGTTTTGAGTTCTTTCAGGCTTTTCCAGGCCTGATAGACAAGTACCACCGCCACAGCCAAAAGCAGTAAAGCGATGAGAAGGAGGAAAAATGTTCCCGTCGGGTTGAACCCAGGGGGAACCGGTTGGTGAGTGAAGTAATTTAATAGAAGAGAACTTTTTTTATAAACCAGGAGGCCCAAGGCTGAGAGAGTGATAGCGAACATGAGGAACATGGGGTATCTCACGAACCGGTTCTGGATGTGTTTTTTGGCCAGCCACACACTTACGGCTAGGAGGGCCAAAGCGGCTAAAAGCTGATTGGCAGAGCCGAATATAGGCCAAATGGCTTGGTAGGTTCCAGTAAGGGCTAAAATTCCACCCGGGAGTATAGTGAAAAATGTGGCCACAAATCGGTTGGTCATGAGATTTTGAAAAGAGGAAGGATTCTCTGATCTGAAAAACTCCTGGAAAGTGAAGCGGCCCAACCGGGTGGCTGTATCCAGAGAGGTTAGAGCAAATTCAGCCACAGCCATGGCAGCAAAAATGATGCCAATTTTAGGAGGAATCCCTAGCTTAGATACAAATCCTCCCACGCCGTTGGCAAAGAGAGTAATGGGGTTGGCTTCCCCTCCTTTAGGGAAAAAGTTTTGATACTCAGAAGGGATCAAGATGATCGCTGTGATCAAGGCAATAATGGCCAGCAGACCCTCAATAAGCATCCCTCCATACCCCACCGTTCGTGCATCCGGCTCACAGTTCAGCTGTTTCGAGGTAGTTCCGGAAGCCACAAGTGAGTGAAACCCAGAAATCGCTCCGCAGGCCACGGTGACAAACAAAATAGGAAAGAGAAAGCCCAATTGAGGTTGGACAAATCCCCTGAATGGAGGAAACTCAATGGAAGGGTTGGCAATGAGAATTCCGAAAAAGCTGAAAATCAAAATCAGGTATAAAAGGTTTGAGTTTAAATAGTCGCGGGGTTGAAGAAGGATCCACACCGGAGTGACCGAAGCGATAAAGATATAGCCGAGAATAATCCAGGTCCATATCATCTGTCCATGGGCCGCTGTTCCTGAGAACACAATCGGAAACTCATTTCCAGCCCAGATGCAGAGGATTAAAAGAGAAACCCCCACCAGGGTAGCTATGCCCAGAGAGGTTTTCATCCGGTAGATGGAAAATCCAAAAAGCACAGCTAGGGCAATAAACAGAAAAGAGGCTGTGCTCACCTCGGGAGTGGAAACAAACGTCTTTGCCACCAGGATGACAAAGGCTGCCACCACCAGGACCAAGGTGAACCAGGCAAAGATCAAAAAAAGGCGTTTGCCCTCAATTCCGATATGCTGTTCAATCACCTTTCCTATGGATCGACCTTTATGGCGGGCTGAGGCTACCAGCGAAGTGAAATCATGGACTGCCCCGATGAAAACAGATCCGAGAACAATCCAAAGAAATACAGGGATCCATCCAAAGACCGCCGCGGTGATGGGGCCGATGATGGGAGCGGCTCCGGCAATCGAAGCAAAATGGTGTCCCAGAAGAACAGGCCATTTGGCCGGAACATAATCGATTCCATCCTTCATTGTATGGCAGGGGGTAAGAGTTTTCCTGTTCAGTCCCAGTATTCTGGATAAATATCCTCCATAAAGGATATATCCCCCTACAAAGAAAAGAACAGCGAAAATGAGTAGGAGCGAAGCGGACATATCATTCCTTCTATGAGTTTATAGTCTATATCACAAGAAAAAAAATAATGTCAACTGAAGATTGAGAGAAAAAGAGTTTGGTATCAAGATAATGGAAAAGAAGATAAAGGGGGTTTAAGAGGGGGCAAGAGGGAAAATCTATCGAAATTTTAACTAAAAAGGAATCCGAACATTTTTAAAGTAAGAGGCTTTTCCACAAAAATTGTGGAAAATTATGTCAAAAATTGTCATTTAAACGGGTTATCAAGTTGATTTTTTTACAAATATGACTGTTTGCACATATTGGAGTCACTGTTTAGCTGTTTGCGGTGAGTGAGGGTTACAAAATGCCACCCTTACTGCTCACATGAAAGAGTTTGCTTAAATTGATTCATTTTATTAGTATGAAGTTAAGGAGAAAATAGAGAATGGGTCCTTCTTCCAACCCAATAAGATTTCAAGAAATCAAAGGAGCGTATGAGAATTAAAAAATCTCTGCCTTTTATTTTCATCATGGGAGTCCTTCTATGGGGAAATGCCTGCCAGGGAGATTCCACATCTTTTTCTTCCTCTCCTGGTGAAAAAGTAAAACCAGGAGTGGAGGTGTTTCTAGAGAAGCATCTGGATCTGGTGAAAGGAAAAAGGGTGGGTTTGATCACCAATCCCACCGGAGTGGACAGCCATTTGAACACCACCATTGATTTATTCTATGAGCATCCTGGAATCCAACTGGCCGCGCTTTACGGACCGGAGCATGGAGTGAGAGGGAATGCTCAGGCGGGAGAATACGTCCCTTTTTACATAGACCAAAAGTATAATCTCCCTGTATTCAGCCTCTACGGGCAGTCCAGAAAACCCCCTCCAGGGATGTTTGAGAATATTGATGATTACATGCGCTCCTTCGATACTGAAGAAAAGGGGAAAATACCCCCTGAATCCATGGTGGAAGATGTGGATGTAATGGTCTTTGATATTCAGGATGTAGGAACTCGAATATACACTTATGCGGCCACTATGGCCTACTGTATGCAGGCCTGTGCGGAAAAGGGGGTGGAGTTTATTGTTCTGGACCGGCCTAATCCCATAAACGGTTTGACCATGGAAGGTCCGGTACTGGAATACCCTCAATACAGTTCCTTTGTAGGGCTTTATCCCATCCCGGTTCGACATGGAATGACCGCGGGAGAATTGGCTCGGCTTTTCAATGAACAGTTTATGGATAAAAAGGTGAGTTTGACGGTTATTCCCATGAAAAACTGGAAGAGAGACATGTGGTATGATGAAACGTCTCTTCCCTGGGTGATTCCTTCTCCCAATATGCCTTCGTTATCCACAGCGCTGGTTTATCCCGGCCAGGTCTTTTTGGAAGGGACTAATGTATCCGAAGGGAGAGGGACGACCCGCCCTTTTGAATTGTTTGGGGCTCCCTGGATCGATGGTTATGAATTGGTCCAGAGACTCAATGATAAAGAACTTCCTGGAGTAAAATTCAGAGAAGCCTGGTTTACCCCTGTTTTTTCGAAATATAAAAAGAAATTATGCGGAGGAGCTCAAATTCATGTGGTAGAAAGAGAGCGGTTTCATCCTTTCCGCACCACTCTTCACATTATTCAAACCATAAGGAAGATGCACCCTGACCGATTCCAATTCCATAAAAACTATTTTGATCAAATTATGGGCACTTCTTTCATCAGGAAATCACTGTTTCAGGGACTCTCCATTCGTGAAATAAGAAAAAAATATGAAAAGGATTTGAATGAATTTTCCCGATTAAGGAAAGAGTATTTACTCTATTAAAGGAATGGGCCCGATTTTTAAGGATAATTCAGTCTATTTCATATTCCTTATGCGGACTTCAATATCTTCCTCTTCAAGCATTTTGACGATTTTGGATGTATCTGTACTCCCATAATGGTAGGGATAGAGAATATCGGGCTGGATGGTTTTGGCGGCGTCTGCTGCCATTTCGGGGGACATGGTGTAAGGAAGATTCATGGGGAAAAAGGCGATATCGATATCTTGGAGGGATTTCATTTCCGGTGTGTTTTCGGTATCTCCAGCTACATATACTCTTTTGTCTCCCAGATGGAGAATATACCCGTTTCCGTCTCCTTTGGGATGATAGGGAACACCGGAACTTCTCTTGTGTTTGATATTGTAGGCGGGGACCGCTTCAATCTTTATTCCTTGAACAGTTTTGGTATCCCCGTTTTCCATGATGAGACCGCCTTTGATTTCACGGGCACATTTTTCGGTGAGGACAACATCGGTTTCTTTTTGACGAAGTTTTTTCACTACATCCGGGTCCAGATGGTCTCCGTGGCTGTGGGTGATAAGGATTAGGTCTGCTTTGGGAAGTTGGCTGTAGTCGGCATACCGACTGACCGGGTCGACATGAATGACTTTTCCACCAAAATGGAACATCAATGTTCCATGACCGATGAAATTGATTTTTAAGTCGCCTTGATGGGTAGGGATAATATCTTCTTCAAATTCTTGTGGTTCAGCTTGGAGAAAGAGAAAGCTGGGTATAAAGATAAAGATAAAAATAAACAAGAATATTTTTTTCATTTGAACCCTCCTCTTGGGAAAATCTAGGTTATTCATCTCTCAGGGATGAAGATAAGGTTTAGCCCTTTTTTCCGAGCATTTTTCCTCAGTCATCCTTTTGGAAGTATTCTAAACCAATCATAGACCCTATGCAAGAAGCCCTGAAATTTCTGATTTCCAAGGAAGTATATCCAAAACCTTGATGAGTATAAATATCTCTACTTATTGAAAGGGGAGAGGGATAGGGGGGAGGAAGCCCCTATCACGGAATTAGAGATGCTTACGATTTCCAATAAAAAATTGACATAACTTCTCTTGTTGGAATAAAATCTATGGTTAAGAGGAGTTAAGAATGAAGACAAATCATGTGGTAGGCTTTTTCCTTTTGATATTTTTTTCGTTTCTCTTTCTCACCTGTGGCCCTTCTCCCGAGCCTTTTGATTTGGTCATTAAAAACGGATACATTTTGGACGGATGCGGGAACCCCCCTTACAGAGAGGATATTGGAATTAGAGGTAAAAAAATTGCCCAAATCGGGTCCATTTCTGAAAGCAAAGCCGAAAAGGTCATCGATGCGCACAATTTAACAGTTACCCCTGGATTTATCGATGTTCATACTCACTGTGACCGAGGGATTGATGAAATCCCTACTGTGGATAATTACCTCCTCCAAGGAGTGACCACGGTAATAGGGGGAAATTGTGGAGGCCATCCTTTTCCCCTCAAGTCCCTTTTCCAGAAATTGGAAAATAAGGGAATATCCCTCAATTTTGCTTGTCTCATCGGACATAACACGATTCGACGTGAAGTCATGGGTTTAAAAAAAACTTTGCCCACTACTGAAGAAATGAAAGAAATGAAAAAACTCATCCACCAGGAGATGAAGGCTGGAGCCGTAGGTTTTTCTACGGGCCTTTCTTATCTTCCCGGAAGTTATTCCAATAAAGAAGAAATTGTTGAGCTGGCTTCGGCTGTGGCTCCTTACAACGGAATTTATGCCTCCCATATTCGGAATCAGGGAGACCATATCACTCGGGCTGTAAAAGAAGCCATCCAGGTTGGAGAAAAAAATGACATTCCCGTCCAAATATCTCATATAAAATTGGCCAAGGACAGTGTCTGGGGTGAAATAGAGCGGGTTACCAAACCTGTGGAAGAAGCGAGAGAAAGAGGAGTGAATGTTCTTCTGGACCAATATCCTTACACCGCTACCAGTTCCGGGTTTACCAGCAGTTTTCCCTCTTGGGTTTTTGAAGGAGGCCGAGATAAATTCCTCCAGAGGATGGAAGATGAAGAAACTTACCAGAAAGTAAAATCTTATGTCATAGAGAGACGTCTCGCTTCCACCAAAGGCATTGATAAAACAGAAACCATCTACATCTCTCGGTATAAAGAAAATCCTGAATATGAGGGCAAAAATCTCAAGGAAATTCTTGTGGAAAGAGGTCAGAAGCCTAACGTAAGCAATGCGGCTGACCTTATCATTGAAATTCAGAAAAAGGGAGGAGCTTCCGGAGTCTTTTTTCAAATGGATGAAAAAGATGTCCAGGACTTAATGAAACTTCCTTACATCATGCATGCTTCAGATGGAAGTGTCCAGGAAAAAGGAGAGGGAGTCCCTCATCCTCGAAATTATGGAACCTTTCCTCGAGTTATATCTCATTATGTCAGAGAAGAAGGAGTCCTTCCTCTAAGGGAAGCCATAAGAAAAATGACTTCACTGCCTGCTCAGGCCTTCCGTCTTTCTGGGAGAGGAATCCTTAAAGAAGGGATGTATGCGGATCTCACCATTTTTGATAGGGATGTGTTCAAAGACCAGGCAACTTTTTCCAAACCTCATCAATACGCGGAGGGGTTGGCTTATGTGGTTGTCAATGGAGAGGTTGTGGTGAAGAATAATCAACATACAGGATCCCGACCAGGTATGATTCTGTACGGTCCGGCTAAAGGAAGGAGTAACCATTGATAATAAAAAAGAATTCGGATGTCTCCGAAGAATTCCTGAATAAAGAGGGAATGAATAATGTGATCAAAAAAATACTCATCGGTCCAGAGGAAGGTTCGGAGAACATAATCCTTCGGCATTTCAGAGTTCTTCCTGGGGGAAATTCTCCCTACCACACTCACAAGCATGAACATGTAGTCAACGTGGAGAAAGGAAAGGGAAAGATTGTCGACGGTAAAGGGCAGGAAACTCTTATATCCGAAGGTCAAAGTCTGTTTATAAAAGGAAACGAAAAACATCAATTCAAGAATCCTTTCCAGAATCCTTTTGAATTTTTATGTATCATCCTTAATCCAGATAAAAACGGTTAAGTCAAAAATATTTCTTCATGAATTTTGATTTGAATAAAGCCATAGAATTTCTTCTAGCCCGGGGGAATTTGCCTATACTCTATTGGTTGAAAAAGGACATTTTGGAAGTTCCTGTGGAAAGAGAGTATAAAAATCTTAAGAAATTTGCTGCCCGGATTCGAATTCTAAAAAGACAGAAGCCTGACGGAGGGTGGCATCATAAAATCTTCAATGGTCCTCCTCAGTGGAAGAAGACTTATCACATAGTGATTACCTTGAGGAATATTCTTGAACTGTACAAATATGGATGTAATCAGGAAGACGAAGAAATTCAAAAAGCCGCTCAATTCTTATTCTCCACTCAGTCTCAGGAAGGGTATTTTTGGAATGGTTATATTCAAGAGTATATGCCTACCTACCATGCGATAACTCTAGAGAGTTTATGTATGTTTGGATGGGACCAGGATTCTAGGACCCAGAAAGGGTTTGAATGGCTTCTGAATTACAGGCAGAATGACGGGGGATGGGCTATTCCTTACCGAACTCTGGATGAAAATGAACTCCATAATCAATTCAACTGTGAAGAAAAAGAAAGAGATATTCCTCTGAAACCGGATAGATCTAAGCGCTCTTCGCCTTTAGTTACAGGAATCGTATTGAGGGCTCTGGCTTCATCCATTTTATGGAGAAATCGCAAAGAAACGAAAGAGGCCGGAAAACTCTTGATGGATTGTTTTTTCAAACCAGATGAGTATGAAGAGAAGCACAATGTTTCTTACTGGCAGGATATCACCTATCCTTTCTGGGGGACCGATATCCTGAGCAGTATGGATTCTCTATCCAAGATTGGATTCGGGTTGGAAAACGAAGAAATTCAGAGAGGATTAGATTGGTTGTCCCAGAGGCAAAAAAAAGAGGGGTATTGGGAAGCCCAGAATAAAAAATCCACCTTGGAAGATCACTTGTGGGTCACCTTAGCTATTTTAAGAGTGATCAAAAGGTTTGGTTTGATTGAACTATAATCCTTTTTTTAATGAACATAGACGGATCCCTGTTCTTCCATGTGGAGTAATATCTCGAATAATCGAGCCCTTTTTTGAAAAAACTCTTTATTCAATTCTTTAATTTCGCCTGAATCTTCCTCACAGAGAACCAATCCACTGAAGGAATAGGCGCCTTCAAAACAGTTTTTAATATTTTGAACTAATTTTCTGAGGGTTTCCCAATCAAAATGGTCTTTATGGATAATTTGTTGGGTTTCATGGTAATAGTGGGAAAATACACTGGCCCATTCCTGATTGTTTCCTGCTTTGAGAAGCTGAACCAGCTGGTTCAATATCAACGCCAGCTCCTTGATACGCCACTTTTCAATTTTTTGCATGACGTGTAATAATGACAGAAATGTGAAAAAAAATCAAAATACAAAGGATTTCGATTTGTCTCTTTATCCAAGTTTGGGTATCCTGATATTTTACTTATAAATAGATACACCCTTAGGGGAAAAGAAAGATCTAGATGAAATATTTTTTATGTTTCGGGAGCAACCTGGGAAACAGAAGAAGAAATCTTCATAAAGCTCTGAACCTCCTGGAAAATAAAGGCATACACATTATCCAAACCTCCTCGATATATGAAACCCAACCTGTGGATCTTTCTTCTCAAGCCTGGTTTCTCAATCAAGTAGGGGAGGTGAAATCTGGGTTTAATCCGGAAAAGTTGTTGTCAAAGGTCCAGGAAATCGAAACAGAAATGGGGCGGAAACCTTCCATCCCCAAAGGACCCCGGATAATCGATATAGATATCCTTATGGCTGAGGATAGGATTATCCAAACCGAGGATTTAAAAATTCCTCATCCTCGCTTGGATAAAAGAAATTTTGTGCTGTTCCCTTTTGCCGAAATATCTCCACAAACCATCCATCCCGTTTTCAAAAAAACAATCCGCCGTTTGGCCCAAGAGTGTACAGACCAAGCCGTTATCCAGCCCTATCATCCGGAGCAATAAATGAATCCGTTACAGATGAATTCAATCTTATATAATAATTTAAAAATCAAAATTCAAAAGAAAATTCCTTATTTTTCTAATAAAACTGGAATGGAGGGTTCCATGAATTCAATCTTTTTTTCACGAAAATCCATCCTTTTTTGGGGAATGGTTCTTTTATGCCTGAGTTTGGTTCTTCCCGTTCACTCCTACACTCTGCCGGAAGTCTTGAGTTATGCTTTCCCCTCAAACCTCTGTGTATCCCCACAAGGAGATGAAGTGGCCTGGGTTTTCAACCGGAAAGGAAAACGGAATATCTGGATAGCTCAGGGTCCCGAATATCAACCCGTCCAGCTTACCCATTATGAATTTGATGACGGCCAGCCATTGAGCGATTTAGCTTTTGGTTCGGAGGGGAAGGTGCTCTTTTATGTGAGAGGAGGAGCTCCCAACAGGGCCGGAGAACATCCCAATCCGACTTCTGACCCCGAAAGAGCGGAGCAGGCGGTCTGGGCCATCCATAGAGAAGGAAAGAAACCGTGGAGGATTGGAGAAGGACACAATCCGGTTCCTTCTCCTTCAGATCAGCGGGTGGTCTACAGCTTAAAGGGACAAATTTTCCTTTCCAATCAGGAAAAACCTTCTCAGCCTGAAATCTTGTTTGAAACCCGAGGACGAAACAGTTCCCCCCGATGGGCCCCTGACGGGTCTAAACTGGCTTTTGTCAGCCACAGGGGAGATCACAGTTTTATCGGTGTTTATGATTTCCAAAAAAATTCCATAAGTTGGATTTCTCCCTCTGTGGACAGAGATGTCTATCCAGTGTGGTCACCCTGCGGGAAATATATTGCTTTTATCCGGTTTCCAGGGAAAACTTTTCCCTCATTTCGAGGGGGAAAACAGTTCTCTTTGATGGTTGCGGATATCCAAACCATGAAAGCCTCTTCAATTTGGCGCTGTCCTAATAAAACCGGTGGATTTTCCCAGTACTATCCCCAGGAAACCCTGCGCTGGGCTGCTGAGGGACATCTTGTTTTTTACTCCGAACACGAAGGATGGATGCATCTTTATTCCATTTCTGTAAAGGAGAAGAATCTGATTCCTCTCACTCCCGGAGAATATGAAGTGGAAAACAGCTTTCTTTCTCCGGATAGAACCAAGCTTGTCTTTAATTCCAACCGGGGAGATATGGATCGAAGACATCTGTGGTCTGTTTCAGTGGAAGGAGGAAAGGTCCAACCGGTGACTTCAGGGAAGGGTTTGGAATGGTCTCCTGTTTTGACAACTCAAAGTGAAGATTTGATTTTTCTCTGTTCCACCGCCCGGCAGCCCGCAGCTCCCGCCATCTTGAATTCTCAAACAGGTGAAAAAAGACTCCTGGCTCCCCAAAAGATCCCTGAAAAGTTCCCTACGGAGGATTTGGTCAAGCCTCAGCAGGTGGTTTTTGAATCTCCCGATGGATTGGATATCCACGGTCAGCTTTTCCTTCCCCATGGAGCCAAACCCGGGGATAATCGGGCTGCGGTCATTTTTATGCACGGAGGTCCTATCCGTCAGATGATGTTGGGCTGGCATATGCGGGGATACTACCACAATGCCTATGCTATGAATCAATACCTCACCCACAAAGGATTTGTGGTGCTTTCGGTTAATTACCGCTCCGGTATCGGTTACGGGTATGATTTTCGAACCGCTGAAAACCAAGGGCCCAGGGGAGCTTCTGAGTATCAGGATATTGTGGCCGCCGGTAAATATTTGCAGAAAAGACCTGAAGTGAATCCTCACAAAATCGGGCTTTGGGGAGGTTCCTACGGCGGTTATCTTACCGCTTTAGGACTGGCCCGTGATTCCGAGTTGTTTGCTGCTGGAGTTGATCTGCATGGAGTTCATGATTGGTCTCTCCGAGCCCGAAGGCGGGACGGCGGAGGATGGGGGATCAGAGGAGAAGACCTGATGAGTTCGGCCTACCAATCCTCTCCTGTTGCGGATGTTGAATTCTGGTATTCCCCGGTGCTTTTTGTCCATGGAGATGATGACCGCAATGTAGATTTTGTTCAGACCACAGATTTAGTGCAGCGGTTGAGAAAATCAGGAAAAGCCCATGTGGAACTACTGGTTATCCCCGACGAAGTTCACGGTTTTCTCCGCCATGGTGTTTGGTTGAGAGTTTACAAGAAAGCTGCTAATTTCTTTAGTCGCTTCCTTCAAAACTAAAATAATCCAAAATTCAAAATTCAAAAACTTAAAATCAAAAGGCAAAATTCAAAATTATTTGAATTAAATTAGATATTTCTTTCTAGCTTTTCTTGCTATTTCTTAACGCAAATAACGCTGCAAACGCAATGAACTCTATTAGCTTTTATTGCCTTTCTCGTTTTTCTCACTTTCTATCCACGCAACAAACTCTAGTAACGCAATCAACGCAAGTAACGCGATAAAATGGTTTCAGTTCTCTGAGTTGGCATAGAGGATGGAATTGAATAGAAGTTTGAATGTGCCATAAGGTTGAGCTCGGTACTGGACAGGAAAACCAAGGAGAATTATCTTTCCTTTTCCGTAAGGGACTTCCAAAATGGAGCTTTTCTGTTGAATGAGGGACTCGCCGTAAATCCATCCACTCATCAATAGGCTTTCCTCTGAATAGGTGGCCACACTCTGGGGCTTTTTATTTTTTTCGAAAGAGGGAAGAACCTCGAAAGCACAGCTTCGAGCAAACACACTCCCTGCTTCCTCAGGCATTCCGTAAGCGATGGGATGTTGATTGTCAAAATTCATACGAAGAATAGCTCCGCTGCAGACAAAATCTTCATCCTTCACTCCTTTCAAGACGTTCCGGACAGGAATATCAAAATACTCGGTAGCCAGGCTGCATACCCTGTTGAAAAAGATCAGGGTCCCTCCTTTTTGGGCAAACTGCTTCAAGTTGCGGAGTCCTTTTAAGGTAATCCCTCCTGTATACTTGGGAGGCATGGTTCCTTTTTTATGTCCGTGGATTACCACTTCAGGTCGGTATGTATCGGGAATGATTATGGTGTCGTAATTCTGGATGAGTTTTCCGGCTTTGATATCGGCGTCACGGAGGCTAGTGTAGGGAAACTCATATTTATCGAAGATCCACCGAGTCCAACCTTCTTGGGAGCTGGGAACCCATGATTTATACATTCCGGTTCGAACAGGGTTGATTTTTCGAGTTTGGGTGCGGGGTCGATGCTTGATCCCGGTTATTTTCAGGTCCAGTTCTTGACTCAATCCTTCCATAAAGGACCGGCTGACATGTTGGGAAGGGATGATGATAGTTCCAGGCGAATATTTTTTCCCGTTCGAGGAAAAGGAAGATTGGGCCCATAGAATTTGAGTTTCTTTTTGAAAGATTCGGTTCATGGCGGTGAAACTAGCGTTTTCCTCATGAGGAAGAAGGTAACCGTATCCTGGTTTTCCCTCAATGGTTCCTTCTTGAAACTGGACTTCCTGGACTGGTTCCATAGAGGGATGGACCGGAGTGTTGGCGGAATGGACCTCCACTCCAAACTGGTAAGGAAGAGTCCATCCCATCATATCGTAGGCTTCAAAAGGAGCTCCTTCGAATTTTTTGGGATTGATCAGACCCTGCCATAGGTCTGGATATTTCCTCAGGTCCGGGTATTCCTGAGCTTCGAACATATTCTTTATGAACAGAGCAAAAGGCTGGGTCATGGGGATGATATGGGTTCCTGCGGGATACTGGATTCCATCACAGCGAAAAGATTTTGTGGTCTTGTAGACATCAATTCCTAACAAAATCATTCGGTTAAGAAGGAGAGAAGCCGTGCCCGGGTCTCTTTGTTCTGAGGGAATGATCCAGGCGTAAGGGGGTTCTTTTTCAAATCTCTGTATAACGTCATGACCCATTTTGTACTTATTGTATAGAAGCCTTTCTTTGTATTTCGAAGCCACATCCAGCACAGACATGGAGGCTGTGAGGCAGTAGTCCACGGCATCTCCAAGTCGCCACCAACCTCCCTTCCAAGGGTTGGGGTAAAATGCAGACATGGTCAGGTCTTTGTATTGTTCGGGGAAATCATGGACGGTAAAAAAGTGTGGGGTGGCATAGCGGTAAAGGGCTGTTTCGGTCAGTATAGAAATCACATTGTGGGAATCCACTACTTGAGTCACATAGCCGGGATACCAGGTATCAAAAACAATTCGGGATATAGCTCCCTCTTTCCCCTGGGCATCAAAGGCCGCTCCCATAGCCGATCCCACCATATTCTGCCAGCGGACAATCAGAGGATGGACATTGGGATTGGTGGGTTCGGAATTGGGAGGAGTCCAAATCCGGGCAGGGAAGGGGGCGGTCTGGTGATGATTGTAAAGGATCACCGGATACCAGATTTGATTCACAATCCGGGTTATGTTTCTCGTTTCGCGGAGATTGGCGGTGTAGGAATCCCGGTTGTTGTCATGTCCGGCATATATGTGGTAGAGACGGGGCATAGGAGACACTTCATAAGGAGTTCCCACATGGGGCCGGTACCATTCGGCCAACAAATTCATTCCATCCGGATTGGCGAAGACCAGAACCAGAATCACATCGTCGAGTATTCGAAGAGATTTAGGGTCATCTGCGGTGACCAGGTTGTAGGCGAGCTGGATGTTGTGCTGGGCAGGAGCGCATTCGGAGGCATGGAGACCTCCATCGATATATACCACGGCTTTTCCTTTTTGGGAAAGTTCCTTGGCTTTTTGGGAAGAAAGTCCTTTCACCAGAGCCAGTTTTTGAGAAATCTGCTTGTATTTTTCCAGTTGAGATATGTTTTCAGCAGAGGAAATCACCGCATAAGTCATGGTTTGGCCCATGGAGGTTTTTCCTTCATCCAAGAGTTTGATTCGGTCTGAATTTTTTTGCAAAATATTGAAGTACTCGATAGCTTGATGGTAGTCGGCGAGATGATAATCAGCCCCTACTTTGAACCCCAGGATTTCTTTAGGTTCAGGTATTTTTTGAGAGAATCCTGGTGAAATGAGAAGCGAGATCAAAATAAGAAATAAGGGATATTTGAATAATGATTTCATAAAAGCCTCCTAATGGTGCATTTTGAATTTTTTTTAAAATACAAAGTTTTTTTCATCTAAAAAGCATCTTTGAAATGCTGAATGGAAAATCCGTTTTGAGGATCATAGAGAAGAGAGAGAACATCAAAACGGCATTCCACATTGTGGAGTTTTTTCACGGTTAAGTACCCTTGAGCGATCTTTTTAATCTGTTTTATCTTATTGGAGGTAACCGATTCTTCAGGATAGCCAAAAGAAGGATCCTTTCTGGTTTTAACTTCCACAAACACCAGCGTTTTTTTATGGGAAGCAATGATATCGATTTCTCCCCTGTAAAGGCGGAAGCCTCTTTCCCAAATTTTATAATGTTTCTTTTTCAAATACTGAACGGCTGCTTCTTCCCCCTGTTTTCCTAGGGAATGGGGGGGTAATTTGGTTTTATTCACAGGATAGCCTTTTTATTTTTTCTTTTTTATAATCTTCCATCGAACCCCGTTTTTGGTGTCCTCCAGAATGATTCCCTTTTGATAGAGTTCATCACGAATACGGTCGGCCAACTCATAATTTTTTTCTTTTCGGGCCTTTTGGCGAAGCTTGATTTTTTCCATCAATTCAGAAGAAAGAGATTCCTCTTTTTCCTGGGGAAGGACGGCCAGAACATTATCCACAGAATGTATGAAAGTTCTGAGGTTTTGGGTGTCTTTCTGGTAGACTTTTTTCTGCTTTATCAGTCTGTTGACCTTCCGGATCATTTCAAAAATGGGAGGAAGAGCTTGAGATATATTCAAATCATTACTGAGTCCTGAAATGAATTTTTGTTTGGTGTTTTGAATCAGCTGGGAGATGTCTTTGCTTTCTCCTGAGGGAAAAGATTGATGCCCCAGATTATAGATAAAATCGGTGATTCTCTGCAGGGAGGTGCTGGCTTGATCCAGGGCCTCGAATGTGAAATTGAGTATTTTACGGTAATGGGTAGAAAGGAGTAGAAAGCGGAGGACTCGGGGGTTGACATCCCTTTCCAAAAGATCTCTGAGGGTATAAAAATTCCCTTTGGATTTAGACATCTTTTCTCCGTTGACGATGAGATGATGGCAGTGGAGCCAGTAGCGAACGAATTCTTTTCCGGAATAAGCCTCTGATTGAGCGATTTCATTTTCATGGTGAGGGAAAATATTATCCACTCCTCCACAGTGAATATCAAAGGTATCACCCAGGTACTGGGAACTCATGGCGGAACATTCGATGTGCCATCCGGGTCGACCCGGACCGATTTCAGTTTCCCAATAAGGTTCGCCTTCTTTCTTATATTTCCAAAGAGCAAAATCATGGGCGCTTTCTTTTTCATATTCATCCGATTCGATCCTCGTTCCGGTTTTCAGTTTATGCATTTTGATTTTGGAAAGTTTACCGTAGTCCTTGAACTTGGAGATATCATAATAAACAGACCCATCTTTTTCGTAAGCATATCCTTTCTGGAGGAGTCCCTTTATGATCCGGACCATGGAGGAAATGTGTTGGGTGGCTCGAGGATAGTAGTCAGCTCTATGGATGTTTAGTGTGTCAATATCCTGGAAAAAGGCATCGGTGTATTTTTGGGTGAATTCCTTTAAGGATATCCCTTCAGCCCTAGCTCCTTTGATCGTCTTGTCATCCACATCCGTGAGGTTCATGACATGAAGGACTCTGTAGCCTTGAAAGAGAAGGAACCTTTTCAGTAAGTCTTCAAAGAGGTAAGCGCGAAAATTACCGATGTGAGCGTAATCGTAGACAGTCGGTCCACAGGTATAAAGTTTGACTTGGTTTTTCTTGAGGGGATGGAAAGGTTGAACTTTTCCACTGAGAGTATTAAAGAATTGAATCATGAGCTTTCATTATCCTGAATTATTCGTGAAAAAGACAGATACCTTTTATATCACAAATAACATAGATAAGTTAAGAGAATTTCATGAGAGATAAGTAGAGAAAAAATTGAACTTCCTCTTTATTTGTGTCATAATTTTGTCCTTTCAAATTTTTCAAAAGTCTTTTTTACATGTCCATCTTCATTGGCCTGAGAAGGGAAGATAAAAACAAATGGGAGAGGAGAACTCCTCTCATTCCTGCCCATGTGAGAGAGCTTCTGAAGAAATATCCAATAAATATCCGGATTCAGCCTTCTTCCGTCCGGATATTTAAGGATGAAGATTTCCTTCGAGAAGGGGCTGAAGTCCAAGAGGATCTCACTCCTTGTCCAGTGGTCCTGGCTATTAAAGAGATTCCCTTGTCCTTTTTTCAGAAGAACAAAGTGTATCTATTTTTCTCTCATACCATCAAAGGGCAGTCTAAAAATATGCCCTTTTTGAAGAAAATGATGGAAATGGGGTGCACGCTGATCGATTATGAACGGATTATTGATGAAAAAGGACAAAGATTTTTGTTTTTTGGAAGACAGGCGGGACAAGCCGGGATGATTGACACTCTCTGGTGTTTGGGTCAGCGTCTCCAGGAAGAAGGGAGAAAAAATCCTTTCACCCGGGCTAAGCAGGCTTATGAGTATGGAAGTTTGGTTGAGGCCAAGGAAGAGATTGAAAATATAGGTTGGAGTCTCTACAAAGAGGGAATGGAGAGATCTCTTGTGCCTTTGGTTATTGGGATCACTGGCTATGGGAATGTTTCTACCGGGGCCCAAGAAATATTGGACCTCCTTCCTTTCGAAGAAATAGAGCCTCCTCAGCTTCACGAGTTTATGAAAAAGAAGAATTTTTCATCTTACCGGGTTTATAAGCTGGTGTTTAAGGAAGAACATATGGTTCAGCCTGTTTCACCGGATGTTTCGTTTAACCTTCAAGATTATTACCAGAATCCTCATAAATACGCATCTGTGGGAAGCCGCTATTTGCCTTATCTCAGCGTTTTGGTTCACTGTGCTTATTGGAGTCCTCAGTATCCCCGGTTTGTAAGAAAAAAATCATTGAGAAATATATGGAGGTGGGCTTCTTCTCCCAAGTTGAAAGTGATCACGGATATTTCTTGCGATGTCCACGGCTCTGTGGAATGCAATTCAGGAGTGACAACCCCCGATGACCCTGTGTATATTTACGATCCTCTCCAAGAGGAAGTCCGCCAAGGGATACAGGGAAGAGGAGTGGCGGTGATGGCTGTGGATAATCTCCCTGCGGAACTGCCTTTGGAATCCTCTGTTTTTTTTAGTTCCCGGATGAAATCCATCATTCCTTATTTGAGTAAAGTGGATTTCAGTAAAGATTTTCATCAATGGAGCCTTCCCTTTTTTCTAAAAAAAGCTGTGATTCTGTATAAAGGGAAACTCACTCCTGATTACAGATATTTGGAAGATTTTGTGAAATGATATTTGGAGTTTCATCATGAAAAAGATCCTGGTGTTAGGTGCGGGATTGGTAGCGAAACCATTGGTTCAATATTTGCTCGATCAGCCCGAATTTGAAGTGGAAGTAGCCTCTTTAGAAATCCATAATGTTACCGGTCTGGTTGAAAATCATCCCCGAGGAAAAATCTCCAATATGAATTTGAAAAATGAACAGGCTTTGAAGGACAAAATCTCCAGGTCAGATATGGTTATAAGCATTGTTCCTCCCGCCTTTCATCCCAAAGTAGCTAAATACTGCATTGATTATAAAAAAAATATGATCACCACCTCTTATGTCAGTGAAGTAATGAAAAATCTGGAGAGTGAAGCCAAAAAAGCCGGAGTAATTATTCTTAATGAAATGGGGTTGGATCCGGGGATCGATCATATGGAGGCGATGAGGATTATTGAAAAAGTGAAGGAAAAGGGAGGGAAAATACTCAGTTTTACTTCTTACTGCGGAGGGCTGCCCGCTCCTGAATCCAACACCAACCCCTTGGGATACAAATTTTCCTGGAGGCCCAGGGGAGCCCTTCTGGCTGGGAAGAATTCAGCCCAATACTTAAAAGAGGGACATCAGGTCTTTGTTCCCTCCGGAGATCTTTTCGATCATTTTTCTCTGGTTCCCATCGAAGGTTTGGGAGAATTTGAGGGGTACCCGAATCGAAATTCTTTTCCCTACATCCATCTCTATGGGATTAGATCCACCCACACAGCTCTCAGGGGCACGTTGAGATATAAAGGATGGTGTGCCACCTTGAAAAAAATTGTAGATATAGGATTGCTGGATGAAAAAAGGATGGACTGGACAGGTTATACCTTCAAAGATTTTATCCTCCATTTGATCAATAAGCCCGGGGTTCCGGATGTCCGGAAAGCTTTAAGCCAGTATTTGAATATTCCTGTAGACTCAGAGATCATCGAACGTTTAGAATGGCTGGGTCTTCTTAGGGATGAACCTCTCCCTTTAGAGAAAGGAGCTCCTTTGGAAATTTTGAGTGATGCTATGTGGAAAAGACTTCAATATGGAGAAGGGGAGAGGGATATGGTGGTCTTGAAGATTGCATTGGAAACTCTTTACCCGGAGGCAGGGAAGGAATCGATTGAATCCACCCTGATACATTATGGAGAACCTCAAGGAAATTCAGCTATGTCCCGAACTGTGGGGCTGCCTGCAGCTATTGGAGCCAAGCTGATTCTTCAAAGAAAAATAAACACATTGGGAGTTCAAAGGCCTGTTCAACCTGAAATATATAAACCCATCCTCCATGAGTTGAAGAAGTTTAACATTTCTTTTAAGGAAAAGAGGATAAAAATATAGACGTCTATGTGAAGAGTTCTTGCTGAGGCCAGGAAAGAAATTGACAAACATTCCCAATATGTTTATGTTTCAAGTATGAAAGACAATAAAAAAAGAAAGCCCGCTGTAGCCGGACAATTTTATCCAGCCAATGCAGAGAGATTAAAAAGTTTGGTGGAAAGGATGGTAGAGGAGGATCAGGAAAGAAAAGAAACCGTATGTGTAGTCTCTCCTCATGCAGGGCTTGAATTCTCTGGTTATGTGGCTGGAGCCGTATTTTCCTCTGTGGAACTTCCTTCGAAATTTATACTTCTCGGTCCTAATCACAGGAATGTGCAATCAGGAATCTCCATCATGAAGGAAGGGGTTTGGGAGACTCCGCTGGGAGATGTGCCTGTGGATGATTCCTTGGCTGAGAGCGTTATGAGCCATTCAAATCTGATCCAAGAAGATACCCGAGCCCATTTTCTTGAGCATTCTCTCGAAGTCCAACTGCCGTTTCTACAGTATTATAAAAATGACATTTCCATCGTTCCTTTCAGTATTGCTCCCATGGTGTCTTATGAAGAGTTGGAAGAATTGGGAACCGCTGTGGCTTCCAGCATCCAAGAATCCTCAGGAAATGTTCTGATTGTGGCCAGCACAGATATGAGTCACTTTGTCTCTCAAGAAACCGCTAAAAAGAAAGATTTTCTGGCTATTGAACAAATCTTGAATCTGAATCCTCGAGGTCTTTATGAGGTGGTAACGAAAGAAAACATAAGCATGTGTGGTTTCCAGCCTACAACCTCCGCCTTAGTGGCTTCAAAAAAGCTTGGAGCTCAGGAAGGAAGTTTGATCAAATATCAAACTTCTGGAGACATCATAGGAAACTTCAATGAAGTGGTTGGATACGCGGGGGTAAGAATCACATAAAGCCCGGAAAGTTCGGGGTAATGGATTCAAAACCACGAAGAGAAGGGGGAGAGTGCTGGGCCGACCAATCTCTTATGATTTCCGGTTTCGTTCTCCTTTCGTTTCACTCAAGGAACCTTGCCCACTCAGAGGAGAAGGCTTTTCTTCCTCCTCGCTAGAAGATGAAAAATAAGGCCTTTTTCCAATAGCTGAGCCTTCCTTAGAAGAGAAACTTGAACAGATTCGCTGAAATTATCTTATTTGACAATTTTTAAGATTTAATGCTATAAAAATTTAAAAAAAGGACTATGAAATCATGAGTTCAAAGGAAACAGATAAATATGTCCTTTATTATACAGTGGAGAGTTACATAAAAGCTGGAAAACCTGTAAGCTCCCGATACATAAGAGAGCATTACCATTTAGAAGTCTCCTCAGCCACGATAAGGAATATGATGTTAAAATTGGAAAAGGATGGATTTCTTTATCAGCCGCATACATCCGCAGGCAGATTGCCCACAGATAAAGGCCTGAGGTCTTATGTCAACAAAATTTTCGAAGAAGCTGTAGTCCCAGAGGAAAAAGTCAATTTTCCTTCAGAAAAAACCTATTTGAAAAAGGGTGATTTCAATTCACTCCTTTTCTATGTATCCAAAACCTTATCTGAATATTCAAATAACATTGGTTTTGTTTTGTCTCCGGATATATCAAAAATAAATTTTTATCATATTCGATTGATTAAAATTTCCGAAGGAAAGGTTCTCATCATTCTGATCACTTCTTATAATCTTGTTCTTACCGAAATTGTTCGGACTGCTACTTATTTCACTCAGGATGAGCTGGATAGAGCTTCTTATTACATCAATGAAAATTTTAGAGGGAGAAACCTGGTTTTTGTCCGCGATTATCTCAACAAAGAAGTTCCAATGGCCAGGAAAAGGTTCGAGAAGTTCATTCGGAAATTAATGGGATTTTTGAAATCCTATTTCAACCAGGAAGACAAAGAAAAAGGGATTTTTCTTGAGGGAACCTCAAATCTATTAGAAAAAACAGAATTTTTCCAAATGGATAGAATCCAATCCCTATTCAAGAATGTAGAAGAAAGAGCC
The DNA here is from genome assembly GCA_018335295.1 of bacterium. Classification (GTDB taxonomy): domain Bacteria; phylum Acidobacteriota; class Aminicenantia; order Aminicenantales; family Aminicenantaceae; genus JAGXKI01. The sequence goes on along the minus strand of JAGXKI010000002.1, from coordinate 30,873 downwards.
AAGATAGCCAAATTTCTCTCCGATTTCATTAGCTTGGATAGAGTTAAGGTTTTAATCGGTTCTGAGATGGATCTTCCTGAAATTTCTGATTGTTCTCTTGTTCTTTCTCACTATGGCTACAGGCGTCAAATCTTGGGTTCTTTGGGCATCATCGGGCCTAAAAGGATTCCCTACAAGAACATTATTCCATTGGTGGATTGTGTGGCCAAGAAGTTGAGTGAAACCATCAGTTCTTTTCATTAAGGAGGAAATATGAGTGAAAAAGATGAAGAAGAAAAACAACAAGAAAAGAAACAAGAAAAGAAAGAAGAGAATAAAAAATCCCCCCAAGACCAGAACTCAAAAGGAGAAGTGGAAATTGAATTCCTTTCTCCTCAAGGAAAAACGAAAAAATCTCAAAAAGAAGGGGAAGAAAAGAAAAAACAAGTCCCTCAAGGGAAAAACAAACTGGAGAAAAAAGAAAAGGAAATCAATAAATTAAAAAAAGAAATCGAAGAAGCCAAGGAAGAACAACTGAGACAACTGGCTGAAAAAGAAAATTTACGAAAGAGGATGGAAAGAGAAAAAAATGATTATTATCAGTACGCTTTGAGTGAATTCATAAAAGACTTGCTGGTGGTGTTGGATAATTTTGAAAGAGCTTTAGAAACAGAATCCAAAGGAAGCGAAAAAGATTTTAAAGAAGGTATAGAGATGATTCACAAGCAGTTTAAGGATGTGTTGAAGAAGCAGGGGGTTAGGCTTGTGGAGACTAAGGATAAAGAATTCGACCCGAAGGTTCAACAAGCTTTAATCACAGAAGAATCGGATAAAGTGGATAGAAAGGAAGTCAGCGAGGTTATGCAAAAGGGGTATATGCTTCATGACAGGCTTCTTCGGCCTGCTCTGGTGAAAGTGGCTGTCCCTAAAAAAAAGGATAAAGAAGAAGAGAAAAAAGAAGAAAAAGAGGATTGAGCATGGGACATGTGATCGGGATTGACTTGGGCACCACCAATTCATGTGTGGCCTATTTGGAAGGAAAGGAAGGGAGGGTGATTCATAATCTTGAAGGAATGTCCACTACCCCTTCGGTAGTCAGTTTTACCCGCTCTAGTGAAGAATTGATAGGGAACTTGGCTTTGCGTCAGGCCATAACCAATCCCGAGAATACGGTGTTTGCTGTGAAAAGATTGATGGGAAAGAAGTTTAACTCAGAAAGTGTGCAGGAAATCTCCCAAAAAATCCCTTACCGGTTAACAGGAGCCCTCAACGGGGATGTGATGATCGATTTGAGTTCTAAATTGATAAGTCCTCAAGAGATATCCGCCATGATTATCAAGTATTTAAAAAAATGTGCGGAATCCTACTTTGGAGAAAAGGTTGAAGAGACCATCATTACTGTTCCCGCTCATTTCAACGATCACCAAAGACAGGCCACCAAGGATGCAGCCAAAATTGCAGGTCTTCGTGTCCTTCGAGTGATCAATGAGCCCACTTCTGCCTGTTTGGCATACGGGCTCAATGAAAAAAAGAGCGGGAACATAGCCGTGTATGATATTGGTGGAGGAACCTTTGATATATCTATCCTGGAGGTGAGTGAAGGAGTTTTCAACGTTTTAGCCACTAACGGAGACACCTTTTTAGGGGGAGAAGATTTTGATGCCCGCATTGTTGATTGGCTTATAGACCGTTTTCAGAAAAAACAGAAGGTAGATATCTCTGAAGATAAGTTCGCTCTTCAGAGGATAAAGGAAGCAGCAGAAAAGGCTAAGAAAGAACTTTCTTTTACCCTTGAGACTGAAATCAACCTTCCTTTTATCACATCCTATGGATCCGAATCCAAACATCTCAAGGAAACTTTATCCCGAAGGGATTTTGAGGAATTGACCAAAGATTTGGTCCAGAAAACGATCCCTTATATCGAAGAAGCCCTTTCGGAATGTGGCTTAAATCCAGAAAATATCGATGAGGTTCTTTTGGTCGGGGGTCAAGGACGGATGCCTTTGATCAAAAAAATGACCTCTGATTATTTTAAGAAAGATTCTGTTGAGAATTTGAATCCAGATGAAGTGGTGGCGGTAGGAGCGGCTATTCAGTCGGGAATTTTAGAAGGAGAGATGAAAGATTTGATACTCCTTCTGGATGTGACTCCTCTTTCTTTGGGTATCGAAACTGAAAATGATACCTTTAGCCCGATTATTCCCAAAAACACCACCATTCCCACAAAAATAACGACGTCTTTCACTACCGTGGAAAACAATCAAAGACGGGTAAGGATTCATGTTCTTCAGGGAGAAAATCCCAAAGCTTCACTGAATACCTCCTTAGCTGTTTTTGATTTGGTGGGAATCGAATCCGCTCCCGCTGGGGTTCCCCAGATTGATGTCCACTTTGAGATTGATGGAGACGGAATTGTCCGGGTTTCAGCGGTGGATTCAGCCACTCAAAGAAAGCAGGGAGTGAAAGTCAACCCTTCTTCTGGTTTAAAACAAAAGGAAATAAACAAAATCATAAAACGAGAACAAGCTCAAAATGCGAGGGTTAGTGAATATGAGGAATAATGAAAATTATTATGAAATTCTTGGTGTATCTCAGAATGCATCTCCAGAAGACATCAAGAAGGCCTACAGACAAAAAGCTCTTCAATATCATCCTGACAGGAATCCTGGGGATAAGGACGCAGAGGAAAAGTTTAAAAAGGCCTCTGAAGCTTATAGTGTATTGATTGATTCAGAAAAAAGGTCTGTTTATGATCGATTCGGAGAAGAAGGACTGAAAGGAGAAGGATACAGCGGATTCTCAGGGTTTGATTCCTCGGCGTTTGAAGATTTCGAAGATATTCTGGGAAGATTTTTCAACTTTGGATTTGGAGATTTTTTTGGATCGCGGCAGCGACAGAGGAGGGCTTATCCCAGAAGAGGAAGAGATCTGGCCTTAGAGCTGGAGGTGACTCTGGAAGAGGCTGCTTTTGGAACCGAAAAAGAGATCAAGTTGAACCGAAAAGAGATGTGTCCTCAATGCAGTGGGTCGAAAATGCAGCCCGGAACGGGAAAATCCACATGTCATTACTGTGACGGAAGAGGTCAGATTCATATCCGTCGGGGTTTTTTCACCATTGCCCAAACATGCCATCGATGTAAGGGAACTGGAGAAATCATCGATTCTCCGTGTAAGAAGTGTCACGGAACCGGGAAAGTCAGCCGAAAAAGAACATTGAGCGTCAAAATTCCTGCGGGTGTGGATGAAGGACATAAGCTTCGGATGGCCGGAGAAGGGGAAGCTGGAGAAAAAGGAGCTCCCAGTGGAGACCTTTACATTTTGATCCGGTTGAAGAAACATAAATTTTTCGAAAGAGAAGGAAGTGATTTGCATTGTCAAATATCCATAACATTTCCCCAAGCTGCTTTAGGCACGACAGTGGAAGTTCCCACCTTAGAAGATAAGCAGGAGCTCAAAATTCCAGCAGGGACTCAAACCGATGAAATTTTTAAAATCAAGGGTCGGGGAGTCAAAGACCTTGAAAGAAAAACCAAAGGGAATCTTTATGTCCGGGTGAACATAAAAACTCCTAAGAATCTGACCAAAAAGCAGAAAGAAATTCTCCGGCAGTTTGAGGAATTGAGCAGTGATGAAGAGGATAAAAATATTTTGAATAAAGTCAAAGACATTTTGCATTAGAGAGAAGTTTGACTTCGAATCGTTTCTTCTTTGAGTCCACACAGATTCAATTTCCTTATATTTATCTGGAGGGAGACGAGCATCATCATCTCACCAATGTCGTTCGGATAAAACCTCCACAAAAGGTATGGCTTTTTGACGGAAAAGGGACCGGTTATTTAACTGAAGTCGAGGAAATTTTGGGTGAACGCACACGGCTGCGTATTCTGAAAAAAGAAAAGGAGAATCCACCTCGGGTAAAAATCACTCTGTCTCAAGCACTCATAAAAACAAAAAATATGGAATTTATCCTTCAAAAAGTCACCGAATTAGGTCTCTCTCATTTTATTCCTGTGATCACATCCCGTTCACTGGTGAAAGTTGAAGATAAAATTAATACTAAGATCAGTCGATGGAAAAGAATCATTCGGGAAGCTGCCAAACAAAGTGGGGCTTCCTACCTTCCTTCTGTTTCTCCTCCTCAAGAGTTATCCCGGGTGATTCAGAGAAAAGAGGAAAAAAAACTCTTCCTGAGTGAAAGGGGAGGGAAAAAATTAAAGGAGATTCTTTTAGATGACCCTCAAGTTTCTGGAGGTGGTTTGTTTTCTACCGCTCTGATTCTTGTGGGACCCGAAGGAGGCTGGACAGAAAAAGAAGAGATAGATATATTAGAGCATGGATTTGAACGCGTAAGTTTAGGGAGTCAGATTCTGAGAACAGAAACCGCTTCGATTTGTGCAGCCGCCATGATGGCTCATTTTTGGAATCATTAAAATGTTCCTCCAAGGTCAGAAAGTCGGGAAATATAAGATCATCCAGTCCTTGGGAAGTGGAGGGTTTGGTGCTGTCTTTTTAGCCAAAGATATGTGGCTCAACATCCGGGTTGCAATAAAAGTTCCCCATAAACAGTCCACAGAAATATATAAACTGTTGAAAGAACCCCGACTTCAAGCCGCCCTCAACCATCCCAACATCGTTCGTATGATTTCAGCCGAGAAGAAAAACAAGACCTTTTTTATGGTTATGGAGTATGTGGAAGGAAAGACCCTGGAAAAAATACTCGAAAAGAAAAAAATACTGGACTGGAAAGAAGCTACAGAGTATATCTTGCAGGTAGCCAACGGAGTGGAGCACGCTCATAACAATAAAATTATCCATAGAGATTTAAGGCCTTCCAATATCATCATTTCGGATAGAAACATTCCCAAAATAACAGATTTTGGAACTTCAGCCTGGTTAGAGAATGTCCCTTACGCCTCTACCCGGATCGGCTCTCCTCCCTATATGGCTCCAGAACAGTTTTTAGGTAAAGCCACTTTCAGATCAGATATTTATTCCCTCGGATGTATCTTCTATGAAATGATTGTGGGAAGGCCTCCTATTTTTGACCCTGACCCTTTCAAAATACTGGAAAAAGCCAAAAAAGGCCAGATCACTCCCCCTCGGCTCAAAAACGATCGTATTCCTAAAGAGATAAGTCAAATCATCATGAAATCCCTTTCCTCTAATGTTGAAGACAGGTACCAGAGAGCCTCGGAGATAGTTAAAAACATTTCCGATTTCAAAGGGAAGGATACCAAAAAATCAGAAATCCAAGATATATTTGGAAGAATAAAAGCAAGGGAAAGGATGAGATCCGATTTATGCTGGAACTGCAGGCGCCCCCTGCCTTATAAAGCCCAGATTTGTCCTTACTGTGGAGAAAAAGTCTGAGTCAACGGGGACTTTATAAATTTTATCCAAGTTGACTTACCTATTTGTTTTCTATATGATGGAAATCCTTTATGTACATAAGAAATAATAACCTACGAAGTTTAAAAAGGAGAGTTAGATGAGTCCTTTCAATGAAGACGGCAAAGTATGGATGAACGGAAGTTTGGTTCACTGGAAGGAAGCCAATATTCACATTGCTTCTCATGTTATCCATTATGGAAGCTCAATTTTTGAGGGTTTTCGAGCTTACAAAACCTCCAAAGGAGGAGTTATTTTTCGTTTAGAAGACCATGTCAACCGGTTATACAATTCCTCCAAGATTTATCGGATGGAAATTCCTTATAAAAAAGAAGAATTCATTCAGGCGATATTGGATACGATAAAAGCCAATAATCTTCAATCCTGCTACATTCGTCCGGTGGTGTATAGAGGGTATAATACTCTCGGAGTAGATCCTTTTTCAAATCCTGTGGACTGTGCTATACTTGTTTGGGAGTGGGGAAAATACTTGGGTGAAGATGCTTTGAAAAATGGTGTAGATGTCAAAATCAGCACCTGGCAGAGAATGGCTCCCAATACTTTCCCAGCCCTTGCCAAATCAGGAGCCAATTATATGAATTCTCAGTTGATAAAAATGGAAGCCGTGTTGGAAGGATACATGGAAGGGATTGCTCTTAACGAAAGAGGTCATGTCAGTGAAGGAAGTGGAGAAAACATTTTTGTGGTCCTGAATGGGGAAATTTACACTCCGCCGTTATCATCTTCGATACTGCCAGGGATTACCCGAGATACCATAATTCAACTGGCTGAGGACCTGGGAATTCCCATAAGGGAAGAACCGATTCCTAGAGAAATGCTCTACATTGCGGATGAAGTCTTTTTTACAGGTTCCGCTGCAGAGATCACTCCGATTCGTTCGGTAGACAAGATTTCCATAGGAAAGGGAAAAAGAGGGCCTGTGGCCAAACAGTTTCAGGATGAATTTTTCGACCTTCTTCAGGGGAAAAAAGAAGATAAGCATAAATGGCTTACCTATTTTTAGTATATGGAATGAATAAATAAAAAGGGGGGAAATCATGAAAATAGATGAACTTTTAGAAATAGCCATCGAAAACAACGCTTCAGACCTTCACTTAAAGGCTGGAAATTTCCCTATACTCAGAGTGCACGGACATTTAAGGTCTTTAACCAATTACCCCAAATTGACCCCCACTATGACCAAGGAATTGGCCGAGCAGATCACCACTCAACATCAAAGAGAACAGCTGGATAGAGAACTGGACCTGGATTTGGCTTACAGTTTGCCGGGATTCGGAAGGTTTCGGGGAAGTATTTACCATCAGCGGGGGAGTCTGGGTATTGTACTGCGAATCATTCCTCTGGAAGTTCAAAAGATCAAGGAGCTTCAGCTTCCAGAGGTATTGGAAAAGATTTCGCTGGAACCCAGAGGTTTGGTCCTGGTTACCGGTACCACTGGATCCGGAAAAACCACCACTTTGGCCTCTATGGTGGATCATATCAACACTCATCGGAAAGAGAACATCATCACCATTGAAGATCCCATTGAATACCTTCATCGGGATAAAAAAAGTTCCATCAGTCAAAGAGAAGTAGGTGTGGATGTCACCGGTTTTGCCCGAGGGCTGCGGGCTTCCCTTCGTGAAGACCCCGATGTCATATTGGTGGGAGAGATGAGAGATAAAGATACCATTGAGACCGCCCTTCTGGCTGCGGAAACAGGTCATTTGGTGTTCAGCACACTTCATACCATAGATGCCCCTGAAACCATCAACCGATTGGTTTCGGTTTTTCCTCCCCATCATCAAAGACGCATCCGGCTTCAAGTGGCCAGCATCATTAAATCGGTTATATCCATGCGGTTGATCTCCACCAAAGATGAGAAGAGAAGGGTGCCCGCTGTTGAAGTGATGATCAGCACCCCTTACATCCAGGAATGCATTAATGACCGAGAACGCACGGCTCTCATCAGAGATGCGATTGCTTCAGGAGTATCTCAGTACAGCATGCAGACCTTTGACCAGTCCATTTATTATCTCTACAAATCAGGTTACATTTCTTATGAACAAGGGCTGAGGTATTCCTCCAGTCCCGATAATTTCAAACTGAAGGTGATGGGGATTCAGTCAACTGTGGATGTGGCTCTTGAAGATATGGAAAAATCAATGCCCAATATACAAAGAAATGAAGAGAAGGAGAGTGAGGAGGAAGAAGAAAGTTAAGAATGAGGAAATCCCAAAAAATAAGAGAAACTTTCCTGGACTTTTTTGCTCAGAAAGACCATAAGATTGTAAGCAGTGCTTCTTTAATTCCCAAAGATGACCCCACCCTCTTGTTTACCAATGCGGGGATGAATCAATTCAAAAACGTGTTTTTGGGGCTGGAAGATCGAAGTTATTCCAGAGCTGCATCCGTTCAAAAATGCATGCGTGCCAGTGGAAAACATAATGATTTAGAACAGGTGGGAAAGACCAACAAGCATCACACTTTCTTTGAAATGCTGGGGAATTTTTCATTCGGAGATTATTTCAAAAAAGAAGCCATCCAGTATTCCTGGGAACTCATGACAAAGATTTTCAATTTAGAAAAAGATAGACTCTACATCACTGTTTATGAGGAAGACGAAGAAGCCTTCTCTCTATGGAAAAAGGATGTGGGGGTCCCTCCGGACAAGATTTATGGTATGGGAAAGGAACACAATTATTGGGCTATGGGAGATACTGGTCCCTGCGGTCCCTGTTCGGAAATTCATTATGACCTGGATCCCTCCTTGGAGAAGGGGGATCCCCAATCTTTGATAGAATCAGGGAGTGACCGATTTTTAGAATTATGGAATTTGGTCTTTATGCAGTATTATCAAGATGAGCAGGGAAACATTCACCCCCTTCCTTCCCCCTCTATCGACACCGGCATGGGATTGGAACGGATGGCCACAGTTCTTCAGGGTAAGAAAACTAACTATGAGACAGATTTGTTCGCCCCCTTAATCGAAGGAGTATGCGAGATATGTTCCAAAGAATACCCTTCTCATGACCAAAGTGATATATCAGTCCGGATAATCTCGGACCACATAAGAGCGGTGGCTTTTTTGATTGGGGATGGGGTTACTCCTTCCAATGAAGGTCGGGGTTATATACTGAGGCGGTTAATCCGCCGGGCTTTCAGGAAAGGAAAATGGCTGGGAATCGAAGAACCTTTTCTCTACCGAATGGTCAGTTTAGTGAGTGATATCATGAAAGATACCTACCCTGAGCTTATTTCTTCAGCGAATTACATCTCCAATGTTTGTCTATCTGAAGAAAAACGGTTTGCTCAAACTCTTCATTCCGGTATGCGGGTGTTCAATCAGTACATCGAAGAGGTCAAAAAGAAAAACCGAAAGACTCTTCCCGGCGACAAGCTGTTTAAACTCTACGATACATTCGGTTTTCCTGTGGACCTCTCCCAGGAATTGGCTGCGGAGAGAGGAATGAATGTGGACCAGAAAGGATTTTACAGAGAGCTGGAAAAACAACGAGAGAAGGCCCGACGTTCCTGGAAAGGGGAGGCCCAAAAAAAAGAAAAGGAAATTTACAAGCCGCTCAAAGAATACTCTATGGAATATGTGGGTTATGAGACAGAGAGGGTTCCCGAAGCCAAAGTGATTTCTATCATGAAGAATGGACAGCAGGTTCAGGAGCTCAAAAAAGGAGCCTCAGGTGAAATTTTTCTTGATAAAACTCCTTTCTATGCAGAAGCCGGGGGACAAATCGGAGATTCAGGGGTATTAAAGAACCCTCATTTTTCAGGAATAGTTGAAAACACATATTCTCCGGTTCCGGGGGTTATGGCCCATCAGGTCAAAGGGGTTGGAGGTAAAATTTCGGTGGGCGATATTGTAGAGGCTTCTGTGGATAGGCAGAGGAGAAAAGCCATCAGCCAGAATCATACAGCCACCCATCTTCTCCATGCATCTTTGAGATATTATCTGGGAGATCATGTGAAACAATCCGGGTCCTTGGTTTCTCCTGACAGGCTTCGGTTTGATTTCACTCATTATTCTCCTCTAGATGACTCGGAAATAAGAGAAATAGAGGACCTCATCAACACAAAGATAAGAGAAGACCTTCCCGTTCAAACCAAAGTGACTACTCTGGAGGAGGGGATTAAAGAAGGGGCGGTGGCGATTTTTGAGGAAAAGTACGGGGAAAAGGTAAGGATGATTACAATCGGGGATTTCAGTAAAGAGCTTTGCGGAGGGGTTCATGTCCAAAGCACCGGAGAAATAGGCCTTTTCAAAATCATATCTGAGACCAGCATAGCTGCCGGTATGAGGCGGCTTGAAGCGGTGACTGGAGAGGAAGCTGTGAAATACACCCAAGAAATCGAAGGGCTCCTGAATTCCCTCCAGAAAAGATTGAATTCTCCTCGAGAGGAAATCCTAAACCAGGTGGATAAATTAAAAGACTCTTTAAAGTCTAAAGAGAAAGAAAACAAATCTTTGAGGCAAAAGCTCGCTCATGCTCGTTACCAGAAAAGTGAAGATGAGGTCAAAAAAATTAAGGGAGTTCCTGTGATGGTTCAGGAAGTTAAGGGTTTGAGCAATAATGAACTCAGAGAGCTGGCAGATTCTTTAAAGCAGAAATTGGGCTCAGGAATTGTTGTTTTAGGAACAGCGCGTGATCAGAAAGTATTTTTAGTGACCACTGTCACTAAAGATTTGCTGGACCGAATCAAAGCTAATGAATTTATAAAAAAGATCGCCCCTATTGTCGAAGGTGGGGGAGGAGGACGGCCCGATTTCGCTCAAGCGGGAGGATCCAAACCCGAAAAGTTGAATCAGAGTCTTCAAAAAAGTTATAATATCCTGGAACAGATGCTTTCTTAAGAGGAACATGATGAGGAACCGAAAAAAAATTCCCTCATTCCGGTTTCAACCCGTGGTCTGGGGAATAGGGTTTTTTTTGATCCTAAGCGTTTCCGTTTATCCTGAAGCCCGGGGCAGCCGGAAACCCACTCCGAGCCAGAATTCCCTTATCGAGAGAGCGGCTCGCAAACACAATGTCCCAGAAAAACTCATTCATTCCATTATAAAGGCCGAATCCAATTACAATCCCAGAGCGGTTTCGTCCAAGGGGGCGGTGGGGCTGATGCAGCTGATGCCGGTAACCGCAGAGGCTTATGGAGTGGACAATCTTTTTAGCCCCAAGGAAAACATTGAGGGAGGAGTGAAGTACCTGAAGGATTTAATGGAAATATACGGTAAAGATTTGGAGTTGATTTTGGCCGCGTATAACGCCGGACAAGAGGCCATAAAAAAATATGGAGGAGTTCCCCCTTATCCGGAAACCGTTAATTATATCCGAAAGGTAAAATCCTCGATGGGACAATCCCAACTAAAAACCTCCACAAAAATCTATAAATTCTATAATGAATCCGGCACTTTAGTCCTAACCAACGATCGAAACCTTTATTTAATGAAGAAAAAAAGGAACTGAATTTTCATAACCTTATATATTTCCTTTCACCAGTAAACTTTGGGGAACGATTTCTATGGTTGCGGGAAGGGCACCTATTTGTTCTCCATCCATTTCCATAAGCACACTATCCTCTTTCGCCGGGACCACCTCAATTTTTTTTCCCCGAATGAAATTAACTTTAGGATGAGATAGATGAGAGCCCGTGTAGATTTTCCAGCTGTTCATTAAAAATTCCATAAATTTCATCCCTTTAACCAAAACGATGTCCAAAAGGCCGTCATTCAATTTGGCATGAGGGGCAATTTTCATCCCTTTGCCGAAAATTCTTCCATTGGAAAAAGCCCCTATCATGTATTCATCTGAAGAAATCAATTTATCATCGACGGATATCCGGATATTTTTGTTTTTATATGAGGCATAGGAGGAGAAAAGAGCCTTTAAATAGGAAGAAGTTTTGTGCTTCATCCTTTTCTGGTTGATTTTTTGGACCACTTCACCCCCAATCCCAAAGTCAGCGATATTCAAGAATAACCTTTCCTTCTTTTTCCCTTTAGGATCCTGGAAGTGGATGCGTCCTACGTCAATTAAGGAAGAAGGAGCTTGAGTGATGAGCTTCAGGGAATTTTTGAGGTTGTAGGGGATGTTCAGGCTTTTGGTAAAATCACACCCTGTACCGGAAGGAATGATTCCCAAACACGAGTGGGGATTGATGAGATTTTTTTCTTCGTAGAACCCGTTGGCGATTTCATTGATAGTGCCGTCTCCTCCAACTCCCACAATCAATTCAAATCCACTTTTGATTGAGTCTCTGGCTATTTCCACCGCTTGGAAGGGCTTTTCGGTGAATTCGTATTTAAATTCTTTGAGAAAACTTTTTAATGCTTCTTTGATCTGCTTCCATCTTTTTCCTGTTCGTCCCTGATCCGATTCAGGATTGACGATCACCTGTGTCTTTGGGGACATCGGTCGCTCCTTCACTTCCTTTTTTTTCTCCAGGCTTTTTGCCAAAAATGGCCACTCCTATTATACCACCTAAGGCCCCCAAAGCTGCAAAAATGAAAACAGAAATAACCAAACCCAACATAAACATGGCAAAAGTGGTTTCTGCTCCCCCTCTCTTAAGCCATGTTTCCCATTGAGGAGGCATTTCTTCGGAGTATTGGGCGATACTTTCCAGCACTCGTTGAACAATCCTTGCATTGATTGCTTGAAAAGGGATGCTGATGATAGCATCAACTACGGCTGCAATAATCCCTGTGAAGATTCCCACGATGGCTCCATCACCCCCTGTTAGAGAAACAGGCGAGTTCCGGGACAACAGAAAAGAAGAGAGGACAGCGCCGCCGATTACCCACACACAGCAAAGACAGTTGATTAAAGGAATGCCTGAAAGTAAACCGGCTAACCCGCCTCCCACTAAAGCCGGGACCAATATTCCAGGTTTTTGATTGTTCATGTTTCCTCCTTCCTAAAGTTCGGTTCCCTTTATTCTATTTTTTTTTGCTACAAAATTTCAAGAAAGAATATGGATTTCGTTTGTGTTTGCACTCCAAAGCAAATTGGGTCAATCCGGGTATAAAATAAAACGGAAGGATGAGTCCCCAAACAGCTCCCAGGGCAAATCGGATCCAACCCAAAGTGTTCCATAAAGAGAGAAAATTTCCGGAAGTATCCACCACAATGGGAAAGGTAACCAGGAAAAAGGTTCTTGTTCTGGGAAAGGAGAGATTGTGAAGACCGTGAACCCTAGGATACATAAGGGTTCCGAGTAAAAATCCCGAATAAATCCCCAAGCAGCGGGAACATACGGCCAGGGGATACCCAGAGAAGGTAAAGCAGCGGGAAGGAATTTGATGACAGATATTGGAGAAGGCCGAATAAATGAATATATGGATAGGGGATTGATAGGCTCGAAGATAAGGAGCAAGAAAAATGGCAGTCAACCAGAGAAGGATTCCCCCTATAGTCAAAGAATAGATAAAAAGGAATATATGTTTGTCTTTAACGTCCATTTCTGTGGAGGAGAGTGGTTGTTTGAAGCTGAAAGAAAATTTGATTTATTAAGTTAATGGAAGTATAAAGAAATGTCAAACCAGAAAAAGGAAAATGTACGAAAAATGGGGTTAGACAAAAAAGTTTGACAGGATTTTTTTCAAAGTGTAAATTTAAATCTTTTAAATTTATCTCCATAATATATATAATAGAGAGAGGAGGTAGCCATGAAAAGATACATTAATACGATTCCGATTGGATTTTTGATATTTTTAATTTCTGTCTGTTTACTTTTTTCTCAAACCGGAACTCAGTCTGAAGAAGCCTCTAAAATATTGAACCAGAGTAAGCAAAGCATAGTTTCTTTTGTTTCTTACGATCAGGAGGGAGAAGAGGTTTGTAGAGGCACGGGTTTTGCTTTAAGTAAAGAAATAATCGTCACCAATTATCACTTGATCAGTCAGGCCCATCAAGTCCAAGGAGTCAATTTTAAAGGTAAAAAAGTAAAGTTTGCAGGCATTGTGGATTCCAATAAAGATTTGGATTTGGTTTTGGTGAAAATCAAAAGAAACACTTCACCTCTGAGTTTAGCTAGTTCCAGTGATTTAACTAAAGGAAGCAGGGCTTTCGTGATTGGAGGGGATGCCCAGGGAGATATTGGTGTTTCTGAAGGAAAAATCAAAGAAATCATGGAATTGAGAGAAAACACCAACGTGGTGGATACAAGCATAGAGATTGAAGAGGAATTCAGTGGAGCTCCTTTGATAGGGACTGATGGAAAGGTTCTGGGAGTTATGGTCTATCTGGAGGGAGGCACCAGTTTTGCCATCCCTGTGGATGAAATCACTTCTTTATCCCCAAAGGGGAGTGTCGCGGATTTCGGAAAAGGAACAACCGAAGATTATTTTTCCACCCTTGCAGGAGCCAGTTTTTCGGGTCGAGCTTACGCACTTTTCGGAGACCATTACAATGCTCAGCAGGCTCTAGAGAAGGTGGCCGAACAGAAACCTAAGAATATTGATGTTCACAGACTTTTGGCTAATGTGTATTCGAAACAAAGGAAATATTCTTCGGCTGTATCCGAGTATGAAAAAATTGTTGAATTGAATCCTCAGAGGGATGATATCTACATGAGAATCGGTCAGGTCTATTTGGAAATGAGGAAATGGAAAAAGGCGATTTCTCCTTTAAAAAAGGCTGTAGAACTTAATGAAGAGAATAAAGAAGCCCACTATCATCTGGGGAACGCCTATGAAAAAATGGAAAATTTCAAGGAAGCTGCTGAAGCTTATAATAAATACATCGAAGCAAATCCAAAGGAACTTAAAAATGTATATTTTCGGTTGGGAATATCCAGGATAGAGCTCAAGCAGTTTGAAAAAGCTATTTCAGTTTTCAAAAAAGCTCGAGAAAAAAGTCCTGAGGATAGAAAGATTCTTTCCAATTTGGCCAGGGCTTATCGGGAAACCCAGAAAGCAGATAAAGCAGCCCAGATTTATAACAAATTGGCGGAGTTAAACCCTGAAAATGCCAAAGTTTATTACAACAATATCATTCAGATTTATGATCAGGCCAATCAACCGGAAAAAGCTATTGAGGCAGCTAAAAAGATGGTGGAACTGTCCCCTGAAGACTCAGATGCTTTGTATAATCTAGGTTACATGTATGTGAAAACAGAAGATTATGAGAAAGCCATAGAAACCTTGAAAAAAGTTGTGGAACTTCGTCCTAACTATGATTATGCTTATTATAACCTGGGAATATGCAATCTGAGGTTAAAAAATTTCGATCAAGCGATTCAAAGATTCGAAAAATTTGTGGAGTTGTCTCCCAATAAAGCCAACGGATGGTTCAATATGGGAGTGGCTTACATGCAGCAGAAGAAATTTGCCCAAGCCGTAGAGCCTCTGAATAAAACCGTGGAATTAGATCCAAGTATGGCCGTAGCCTACTACAACCTGGGAATTGCCTATCTTAATCTCCAGGACAGGTCGAGTGCCCGGGATATGTACGAAAAGTTGAAATCCCTTGATCAGAGATTGGCACAGAAGTTAAATAAATATTTAAAGTAGAAAGTTTTTCTTCTGGGTTTTCAAAAAGATTCGAGAAAAAGCTTGAGGGCGAATAGAAGAGAGAAAAGGAAGGGGATGAGTTTGTAAAAAAAGGGAGATGGAAAAAAATACTTTACTCCAACGTCTTGTTCGAGATTATAAACAGAATCATAGAGAATCTGAGCGGATATATAAAAAAGCCCTTCAATTTCAGATAAAAGGGGGAAGTCATAATCTTCGGTTGTTTTCTCCTTTTCCTTTCTTTGATCGTCAATGCCTCGGCTCCAAAGTGAAGGATGTGGATGGCCATACCTATGTGGATTTCTGGCAGGGGCATTTCGCCAATGTTCTGGGACATAATCCCCCTGTGATTAGAGATTCTCTGGTCCGGTATATGAAGGAAGGATATGGGTTGATGACTGGTTTTCCAGGTCTCTATCAAAGCCAGTTAGCCGAACTTATCCTGAATACCATCCCGGCTGATAAAATTCGGTTCACCACCAGTGGCACTCTTGCTTCCATGTATGCGGTGATGTTAGCTAAGGCCTACACCAATAGAGAATTGATCATGAAAGCAGGAGGGGGATGGCACGGAGCTCAACCCTATGCTTTAAAAGGAATCAGCTCCTATGACCGAGGATTGGATCATGTGGAATCAGCAGGCCTCCCTACGGGAATGGAAAATACTATCCTTATCACTCAGTTTAACGATACAGAAGACCTTGAGAAAAAATTCATGGAGTATGGAGAAAGAATTTCTTGTTTGTTGATGGAACCTTTTGTGGGAGCCGGAGGCTTTATTTTCGCCACCCCTGAGTATCTACAGAAAGCGCGGGAATTGACCAGAAGATATGGGGTGGTTTTGGTTCTGGATGAGGTCATCTCCGGTTTTCGTTTTCATGCAGGAGGCCTTCAGAGTTTATACAAGGTCAAACCAGAGTTGTCTATTTTAGGAAAGGCTATCGGAGGGGGGATGCCTTTATCTGCTTTGGCGGGGAAAAAGGAGATTATGAATCTCTGTGACCCGGAAGTGAAAACATCCCAAAAAGTTAAATTTGAAGGAGGGACTTTCTCCGCTCATCCGGGTTCTGTCTACGCGGGTTTGAATTTCTTAAGTCACTTAATCGAGAATCAAGATGAAATCTACCCCCAAATTGGAAGGATGGGGAAAAAGGTGCGTCAGGGAATTGAAAATATCTTTACCCAACACGGATTCAATGTCCAATGTACGGGTGGAGATGAGACCCTCGTCCCCTATAGTTCTATGGTGGGAGTCCATTTTCTTAAAAAAGGAGCCGGCCCCATAAATTCTCCAAATGAAGCGTGCAATCCCGAAATCAGTGACATTGATATGAGAGAGAGTCTATTCAAGTTAGCCATGCTGGAGGAAGGGTTCAATACTTTTCATGGTTATGGAGCTATTTCCTACGCTCACTCCTATAAAGAGATACAGGAGTCATTGGAAGCGGTTGAAAGAATAGTTAATCGATGGGAAAGATATAAATTAAAATTTTAATTCAATCTTATATATAATAATACAGGTTAAACAGAGGAGGATTAATTGGCAGGTAAAATCAATTTGATTATTTATGGATGCGGTGTTATGGGCCGGAGGATAGTTCAGGCTCTTTCAAGCAAAGATCGATTTGAGATAGTCGGAGCGGTAGATGTGGATGAGGAATTAGCAGGAAAGGATTTGGGAAATTTTCTGGACCCTCCTAAGAAATTAGGGGTGAAGATAGAACACGATGCAGATAAACTTTTTTCAGAAGTCAAAGCTGATGCAGTTGTTCTGACTACCACTTCTTATCTAGAAAACATACATCCTCAAATATTTCAATGCATTGAAGCTGGATTGAATGTCATTTCCACATCAGAAGAATTGTCTTTTCCTTGGAAGCGAAGTCCAGATAGGGCCAAAAAAATCGATGATTTGGCCAAGGAAAAAGGAGTGACTGTGGTGGGGACCGGCATCAATCCTGGATTTTTGATGGACACACTCCCGCTGGTATTAACAGGACCCTGTTTGAAGGTTGATTCCGTCCGGGTCGTCCGGATGATGAATTCAGCCCAAAGACGCATTCCTTTTCAGAAAAAGGTAGGCACAGGATTGACCAGAGATGAGTTTGAAGAAAAAATTGAGAAAAAAATCATTACCGGCCATGTAGGCCTCCTTGAATCTGTGTATATGATCGCCGATGGCCTGGGATGGGAATTGGAGGAAGTCCGAGAATTGCCTCCCGAACCGGCTATTGCAGATAGAGAATTAACCACAGGAATGGGAACTGTTAAAGTGGGCGATGTTATGGGACTTGTCAGTGTGGCTTTCGGGAAGAAAAACGGAGAGAAAGTTATAAACCTGGAATTCAATGCCCACGCCGGAGTGAAAGATGAGTACGATGAGATTTATATCCAAGGAGAACCGGATATCCATGAAAAAATATTAGGCGGAGTCCATGGAGATATAGGGACAGTGGCAGTTACGATTAACACCATTGTCAATGCCGTCCAAGCTTCTCCGGGACTTAAGATTACCAAAGATTTACCTCCGGCCGTCGTCGTAACCCAGTGATTTTAAAGTCAACCTATTTTTCATCGAATTTTTTTATGATTTGATCCAGCCTGTTTATGTATTGAGGATCCGTCCCACAGCATCCTCCTAAGATGTTGGCTCCGTTTTCAATCATTCGAGGGACATACTTCACATAATCGTCAATAGATTGGCTGTAGGAAACTTCCCCTGTAGAAGAGGACAGGATAGGTTGACCGGCGTTGGCCTGGGCAATAAGGGGTAGGGAAGTAGTTCGGCGGATGACTTTTATGAGTTCGCTCATTTTTTGTGTATCCAAAGTGCAGTTAGCCCCAGATATGGGCACTCCTTGAGATTCAAATTCCTTCATGCATTGAGCCACACTGTTTCCCATAACTGTAAAATAACCTCTTTTAAAATGGTCAAAAGTCATGGTTACAAATACAGGAATATGGGTCCATTTTTGGCCAGCTCTGAGTGCACAGAGAGCTTCCCTTAAATCATATTGTGTTTCGATGAGAAGGAAATCCGCGCCTCCTTTTTCCAGTCCTTGGGCTTGTTCACCATAGGCTTCTTCGAAATCTTTTTCAGTATAGAAGCCATAAGGTTTCAAAAATTTTCCGGTGGGCCCTATACTTCCTGCGATGAATTTGTTTTTAGGTCTGACCTCCTTGGCGAGTTGAGCCGCTCTGTAATTGATTTCATAACACTGTTCACCCATATTATAATAAGATAATTTGATTTTATTCCCGCCAAAACTGTTTGTCTGAACAGCATCGGCTCCCGATTGAAAATAATTTTTGTGAATACTTTTTATGATCTGGGGACTTTCAATATTCCATTGTTCAGGACATGTTCCCGTTTTTAACCCATGCCTGATAAGCTCAGTCCCCATAGCTCCATCCAGACGAACGATTTTTTCTTTAACCAATTTAAATATCGTAGAGGACAATGGACAATCTCCTATTATTTATAAAAATATTATATTAAGTTTTTCTATGTTACATTGTTTGGATATTTATTGTCAAAGCCATAGATAATTGTTTATATATCAAAGAGTTACATAAAATTGTCGGCATGCCGACATAAATAAAAGAAATGTAAACATTTAAAAAGTTTCTTGAAATTCCATCCATTTTTTTTTATGGTTAGTTAGAGTAATGGCAAAAAAGAAAAGTTTAATCATAGCTGTCACCAACCAAAAAGGCGGAGTAGGGAAGACCACTTCTGCATTAAACATATCCGCTGCTTTAGCCTATATGGGAAAAAACACTCTGCTTATTGACACAGACCCACAAGCTCACAGCACTCTCTCGGTTGTCGAAGATACTTCTAAATACGAGAAATCATTATATGATGTTTTAGTAGAAAAAAATCAAAATATAGATGATATAATTGTAAAAACCACTGTTCCGGGTCTAGATCTAGCTATCTCAAAAATATCCATGGCTAAACTGGAACCTTCATTGCTTGGAGAAATCGATGGTCATTACAGACTGAGAGAGGTGATGGTGCCAGTCAAAGACAAGTATGACCACATAATAATCGATACACCCCCCACGTTAGGATTGATAACCCTTAATTCCTTAGTGGCAGCGGATAAAGCTATCATACCTATCCAATCTTCTTATCTCTCTCTGGAAGGAACGGATGACCTATTAGAAACGATTGATAAAGTAAAAAATGTAGCCAATCCCGAGCTTGGAATTATTGGAGTTCTCATAACTCTTCATGACCGGAGAACCAATATTTCCAAAGATGTGGTAAAAAATATTAAAAAAGTTTTTGGTAAGAGTGTATTTGAGACGGTTATATCCAAGAGTGTCAAGCTTGAAGAAAGTCCTGCTTATAAAGAATCTATATTTACCTATGCTCCCAATTCTGTGGGGGCCCAGCAGTACAAAAATGTAGCTGAGGAGATAATCCAACGTGCCAAAGAGTAAAAAAAGCGGTCTCCCCAAGACCATTTCGATGAGACACGACAATCATTTTGTAGATTTATTGTCTACAAGAAATCAAGGTCCCCGAATAAGAATGATTTCTATAGACAAGATAAACCCTAACCCTCAACAAGCCCGAAGTGAGCTTGGAAATCTAGAAGAATTGATGAATTCAATCCAGAAAAAAGGAGTGATTGAACCCTTACTTGTCCGATCCAAAGGAAATAATTATGAAATTATTGCGGGGGAACGAAGATACATGGCTTCCAAAAACGTGGGGTTGAAAGAAGTTCCGTGCATTGAATTAGATGTCAAAGATAATGAAGCCATGGAATTAGCTTTAATCGAAAATTTACAAAGGAAAAACCTAAATGTTTTCGAAGAAGCAGATGGATTAAAGATTATGAATGAAGTCTACGGGTACAATCATGAAAAAATATCAAAAAACATAGGAAAAGCCAGATCCACCATTACAGAAATAATAAATATAGCTAATATTCCAAGGGAAATAAGAGAATTATGTCAAAAATTTCAAATCACAAGCCGAAGCACTTTGATTGAAATTGCTAAACAGAAAGATATCGAAAGCATGAAAAGTCTTATTTCTGAAATCACTCAAAGAAATTTAAAAAGAGAAGATACTCGAGATCTTTCCAGAAAAATAAAAGATAAAGCTAAAAATAAAGAAAAGAAATATGTTTATAATTATAAACCCAAAGATTCCGATGATTACAGATTAAAGATAGAATTCAAAGATAAAGATGTAAAAAAAGAAGATATAATCAAAATACTCGAAGATGTTTTAAATAAACTGAAAAAAGAATAAAGTTTTATTTTTTTACTAAAGTTTACATAATATACCTTATGCGACATTAATTTACCTTCAAATTAAACTATTAAAATATAAACCCATAAATCATTTATAACAAATAGATTACAAATCAATAGTGAATGATTGACGCTTATTCACACCCTGTGGAAAACCCCACTGCCCAACATTTTATGCAACTGTGGAAAAATCAAGTAGAATTATTCCAATCATAAAGATCAAATCAATCTTTCTTTCATTTAATTTTTGCGAATACAGTAATCCAGAACATTTAAGACCATAAAATCCAAATCAAACCCGAAATATTTAAGAAATCCGGAAAGTCATTGTTGTATTATCATTTCCGTGAATCCGTGAAAGCAGAATCCAGAATTATGTGATTTAAAGCTCAATAAATTTGTAAAAAGTCTAAAAACTCTATAATTATAATTGGATTTGTAAAAATCTATGCTGTCCCAACGTTGCTAGTAAGAAAATATTTTTGTTGATATTATTGAACTTACAACGTATAAAATGTATATTTTTGTTCAAATCGATTATGTGAAATTTTTCTATATCTCGTTTTATTTCAATATATTAATAAATTTCTGATAAAATCTTTGGGAAAGTAATGATAAATGGATAATAATGTCATTTATCAATTTTAAGAAATTTGTTACGTGTCCCTTGATTATATTAGGTATTATGTTGAACTTATTCAAAAATAATATAAGGATCCATGAAAAACAGTCCTTATAAGAACACCTCATTAATAATATTAATATTATAGACATGATAAATTAAATATATTTATAAATAACATAAAAAATATTAAAATATTTAATTGAAATGCTCATAATAATTAAAAAAATTACAACCCCCTTCTCCCCTACTCTGAAGCCAAGAATCAAAATTTTCGAAAATTCAAGAGATCTCTATTCTTTCTAAGCCTCATCAAGGCTGATTTCCTGTTTGTAGATTTCTTTTTGACAGGAGGTGCTTAAGTCATTTATCCTCACACAGGAGAAGAAAATGAAAATTGTTTTGCTTCTCTGCTTTCCTACCAGCCATAGGCAATAGAGAAAAATGAAAAGATATAGATAAGCCCTCGGATAAATGGAGGGTTTCTCATCCGGCTGATAGATCTCAGGAGGGAAGTCTCTTTTTCAAAATAGCTCCTATACTAAATAATTTATTCTAATCAGAGAGACGTTTTCAATGATTACCGCAATTTCAGGGTTTACCGGAAGGTGGATTCAAAAACCTGCATTATAAAAGGAAACTGAAAAATGAGGCACCGGTTTAATTAAAAAAAGGATCAATTTTGAAACGACTGATTAGTACTTTTTTAAGATACAAACTGAGCTTACTGGCCTTTGGGCTTTTGTTGACTTTTTTCTCCAGCTTTGGTCAGACCTTTTTGATTTCCCTTTATGTTCCCTCTATTGAGGAGCTTCTGAATATCAGCAATACGGAATTTGGGACCATCTATACGGAATTGTCTGCACATTTAAATCTCCGGATCATCAAAGGGCTGTCCCTGAACATCAGAAGCAGTTACAGTCTCATTAACGACCAGGTGGCCATTCCGAAAGCCGACTTGTCTCTGGAGGAAATTCTTCTGGAGCAGCGCCGAAGGACGACATCATATGAATTCAGCGCCAATATCGGCCTATCATATACCTTTGGTTCAAGAATCACAGGTGTTTTCAATCCCCGCCTTGATTTAGAGTGAAAAGTGAAATCTCAGTCCTGTCCATCCATTGAATCAATCCATAAAAAAGGCGGCCAGCTTAACTGACCGCCTTCCCTGATTGGAATAAAAGATTTGATTCTGGGGAAAAGTATCTTATTATTTTTTCTTTTTTATCTACTAAAAAGAGATACTTGCGGCCAAAAAAATCCTCATCCTGCGGTAACAATGCAAAAATGTCCCCATGAGATGATAAGTTAAAATGTCCCTATTATTTATTGTGCTTGACACTTAACGTATTCCACTATATATTTTGAATGTGATTAAGTCCTTTGGAGATAAAGAGACAGAAAAAGTTTATCATAGAGAATTCTCGAAGAAATTTCCTGTTGATGTTCAGAAAATTGGCCTTAGAAAACTGAGAATGTTGAACAATTCCCAATCTTTACAAGACTTGAAAGCTCCGCCTGGGAATCGATTTGAAAAATTAAGAGGAAAACGAAAAGGACAGTATTCGATCAGAATCAATGAACAGTGGCGTGTGTGTTTTTTTTGGCGAGAAAATGACGCATATAGAGTTGAAATCACGGACTATCACTAGGAGGTGAAGAAATGACTGATAAAAAGCTGGCCTCAATTCATCCCGGTGAAGTACTGTATGAAGAATTTTTAAAGCCGCTGGGATTAAGGCCACATCGTCTAGCCCTGGATATTGGTGTTGATGCCCGCCGGATTAATGAGATTGTCCTTAAGAAGAGAAGCATAACCGCTAATACAGCTTTACGTCTTGCCAGGTATTTCAACACTTCAGCTGAATTTTGGCTTGGCCTCCAAGCTCAATACGATTTAGATGTGGAAGAGGAAAAATTAGGAAAAAAGTTAGATAAAGAAGTAAGGACCTATAAAGAAGCTCACCAGTAAAGAGTGATTCTTCTCTTTCCTCATGGATGACCCCACTATCCGTTATCAGGTGAAGGAAAATCCCCGGGAAAACCGTCCGGAAAATCACTTATCAACTTCATCGATGGGAAAATGACTCAATTACTAAAAATGTGCCCTCTCTCCCCTACTCTGACTGCACAATAATTAATTCGAGAAAAGCAAAGTCCAAAATCCATATCACGGGGTAAGTAACCATAAATAATACTGCATAGAAAATGAGTTAATCTGACTGAAAAAAACTCATAGTTGAATACAGTATTTGGTTAAGAGATTTATATAAGAGTGATCTCTTTAAATATTAACTTACCGCTTTAATATATTCCAAAACTCCATTTTTCAATGGATCTAGTACCTTATCGATGGGGACAAAAAATACCGCTTCATCCCCAGTAACTTTGGGAAAAAGTTTCTCAAAAAGCTCTCTTGTTTCTCTATGGTTCTTTTTAGATTGGTCATATTTCCACTCACCACTAGGGAATCTATTTTTTAGTGTGAGAAGAGTTCTCAGAGGGGAAAAGTATCTTTTTATCAAAAAAAATAAATCAAGCCGGGGTCAGTTCCTCTCCTGGTATTGGAGCGTGATGTTCGTCACCCCCTCTTCTTCTTGAAGGATATTAACCACCAGTTCCCGTTGATTGTCCTCATCCGAGGAAAAGAGATTGATCAGATGGGTTGTTTCTGTTTCAGAAGAGTTGGTCTCCATGCTGAAGCCCAGTTTTTCCAGCCGGGAGAGGTAAAAGTCGCGAACATCTTCCGGGCTGGCATCTGTTTCAATAGAGAAAGTTCCGGTGCGGCTCTCTTCTTCTGAAGATGTGAAGGAGATGCTGAGTTCGCCTTCGAATATAGGAATCCAGTCGGGGATCTTAGATTTTTCTGCTGATGTGCCGAATTCCATTGACTTGGCTTCCCCTTTCTCATCCTTTACTTCTGCTTTGACTCCGGATTCCTCAGTGCGGAGGGTCAGCTTTTCTCCTTCCTCTGTCTTGAAGGTGATACGGCCTTTCTGAATATCTTTGAAATCAGCGGTGAGGGTTTCTCCTGTCTTCTTGTTGTTGACGGTCAGAGTTCCGGATTTTTCATCCACATTCACCAGTTCCAACTCTGGATTGGAAGCCACCACCATCTTAGCTGTTGCCAGGGCTGGGTTTTTACGCAGCAACTCAGTGTCAATGCCGGCTTCTTTGGCTTTTTTGGAGAGAAACAGTCCACCGGAAATTACAGCCACAACAATGATGATAATCCCAACCACGGCCACAACACCGCAGCCGATAGCTACTTTTTTGCCGGTTCCCAAGCCTTTTTTATCAGGTTTTTTTTCCTCTGTCATTTCATATCTCCCTTTATGAGATTGTTTCTTTCCTATTTTACTTATATTTTCTCGTATAAGCAATAAAATTAGTTACACAATTTTTTTCTATTTGCAGAAAATCACGGTTTGAAAAAGATCAAAGATCACGGAAGGAAACTGAGTTTAAAAAAACTGCCGAACTCTCAAAAAAAACCTCTCTGAATATAAGGAAATGGGTATTGGGTCACTGATTTTTTCGAAATGGTCTTCATTTTTAACTGAATCTGGTATAATAATTAACAAACACTTAATATAGAAAATGGCAACACCTCCAAATCGAACAAGGCACGAACCGGGATTACCGCAAATGCGCACCACACAGCGGTTATCTTTTGCTTTCATCCTTATTATTTCAGCTCTTTTTTTCTTAAGTTGTTCCTCACCCGAATCACCTCAACTGGAAGACGGAATCCTGGTGACCTTTGATGTCCAGGGGGAGCGGTACAAAATCTTCATCACCAATGAGGAGACTATCGATCAGGTCTACGCCCTTCAGGCGGGGGAAAGCAATGCCAGTATACCTTCGGGGAAACTGTTTCGAGGTCAGGTATCCTACAACAAGCCGTGGAGCTGGCATATTGATTCCGAAGACATTGAGATGGCGGAGTTCACCATCGAACTCTGCGACGGACTTCCTTCCCATGTGGAGGAGAATCTCGATTACTGGGTAGATACGGTGGGGCGTTTCTGCCCTTGGACGGCGGAGCTGGTTTCCATCAAGGATTACCGTTAATAGCTTTTCCTGTCTTCTCCCCTATAACCGATTGCCTGGCGCGGTCTGTTTTCATTCTCGGCCCGGAAGGAGAAGCTCCGTCATTTGAGTTCACAGTGTCACATTCATTTTTGCAGCAGTAACCGCTAGCCCCTCTCCCCTATTCCGTTTTCTCCTAAGCGAACGAATCTGTCTTTTATTATAGCGCCTTATAGCGGTTGGACCCCCTATTAAATCAAAACGCCCTATTGATTAAAAAGGACGGCTCTGTTTTTCAGCGTTTGAATGACAAAAAACAGAACCGTCCCTATTTTTCTAGAAGTTTTCTATCATCCAGAGTTCTGGTTTAACCTCTTTAGGACCGAGCGAACTGAAAGATAGATAATTCTCTTCAGGATGAAAACTCAATTGATAGAACCGAAACATGGTCATATCCAGGTTTTGAGGTTCACCTCCATCAACAGGAATTCTCCACAAATCGGCTCTGTTCCCGATATAGGAAGGATCATTTTCTGGGCTGTTGGATCGTGCAAAAAGGACATATTTTCCCTCAGGAGTCCATTCTGTGGGAGTTGCCCAGTTCACAGAATCTGTAAAGCTGTACAGCCTTCGGCTTTTTTCCCCAGAAGTCGAAATTATATTGATGACTCTTTTCTTTTTTTCGTCTTCATTGACAAAGGCCAACCATCTGCCGTCCGGAGAACGGGAGAGGGATACTCTCATTATGTGTTCTTTATCCGGTGCCCGGTAAAGTTCCTTCACATTACCGCTTTCTAAATCTCTGGCGAGAATTCTGTAGCTTCTTTTATTATTATCCCTTTCTTCAAACACATGATAGATCGTTTTCCCGTCACGAGACCATATGGCTATCCGTGCTGACTGCTTGGTTCTGTCTTTTTTACACCGAAAGATTTGGGTGAAATCTCCTGTTTCCGCATCTATTTTTGCTAGAAATTCATGACCGGTCCTGTCTTTTTTGTTCCACGCTACCGCGAGAAGATACCGGTTATCGGGAGACCACTGGAAATCTTGAAAATTATATTCGGGATAGAGTTCTCGTTCCTTCCCGGTTTCTAGTGAGCGGATACAGATGACAGTGCGTTCATTTCCCGCTGGGCCTCGTTCAGCACCATAAACCAGGTACTTGCCGTCTGCCGAGTAATCGGGGGAATGGGTGGATTTTCCTATGTGCTTGATTGGTATCCCTGGAAATTCGACGACCTTGCCACTTCCGGCATCTATTGAGGCCACAAACACATTCATAGCTGACTTTCTTGTGAGATAATAAAAGGCTCCGCTTTTTGTGTATCCCTGTGAAGAAATACTGCCAACACCTTCCATTATTAATTGAGGAGATCCGGCGGCTTTACCTCCATCCATAGGCAAGCGCCATAAATCCAGACTATCCCGGCGGCTGCTGAGAAAGAGCACTTGATTTCCATCAGAAATCCATTCAAGCAGAATATCATCGGCTGGATGTTCAACCAAGGGGATTTCAGTCTGCTCATCTATCGGCAGTACATAAATGTTGCTGTTTGGAGAATCTTCAGCCGGAAAGTCATATATGACATATTTACCACAGGGAGAAAAACACATTCTGTTGATTTGATTATAGCGAGTTCGCTTGGAATCAAATTCCTTAAGGATTTGCATGGAACCGTTAGAAACAGAAATCAGGACGATTTTTCCTGAACCCGAATCACTCCAAATAGACGCAAGAATATTCTTTCCGTCGGGAGACCAGTCATAGAGGATACTTACTCTTTCAACCTGATCCTCAATTCTATAAAGATCGCGTTGATTCGATCCATCGGGGCGAACAATACGAATCCCCACAAACCCCGGCTCACTCCAATCCCACCAATCAAAAGCAATCTGCTTGCCGTCAGGAGACCATCTGGAATGGAAAGCCATGGCTTCGGATACTTGCCAAGAACCTTTGTGGGTAAGGTGCCGTTTTTCTCCGGTTTTTAAATCTTGCACCGCAAGATCGCCCGTGTTCCAATCCGTGTGCGTCAGATACCGGCCGTCAGGAGAAATTTCCCCCATTCCGTCAGCAATATCTGTGGGTACTTTGCGCATAGAAAAATCTGGGCTTTCCTTTGAAAGAACAGGCCGGCCTTCCTTTAATCCTGATAATTTCTCTTTTGCCAATTTGACAGTATGGGTCTGGTGAGGATAATTGTCCACAACTTTTTGATAGGCTTTTTCTGCCTCCTTCCTTCCCAGCTTCTCATAACATATCCCTATGCGGAGCTGGGCTTTAGCAGCCAAAGACTCGTCTTTGGACACCTCCATGACCTTCTGGTAGAGGGCGATAGCCTCTTCCAGGTTTCCTTCGGCGCGCTCCTTGGTCAAGGCTTTTTGGAACAGGTCGTAGCCGTTTTGAAGACTAAGACTCCCTAAGCTGAAAGCCAGGATGACCAGGATGGCGATCAAAATTGAATGCTTTCTCATGATTCTTCTCCTTTCATTTTGATTTTCATCCTTAATCTAAGGCTTTCAGCTTCTAGATGTGTCATCTTCTTGTCCTGATTATGTAATATTTTTGTAAATTGATTTTCATGAAATTTTCGGGTTTTTGTTATATAAATCTCATTCATCAAGAACAATCTTATAGCCAACGCCATGAATAGTTATTAAGTGTTTGGGATTGGAGGGATCATCTTCGAGCTTATTTCGGAGCGAGGCAATATGATTATCCACCGTTCGAGTAGTGGGATACTGGTCATACCCCCACACTTCATCCAGAAGTTCATTCCGGGTCACGGCTTCCCCTTCACGAGCGGCCAAAAACCGAAGCACTCCGAATTCCTTGCGGGACAATTCCAGAACCTTCTCCCCTTTTCGGGCTTTGAAACATTTGAAATCGATGAATACAGAACCAAACTGTAAACTTTTGGGGAAATCTCCAGACTTGGCTTTCTGGATTCTCCGCATTATGGCACGGATTCTGGCCAGCAGTTCGAGCATGGAAAAAGGCTTTGTGAGATAGTCATCAGCACCCAGATCCAATCCCATTATCCTGTCCGTTTCCTCACCCCGGGCGGTCAACATCAAAATGGGAATGGAAATTCCTTCTTTTCTGACTTTTCGGCAGAGTTCGTACCCATTCATCTTGGGAAGCATTAAATCCAGGATGATCAAGTCAGGCTTTTTTTCTTGAATCAAACAGTAGCCCTGTTCACCATCGGTGGCTGTGAGCACCTTGAATGACTCATATTCGAGATTATCCTTGAGTCCTCGGAGGATGGCCACATCATCCTCGATAATAAGAATCTGCTTCATGGTTCCCTCTTCAAAGGAATATAGAGAGAAAAAGTGCTCCCCTTACCCGGTTCACTCTCCAATTCCAGTTGGCCTTGGTGGGCTTCCACTATATGAGAGACTAAAGCCAATCCTAGACCGGTTCCCACAATACGTTCGTTTTGAGGAGAAGGGACACGGTAAAACTTTTCAAAAATTTTCCTCTTCTCTCGAGGAGCGATGCCGATACCTTGGTCAACCACCTGAATTAAAGCATGGTCGCTCTTTTTTTTAAGATACAAGCCGATCTTCCTTGAGTCTCCGGAGTATTTCATGGCATTGTGGAGAAGATTCAAGAGAGCCTGTTCCAAGGCGTCCCGGTCCACTGGCACTTGAGGCAGACCATCTTCCATATGAATATCGAGTTTGAATCCCTGCTGATTAAGAGGATACTCCATAGTCCGGACCGCTGATTCAACAATCTCATACAATGAAGCCTGCTCAAACCGGTAGAATCTTTTTCCCTGTTCGATCTTGGAGAAATCCAGTACATTATTGAGAAGACGAGTGAGCCGCTGACTTTCGTTGACGATGGTGTCCAAATATTCGGTTTGAGTTTTCTGATTTTTGGTGCGCCTCAAACGAAGAGTCTCAGCAAACATCCGTATTGCTGTCAGAGGAGTTTTGAGCTCATGAGAAACGCTGGAGACAAATTGAGATCTCATCTCGGCCGTCTTGACTTCACGGCGGACATCTCTCCAGAGTAGATAGGCTCCAAAAAGAGTAATCCCTAAGATCAACAACAAAGCAAGAAGATAAAATCCAGGTTGGATGCTCAACGGGGCTGAAAACATCTGTTCTTGCCCCTCTCCAAAAGTTATCCCTATACCTTGAAAATTGGAACCTAAGGATAACCCTTCAGAATCATTTTGGGAAACAATATTGAAGTCCATGGGAAAAGTTTCTCTAAAATCACTGTTCGATTTGAGAGTATCCAAAACTTTCTGAACCGATATAACAATCAAAAAAGAGGGCTTCTTTGGTTGGGATTCTGCTAAGCTTATAAGCCATGGGTTGTTTCCATAACAAACCCAAAAGGAAAATTCCTTTTGTTTTGGGTTTTCTCGGCTTTTTCTAATTCCCAGGGTCATAAAATCATTTTGAAGAGCCATGGCCTGTTCCAATCTTTGGATGTGTTTCTGAATCACTCCATTACACTCTCTGGCCGCTCTTCTTATTTCGACATCTTCGGCAGATTTGAGAAAATTCTCCACCAAATCTTGGAGAAGATAAGACCCAGCAGGAGATAACCAGGGCTCCTTTGAGATTTCTTTCTGGATAGGACTCCATACATTTTCATAATTCTCTCCATATTCAAGAAGGCGTCCAGCTGCATACAAGGAAAGAGGGATCCCGTATTCGTCGGATACAGTGAAAGGCTGCTTTAAAATTTCTTTGTAATTGGCAATAGCTTTGGTTTTTTGACCCAATTTCAAGAGCACCCGAGCCATAAGAAACCGGGCATATTCTTTCTGAAGAGTGTTTTTTGCTGTACGGAGCTCCTTTTTATATAACCTCAGAGCCTGGGGGTAGTTTTTATTTTCGAATTCCTCTTTTTGAGCCTTTTGGATTTTTTTCATAAACTCCGAATCACTCAAAAGACGCTGGGCTCTTTCTATATCTTGATTTTTCTCCCAGGGGAAAACTAGTTGACGCTCTTCGACCAGACAGACAAGAACAACCTCTGGATTCACATAATTCATATCAGCGGGCATGTCCTGAAAATCTGTCGAAGCATTCATTTCATGAAGCTTGATATTTTCTAGTTTGAAGAGAAGATGTTGACCGATTTCAAGAGCTACCCGTCGGCGCTCTTCGGACAGCCGCTTTTGAGCCAATTCCTTTTCTTGACTGATCATCCGCACGGTTATAACGACAAGAACCAGACTGGGAAGAAAGACGGCAATCAAGAAAAGAAGAATCTGCTTGCGGTGGCCGGTGCTTTTTTCCATGAATGGATAATCCCCAATTAAATGTTCTTTCTAAAAAGGGTATTTTATTAATTTCAAGAAATCAAGATGTCACGAAAATGTCATCATAAAAATAGGTTTTTCTCTCTACCTCCTTAAAAAAATCCACTCCCAAACGCTCCCTCATCCTCGTGAGGGTCCTGAGGTTCAGAAAATTCTCTGTCACAAATTATTCAAAACCGCAAAAATACTGCATTCATTCCTCAAAAATCTCTCCCATCTCCCGGGGGGCAGCCAGGATTCTTCGATTCACATAAAGAAGGTCCTTTTTCCATCCTTCCTCTGTATGGACATCCACATGCCATTTCACAAGTTGGATGCGGCCTTCCGCGACCTCGATTCCGGTGATGCAGCGGGGGTGCACACAGCTCCCGTCATTGAAGTATGGGGTCTCCCCTTCTCCGGGGAAAACTGGTTTGTGGGTATGGCCGATGATGGTGGGGATTTTTCTCTTTTCTATCCATTGTTTAAAGCGATCATCCGTTTTCAGCATCTTGCGGTAATTCCTTGCCGGACTGGTGGGGTCGGGGATTCCCATTTTGGATTGGAGACATTTCCAGATGTTCCTGACAACGAATTTTCCGAACCACCAGCAGGTGTCGTTGAGACAGTCCCCCTGGTGGCCGTGGAGCAGGAGAATCTTATTTTTCTCCTTTTTGTACTGGAGAAGAAGGGATTCGTGGATGGTTAAGTCTTTAAAGAGAGGTTTCTTTTTCCCGGTTTTATCATCTGTGATTGTGGCGAATCCTTTGTTG
>JAGXKI010000017.1 GCA_018335295.1 bacterium | reverse complement strand
CGGAATACTCTCAGTAAAAGAGGGAGGAGGACGATGAGGTAGAGAATCATCTCTTCCACATTTTTCTTTTCTCTGATGAAATTCCAGATGAGCATGGCTATCAAAAACACACAAATGATGTGATAAATAAACATGACTAGAGTCATAGGAACTTCTCCTGTTTGTAATTTTTCTTTAATTTGGATATTGAGGTTGAATCCTTATTTTGAATTTTAAATTTTAACATCACTTGCTCCAGCGAACCAAAAATTCCAGGCGAGAACTGAACACCACAATAAGAATGGCCACAATGGTGATCACCAACCAAGGCAACCAGGTGCTTTTCAGGAAAGACCAGTAGGAATCTTTGTAATCAGAGACGATCACACTAAGCCGTCCGATGAGAGCTGTGGGAGGAAGACCGTCTCCCAAAGCCCACAAAAGACTGAGCCCAGCTATAGCCACAGTGGCGTGTAGACCAATGGAATCAAAAAACCAGATTAAAGGAATTCCCAGAATCGCCGCTCCTCCATAGGTGAGAATGCCTTCGGATGCAGGGATAATCAGAGCCAAAGAGATGTACAGCAAAATGAGAGGAGTGCTGATTACAGAGAAGGAAAGCCATCCCCGGACTCCAGTGGCTGTCATGATTTGCTGGAGCATCCCCACGATAACCAGAGTGGCTAAGAGGGGGAGTAGTCTTTTTACCGTGTCTCTGGAAACCGAGAAAGCATGAATCTTTATAGGACTCACCCCATAGGCCACAACAGCCGCGACAGAAAATTCCAGGGGAAGTCCCAGGATGGGCATGGAAAAAGGCCAGATTCTAAAGGCGATAACCAACCCGAAAAAAGCAACAAAAGGAAGAAGCACTCTCCACCAGCTCATCCTTTCAGGAACTTCGGGCATATCCTGAAGAGCTTTTTCCAGGTTCATAGATCCTTCTTTTTTCAATCCCAGAACAAGCATTGTAAAGATTCCCAAGATCAAAACTGGGATTCCTAGAGGAAGTTCAAATCCTACATAGGGAATGGCTGTTCCGGCGGAAACAATCATGGCCCAGATATTGACTGGAGGAGCTACGGCACTCAAACCAGCCACAATGAACAGGATGGCCGCCACCCGTTTCTGAGAAATCCCTAGATAGCTCAGAGCTAAGGCCACCGGTGCCCCCACCACTAAGAGAGAAACACTCCCGGCTCCGGTTAAAGCTCCGGGGATAAGGATGATAATCATTAAAAGGATTAAGGCAATGAACCTCTTGTTATAAAAATATTTGATAGTTCCCCGCACCACATAATTGACTCCCCCTGATTCAGAAACGATAGCCATAAATATAGTGGCTGTAGCAAAGACAAGAATGACATCCAGATAAGTAAAAGCCCCTTCCACTAAGTGGCGGGCCAGTTGAGCCAAAGGAGGCGTTTTCATGATAGCCCCAGTTAATCCTCCAGCCACTGCTGCGGAAAGCATGCTGATCTCGACAGATAATTTTCTCCATTTGGTCAAGGCATAAGCCACTACCATGACCGCAGCTATGATTCCTACTTGTCCACTTACACTCATGAATCCTCCAAAATTTTAACAGGTTTATGGTTAATAATGTAGTTGGGAAAATGAAGAAAAGTTTTCTTCCATCTAAATTGATTGTGTTTTTTCATAATATAACCAATTTATATCACTTTCTCCCACCTCTTGCCAATAAAAATAATCGAGAAATATTCTCTTTTCAGTGAAAAGAATCCACAAGAAAAGCAGGATTTTTCCTGTTTAACTTTCAGGGTAAAGCATGATAATTTTTATTTGACATCGGGAATGACGATGAATATGGTAAATTTTTAAATAAGAGAATGGACTCAACCGTCAAGAAACACGGGGGTCCCAGGCATTTCTCTATAGGATCTCTGACTTATGGAAATAGAATAAAAAGTGAAAGATTTACTGGGATGATAGGGTTTTGGATTTATCAAGGAATTCGAGGTCAATATGGGTATATCTTGGATTGATTGGTCTCTTATCGGTGGATATTTTTTATTTGCTTTGGGGGTAGGAATATATTTTTCCAAAAAAGCAGGCCGAAATATAGAGAATTTTTTCATTTCCGGACGGTCTTTGCCTTGGTGGATTGCGGGAACTTCCATGGTAGCTACAACCTTTGGAGCCGATACACCTCTGGCTGTGACTGAGATCGTTTCCCAGAACGGCATCGCCGGAAATTGGTTGTGGTGGAATTTTGTCCTGGGGGGGATGTTGACTGTGTTTCTATTTTCCAAGTTATGGCGGAGATCTGAAGTTCTTACCGATATCGAGTTTACTGAATTGAGGTACAGCGGAAAACCCGCGGCTATCTTGAGGGGATTTCGGGCTGTGTACTTGGGCCTTCCTATCAATTGTATGATTATGGCCTGGGGAATTTTGGCCATGTCTGCCATTCTTGAGGTGGCCTTTTCCTTTCCCAAACTTCAGGCCATAGTGATTGCTCTGGCTATAGCGGTGGTTTACTCTGTTTTGTCCGGTTTTTGGGGAGTGGTGATTACCGATATGCTTCAGTTTGTCATTGCTCTGGTAGGTTCCGTATCTTTAGCTGTGATCTCTGTGAACCATGTGGGAGGGATTAAGGCTCTCAAAGCCAAAGTCCTCACTGAAAATTCCCAAGCCCTGGATTTTTTTCCTCAACTGGGAGCGGCAGCCCTTCCTTTTCTGACATTTTTTGTGTATATAGCTGTTCAGTGGTGGGCCACATGGTACCCTGGTTCCGAACCAGGAGGTGGAGGATATATTGCTCAGAGGATGCTGGCCACCAAAGATGAAAAGCACTCGGTGTTGGCCACTCTGTGGTTCAACATCGCCCATTATGCTCTGAGGCCCTGGCCCTGGATTCTGGTGGCCCTGGCCTCATTGGTGGTATTCCCCAATTTGGCCGATCCCAAGTTGGGGTACCCCAAGATGATGATTACCTTTTTGCCCGTTGGACTTAAAGGATTAATGCTGGCTGCCTTTTTTGGAGCCTTCATGTCCACCCTGGATACCCATCTCAATTGGGGAGCTTCTTACATCGTCAATGATTTTTATAAACGGTTCATAAAAAAGGATGGTTCCTCAGCCCATTATGTTTTGATTTCTCGGATTACTGTAATGGTGATCATGGTTTTTGCCGGTATGACCGCCTACTGGTTGGAAAGCATCAAAGGAGGATGGGAACTTATCCTGGCGGTGGGAGCAGGAACTGGTCTCATCTATATCCTCAGATGGTACTGGTGGCGAGTGAATGCCTGGAGTGAAATTGCCGCTATGGCCTGTTCTTTTGTGGTGGCTATAGTGCTTTTGAACACATCCCTAGGCGAGAGTGGAGAACTCAACTGGGCTTACCGGATCCTTATCACTCTGGGAGTCACCACTGGATGTTGGTTGACCGTCACTTTTTTAACTCCTCCGGTGAATAAGAATCATTTGATCCGATTTTACAAAAAGATAAAACCTGGAGGACTGTGGAATCCCATACGCAATCAAATCAAGGAAGGAGGAGTGAAGATCAAAATTTCCCGGGAAATCGCCAGTTGGATTTTAGGTTCGGTTATGATCTACAGTGCCTTGTTGGGGGTGGGTAAGATAATCCTCCTTGAAATGGGAAAGGGGATTCCTCTCATCGGACTCTCCGGGGTTTCAGGGCTTTTCCTATTTAAAAACATATCCAAGATCGAATTCAAGTGAGTAAATTATCCAGAGGGGTAAGGGTTATTTTTTTCTTTGCATGTCCTTCATAGAGAATTTTTCTTTTTCCGTGTATCCTTGGGGGACTGAGTAAGTTCCTTCCGGAGGGGATTCTTTGGAGATTTCTTTCACTTCATTGTAACTCTTCATTTCTGAACCCATCATTTTCATGGTGGTATCTGATCTTATCTGGAAACCTTCGATTTTCTGGAATTCCTGAATGGCTTCATCGTGCAAGTTCATGGTAGCTTTCATGAATTTGGGAAACATTTTTGCATGGTATGTTTTCCAGTCAAAAGAGACATCTTTAGTGGCCCATACTTTCATTTCCACTTTATTCATCATCATGTCCATGGAAACGTCAAAACCTTGACATTTCCATTTGCCGATCGTCTTGGTTTCTCCTGTAGGATTCACATCCACTGTGATTTGCTCCATCATCTTCCGCATTTGAGCTGGAAAATACTGAGTGATATCCAGGGGAAGATCCATTTTTACATAGGTTTCATTATCATGATTGATCACGAACATGACATTTTTGTTCAGGTTGATGATTACAGACTGACGTTCACTATGCATGGCCATTTTATTTTCAGCCAACCAAAGATGATTGATTTCATCTTTAGCCGCCTGAGTTTGACCCATCACACTGAATTCTCCGGTATGCTGCTCTTGCTTGATGTGATAATCGGCGGTTAGGGGGACAGTGGAGACAAACAATAATACGGTAATGATTGTCACGAATTTTTTCATAAATCCTCCTCTTTAAAATTTATAAATATCATAACTCTTTACGGAACATTTATCAATGTGGATGAATGATAGAGTTCATTTGATTTTGACATCTTTTTTATCATGTGGTATGCAATTTTTAAGTATTCATCTTTTATGAATGATCCAGGTTAATATGGAATTTAACCAAACCTTATCCTTGCAAAATGATTTCGATAGGATTGATTTTTGAAATATTGAATAGGAGAGATGAGGATGTATAATTTTAAAAATCGAATAATCGGGGCTGCGAAACTGGAGATAAGTATTTACGAAGAAGTGGAGTCGGATGAAAAAGCAATGGGCCAAGCTGTAGGAGTGGTGGCTCTTTCCAGTGTTGCCGCCGGAATAGGGAGTATTATTGAAGGTGGAATAATTGGCATTTTCTGGGGGACTGTTTCAGCTTTTCTCAGTTGGTTTATTTGGGCTTACTTGACTTATTTTATCGGAACCCGGTTTCTTCCTGAACCCCAGACCCGATCCAATCCTGGAGAGCTTCTAAGGACCATCGGATTTTCTTCCTCACCCGGATTGATCCGAGTGTTAGGGATTATCCCTGGATTATCGGCTGTCATTTTTTTTCTGGCATCCATCTGGATGCTCGTGGCCATGGTTGTGGCGGTCAGACAGGCTCTGGATTATAGAAGTACCTGGAGGGCCGTAGGAGTTTGTCTGATCGGGTGGATCATTCAGGTACTCATTTTGACCTTGCTTTTATCGATTTTAGGAGGGGGGCAAGCGTTGGCTGCATAAAAAATATTCTTGAAAAAAGGCTACTGGAGAAGATCAATGAATAAATCCAAATAGTCCAAGCAGTGTCGAGTGATCAAAAATTTTTTTCTGATGGATTCTCTACCATTTTTCGGTAGATGAGCACACTTTTTGGTAGAGTTTACCTATGATTTTTCCCATACCACAGGAATATGATCATCCAAACTTTTCATTCAGAATCAACCCTGGTTATTGGCTTGCCCTTGATTCTCAGTGGAGTCAACGATAAGAAGAAAAGCATTTCCAATAGCCAGAGAGTTTTTTTTGGATGGTTTTGACGATGGTTTTTGTTTCCGGGAGTCCTCGATTTGTGCTCAAGTTAGGAGGAAAGGTGTAAGGTTCTTGCAATGAAGTTTCTATCCCTGAGAGGCCACACAGAGAGGCCAACCATCCCCGAGGATACAAGAGTCCTTTGGCATCATATCCTGATCCAGCAAAATCCACCACCTTTCCGAGACAGACTTTCTTTGCTATTTTTCTGATTTTTTTGGCGATGAGGTGGATACCTTCCAGAGTCATTCCCATCTGGGTGATTTGGTCCGAGAAATGAGGATCACTTCCATCCACCATCAAAATGATTTCAGGTTCAAACTCTTCGGTTAAAGGGAAAACTATTTCATCGAGGACGTGTTCGTAGGCTTGATCACTGGTTCCCGGAAGTAAGGGAATGTTCACTGAATAGCCCGTTCCTTTGCCTTCTCCTAAAGGATTTTTATAGGAGGGGCCAGGATAGAGAGTTCGGGTGTCCTGATGGATAGAAATGAACAAAACTCTGGGATCTTTAGAAAAAATTCCATAAATCCCATCCCCGGCGTGGGCATCGGTATCGAGAATAAGGATTTTTTTTAACCCATAGTTTTGAATCAAGTTTTCGGCGCAAATCCCTACATCACTGAATATTCCAAAACCCTTTTCATAATTTCTCCCTGCATGCTGGACTCCTCCTCCTATCACTAAACTTTTGTCAAACTTTCCTGATTGGACCAATTCTCCTCCCAGCTTGCCAGCTCCAGCCAAGAGTTTGGCCGCTTGGACCACTGATGGAGATAAAGGCGTATCATGGGGGTCTCGGGACTGGTGTTTTTCCACCCGTTGGATGTACTTCGGTGTGTGAACCATTTCCAGGTCTTGATTTGTCGCATAGGATGGTTCCACCATTTCAAACCGGGAGTGGTTGAGAAATCTTTCCCTGAATAGTTGTAAAAAATTTTCGTACCTATCTCCTTTAAGCACATGTCCTAAGTCATAATCTTTCATTTTTTCACTGTAAAGAATGGCTGTTTTCATGGATAAACCCTCCTTTAGTTTCCTCAAAGAAAATAATCACAACGGGAATCATTTTTTGGAAGATGATTCAGAAAAAGAGTTTTTGTAACCCTAATATAAGAATGATTCGGTTTCCCCATTCATCCGTTTTCAATTCTTCGCCTTCGTACCGAAGATGAACTCGAGCTAAAAGAGTGCGGGAAAGTTGGGTCTGGACCTCCAGTCCTATTTTGTAGGAATTAAACCTCTTAATATTCTCCAGGTAGATGAGGTCCACAGGAGAAGCTCCATAGCCCAAAAGTAACTGCCAATAATTATCTGATCCCTTCCAGTAATGGCGAAAGGAAAAAAGTCCAGTAAGAGATATGCCGGAAGGCTTGGAGGTGATAAAAGGACGGAAAGAAAACAGGTTGTTTTTATGATACTTTCCTAGAGTGCCTGTATAGACAATAATTTTTGGTTTCGAAAAATCCAGGTACCTGATCCCCCCAGATATTTCCAAGCCCCAAGGGAGAGATTTATACAATTCTCCCCCGAGCCGGTATTTTGGGAAAAGGGTTGAAAAAGAATACCCTGCATTGAGATAAGCATACGTGCCAGAGCTGAAACGAGGATAAGCCACCAATTCAAACTGGGGGCCTTTTTGGAGATGATTTCCAAAGTTTCTATGAGCATATTGAAAACGGCTGAGAATAGGGCCAATTGCCAGATATTTTGTCAGTTCGAGAATCATCAAATGCCAAGGACCATAATCATTTTTTCCTCTTTTAAAAGAGTCCCCTCGGTAGCGCAGAGCGATTTTGTAATTGCGGGTTAAATATTGGATTTTCTCCTGGAGTTGAAGAGCTTCTCCGTGGGAAGGATGGGATTTTAAAACTTTTTTTAACTGTTCATTGGCTTGTTTGTACTGGTTCATTTTGATAAAGATATAGGCTTTTTTTAAATAGATTTCTGTATTTTCAGGTTGAATTTGAAGAGCCAGGTTGCAGGAGTTCAGTGCTTCTTGGAGATGGTTGCTCCAGTATTGGACATCAATGAGGGCTAAAAGGGCTCCCATATGACGGGGGGAGGCATCCAAGACTCTGTTTAATTCCTCCCGGGCTGATTTAAAGTTTTGATTCCAGGCATATAAACGGCCTAAGAGCACACGAGCCTGGTGGTAAAAGGGATGGCGTTCAAGGATTTCTTGGCAGATTTCTTTGGCTTTTTGGTGGCTCCCTTGGAAGGCCAAGTTTTGTGCTCTTTCATACCGGTCTTTTATTCCTTCTTTTTGTTGGATATAGGTAGAAGGAGAAGTTGAGAATAAAGTTCCATTCCAAAAAATCAATGTGAAAATCAATAAGGAAAGGAGAGACAACTTTTTGGATCTTCCATTCACCATGGATAATTGACCATCCAGTTGATTTATATGAATTAAACTACAAAAACATACCTGAATATTCCAGTTTATTTTATAAATAAATCTTTGATATGTAAAAAACTAAGTTCAAGGATTTCCAAAATGGTTAATTCCTCTGGTTTTTTTGAGGTTTTGGAAAAAGGACTTATAAAGAAAGCTGCGTTTATCCAATTCACAAAGCCGTCGGAACATAGGTTTGGTGACAGTGAAGGCTAGAATATGAGCTGGAAGATGTTGACGCATAGCTAAATCAGTGGCTCCTATAGCTGCTTGGGGGATGTCTGGATTTTGGAACGGACGAATTTCCATACACCCTGAACCAAAAGGAGCGATCACAGGAGGAGGGTCTTGGGGCGAACTGTGGTGCTGAGCTCCGCACATGAGAGTACTGAGCTGATCAGGGTCCACAAAAAACATAATGCTCTGTAAATAAGTCCATTGATTTTGATTGAGAGGACCGATGAGGATGTGGGAATGTTGAGGATGATAAGGATGGGAAGAATCAATCCATTGTTCCATAAGTTGGGGGGAGGCTTTGAGGCCTTCTTCATCCCCTAGAAATCGAATATAATCTTCTTTGGACCGGGATTTTATCCCCAAAATCCAGTGTCCGGCTCCTCCACAACCGAAATTGTCTTTGGTTAAATGAAGGGTTTCTCCTTGAATCCAGCGCTGATAAAATGAAAATATACAGTCTTTTTTGTGGGGTTCCACCAATGGTTGGAAAGGTTGAGGGTTCGGAGCATCATAGAAACCGATTAAAGGGGTGTTGAGGTTTAATATTTGATTGAGATGTGTAGGATTGGATTTTTCAAATTTCATGAAAAAATTATCTCAGTTTTTTATTTCTTATGCAAGAAAACAAGAGCAGAGCTGTATTCTGAAAGAGCAGGGAGAATTAGATTGAAGATAAAATTCTCATTAGGATGACTCCTGTCACGGGATGTATTTGATAAAGTGGGACTTCTATTCAAATTTTGACTTTTGATTTTTGAATTTATTTGTTTGTTGAGAGTGCGGGGTCGCTTTGGAGAATCAGCTTGAAAAGGTGCCGGCTGAACAATCAAAAGGGGGAATGATGAAGATTTTAGGTGGGAGTTTCCTCCAGCCGGCCAAAGGAAACTTCTACTAATATAACAAATAATTGGATTTTTTAAAAGTAATTTTTATAGGCAAATAAATTTTTTTTTGAATTGCGTTCATTTATATCCAAGGACTTATGGAAAAACCCGAAGGATATATTTATTTCAGAATTTTCAACAAAAAAGGAGGAGTAAATAGAAATACAATTTGTATTTAATAAAGTTTGATAATATAATAAATATAGATTTCTAATATGGAAAAGGGGAATCAAAATTGGATTCATCCTCATTTCCCAGGGAGGTGTCTATGAAAACGTTTGTTTTAATGACTAAATTATCTCCGGAAGTGGCTAAGCAGATGAAGGAAAGGAAAAGGGTTGGCCGGGTTTGGCTTGAGCAGGTAAAGAAAAAGTGTCCCCAAGTGAAATTTATCGCTCATTATGCTCTTCTGGGTCCCTACGATTTTTTGGATATCTATGAAGCTCCGGATGAAGATACGGCGGCTAAAGTTTCGATGATCAGCCAGTACAATGGAGCTTTTAAGGCTGAGAGCTGGATGGCTATACCTTACAAGAAGTTTCTCCAACTCACCGAAGAAATATAAACGGAGTGCTTTCTTTTTTAGAATCGGATAAGTGAGAAAGATCAATTCGAATAAGCGTTAACTCTTAACAAAATCAGTTTATCCTTTAAATAATCTTGACAAAAAAGGAAAGAGTTTTTATATTTAATTTTAGACTATGGAACTATTATGGTCGAAAGGTCGAAAAATGGAAAAAAAGAAAATATCTATTATTCAAGTAGCTCAAGAGTTATTTTCTCAATTTGGCTTTTTCAAGACCACAGTCAATGAGATTGCTAAGGGAGCAAGAATGGGAAAGGCTACTGTTTACCATTATTTTAGAGGAAAAGAAGAAGTTTTCAGAGAAGTGGTAGAAAAGGAAGACCAACTCTTGAATGAGAAAATTATTGAGTCTGTAGAGAAAGAAGAAACTCCTCAAGAAAAGTTGAGAGCCTTAGTTCTGGCCAGGATTACCTATTTGAATCAATTGAAAAATATATACGCAGCTTTAAAGGATGATTTCGTCAAAAATTATGACTTTATCCAGAAAATAAGAGAGAGAGATTTCCAAAGAGAAATGAATATGGTCAAAAAAATTCTCCATAGCGGAATAAAGCAGGAGATATTTAACATAGACAATTTAGAATCCACTTCTTTTGTTATTGTTTCGGCTTTAAAGGGATTGGAGCACCCATGGTCAGTGAAGGTCCCCTTTCCCGATATAGAGAGAAACTTGGATGAATTGGTGGAACTTTTATTCTTCGGGATTGTAAAAAGGGAATTAAAATAAAAATGAAGGAGGGAAAAATGAAATCTCAACAAATGGTTTTTAAAAAACCTATCAAAAAAATCTTAGCTGAGGTTTTGTATCATCAATATCCAAGAGAGATGGTGATGCATCATCTTCTGAAGAAATTTTATCATCAGTTTGTGGAAAGTGACAGTGGAAAAAATCCTCAAAAAGTTCAGGAAGACAAATTTTACATGGCCAGAAATCTTGTTTGGTCTATTCATAGAGGGTTGAGAAGAGGACAGATATCCCACGATGTATGGAGGAAATTTTTAAGGGCGGTAGCCAGCTTGTACTTGAAAGAGAATGAGAAGGCCAAGACCTTCCAAGAGAAGTACGGATTTCATCCTCCTGGATTTGTGACAGTGAGCCCCACAAAACACTGTAATCTACGCTGCAAGGGCTGTTATGCCAACAGTGAAAGTCATTCCCGAGAGAAATTAGAATATGATACGGTTTCTCGTATAGTCACAGAGGTGAAAGAATTTTGGGGTGCTCATTTTACAGTCATTTCCGGAGGAGAGCCTTTGGTCTACAAGAGCCAGGGGAAAGACATCTTTGATTTTGCGCAAGAACACAGCGATATGTTTTTCTTGATGTACACCAACGGCACCTTGATCGATAAAGAAAATGCCAGGAGATTTGCAGAAGTCGGAAACATTACACCCGCCATTTCTGTAGAGGGTTATGAGAAAGAAACCGATGATCGAAGAGGAAAGGGAGTCCATAAGAAAATTATCCAGGCTTTTGAGAATCTAAGAGAATTCGGTGTGCCTTTTGGAATTTCCATAACCGCTACCAGACAAAACGTAGATACCATCTTGAGCGATGAATTTATCGATTACTATTTCAACCAACACGGAGCTCTTTATGGTTGGATATTCCAGTATATGCCCATAGGTCGGAGTTTTACCCTGGATCTGATGGTCACTCCTAAGCAGCGGAGGAATATGTATTTGAAGATGTGGAAGCTTATCCGTGAGGATGGAGTGTTTTTAGCTGATTTTTGGAATTGTGGCACTGTGAGTAATGGATGCATTTCTGCCGGCAAACCTAATGGTTATTTTTACATCGATTGGAATGGAAATGTGACTCCCTGTGTTTTCAATCCGTATAAAACCCACAATATTTTGGATGTTTACAGAAAGGGAGGAAACTTGAACACGGTTCTATTTTCACCTTTTTTTAAAGGAATTCGCCAATGGCAGAATCAGTACACTGAAGATTGTCCCGCTCATCAAATGGGAAATGTCATCGTCCCTTGTGCCATTAAGGATCATTATGAGATGATGTATAATCTTATTCGGGAAACCAATGCTCAACCAGCTGATGAGCCCGCTCATCAGGCTCTTCAAGACCCTGATTATTATAGAGGTATGGTGAAATACGGAAAGGAACTCAAGGAAATAACCGATGATATCTGGGAATCCCAATATCTACAACCGGAACGGAGAAAAAAGATTTCAAATACTCCCGAAGTATGAAAAAAAGATTTCAGAAAATTATCTATTCTTTGGGAATCAATATTTCCGGCTATAATGTAGATGAGGAAATAAGACTGCTGAAAGCTCAATTACCTTCTAAATTTACAAAAAGAAGGGTAGTGGATGTTGGATGTGGAGATGGAAAAACAAGTCTGAAGTTAAGAAAAATTTTAAAACCGGTTTTCTATCAGGGCGTTGATTTGTCTCCCGCCTTGATCTCAAGGGCTCAAAAAAGAGGTCTTAATGCCCAAGTGAAAGATGTCTCTAAAGAGGAAATTTATGGGGATTTGGGGATCTTATGGGGAGTGATTCACCATTTCAATGAACCTGTGGAGACTCTCCAAAAAATTTACACACATTTCAATTCATTGATTATCAGGGCACCGGTGGAGGAAAACCGGTTCTGTGAATTGGGCCATAAGTTCAATAAGAGGGAGTTCTTGGAGATTCTTTCGGAGGCAGGAATAAATTCTCAGGATCAAATCATAGTGAAAGCTCCTAAGAACAATTCCCTGATTCTGTTTATAGACCGCTGATTCTTGGTTTTTCCCCTTTTAATTTTCTGATGAAAAGAAAGTAATCTCTCGATCTTGTTTAGTTTATCTTTATTTAAGAAAAAAATTGAGGGGAAAGAGAGATATTATCCAGTAGAAAAATAGACATTTCTGAGCATTTTGTATATAGTACATAGGTTAAGAAGGAAATAATATCAACATTTTTCCTATAAGGATGGTGAAAATGAAAGTTCAATACTTCCTTGAAGGACACAAGGCCAAAACCACCTATCAACCCGAAGATACTTTAATTCTGGATGATGAAAAGGCTTATGGAACAGAAAAAGAAGCTACGGATAAAGCCAAGGAATGTCTCCAGAAGAATAAAGATTTGAGTATGATGATCATCTACAAAAAAACTGAAGGAGAAGAAAGAGAAGCTGCAAGATTCATTCACAGAAATAAAGAGGGTGAATTGGAGGAAATTGTAAACTGGTGGTAATCGAAAATATCCTTTGATTCTATTCTTCGAGGAGATAAATTAGGCTCGGTTTTTATTAGTTTGCAATTTACCGTTGGTGAAGGATTGAAGTTTCTGGCTTTGGGTGGATTGTTTTAACTTCCGGAGAGCTTTAGATTCTATCTGGCGGATTCTTTCTCGAGTGACCTTAAATTGTTGACCCACTTCTTCCAGAGTATGCTCGTTGCCGTCTCCAAGCCCGAACCTCATCCTCAGAACTTTGGATTCCCTGTCGCTGAGTCCTTTCAGAGCTTCTTCAATATTTTCTCGGAGATTGGTGTGGATCGCTGTCTCTGAGGGAGATGGAGAACTTTTGTCTTCGATGAAATGAGCTAAGCTGGTATCTTCTTCTTCTCCCACCGGAGTCTCTAGAGAGACCGGTTCTTGAGCTGTTTTTATGATTTTTTTGACCTTAGTGATAGACATTTCCATTTTTTTAGCGATTTCTTCACAAGTGGGTTCTCTTCCCTTTTCTTTAACCAGTTTTTTAGACACCCGGTTTAACTTATTGATCGTTTCAATCATGTGAACGGGGATGCGAATGGTTCGGGACTGGTCAGCAATAGCGCGAGTTATAGCCTGTTTGATCCACCAGGTGGCATAAGTGGAAAATTTATACCCTTTTCTGTAATCAAATTTATCCACAGCTCGCATCAAACCCATGTTTCCTTCCTGAACCAGATCAAGCATGTAAAGACCTCGATTGGTGTATTTTTTGGCTATAGAAACCACCAATCTCAAGTTGGCAGCAATAAGTTCTTTTTTTGCCTGATCACTGATTTTTTTTCCTGTGGTGATAATCCTTAGAGTTTTTCTTAATCCTTGAGGATCCATCCCCAACCTTTGTCTGTAGGCTTTCAGGGAGTTTTCGATTTGTTTTAATTTTTCCTTTAAATTTTCTTTTTCTTGGGGATTTTGAGCTTGAGTGAAGGCAGTGTGGAGTTCTTGGCTGGTTTTTTCCAGTTTATTGATGATTTGGGCTATTTGCCAGAGTTTGTGAATGATTTTTTCCTTATGATCCGGGTAAAGGTTGAGTTGTTTGAGTATTTGGATAATGCGTATGATTATACGCCCTCGAGCAAACTTATATTTTTTTTGATTGGGAATTTTTTTCAATCGGTTATGCAAATTTTTGATTTGGTTAATCCTAGAAAATATCTGTTTCTTTTGTTGCTCGATTTCGCTTTCAGGGATGTCTTCTTCACTAAAATCAAATAATTCTCGTATGGAATGAGGTTTTTGGGTGATCCTTTCTTCAAATTGGTAGATT
Organism: bacterium; assembly: GCA_018335295.1. Taxonomy (GTDB): domain Bacteria; phylum Acidobacteriota; class Aminicenantia; order Aminicenantales; family Aminicenantaceae; genus JAGXKI01. The sequence goes on along the minus strand of JAGXKI010000017.1, from coordinate 27,721 downwards.
TCATCTAAAGCCAATGGAGTTTGAGCGAGCGCTTTGAGAATCAATTTTTCTCCTCTTTCCATCCTCTTGGCAATGGCAATTTCCCCCTTTTTACTCAACAGTGAAGTTTTCCCCATTTCTCTCAAATAGAGTTTCACCGGGTCTGTAGTTTTTTCTAATTTATCGATGGAAAGAGAAGATTCCTTTTTCTTGAAAGGGGAAGATTCATTTTGTTTTTCCCGAACATTGATGCCGTAGTCTTCCATAAAATTGAGAAGATCGGCGAAATTTTTATCTTTCATACCTTTATCCCCTAAACTATCGGCGATCTCATCAAAAAGTAAATAACCCTTTTCTTTTCCTTTAGAGAGAAGATGTTGGATTTCTTCATTTTTTTGTGTGTGTTTAAAAAGCATTGGCCACTTTACATTCCAAATTGATTATTGAGATGATCAGTCTTCTATTATAAAAAACTTATTTAATTGTCAAATCGTTGCATATAATTGGATTGACTAAAATTTAATCTATACTATAAGATAAGAAAAAAAATTGGGAGTGTCAAATTATAATCTCAAAATTATAAGAGGGAAAATCAAATGAAAACTAAAACAAAGCACTTTTCTTCAAAATTATGGGGAGGAATAAGGAATAAATTTTTTGCTGGGCTGTTAGTTTTGGCTCCGTTGGGACTTACGGTGGTGGTTCTGAGATGGCTTTTTAACTTTTTTGATAACATTTTAGGAGATATTCTCAAAGAATATGTGGAGTGGTACTTTCCGGGACTGGGGATTATCCTGACGATCACTGCGGTTTATATCATCGGATTGTTGGCTTCAAATTTTATCGGAAGAAAATCTTTACAATATTTTGATGAATTGATTCTGCGATTGCCTATAGTGAAGATGGTTTATTCCACCACTAAGGGGATTTTCCAAGCTTTTTCTTTTCAGAGAAAATCTAATTTCAAGAAGGTGGTCTTCATACAGTATCCACGGCTTGGAATGTGGACATTGGGATTTGTTACAGGAACCACGGTAGTGGAAAAGGGGGAAGAATATCACTCAATTTTTATTCCTTCCACGCCTGTGCCTACAACTGGGTTTGTAATGTTCTTGCCCAGTAAAGAGGTTATCGAAGCAAATTTTTCGGTGGAACAAGGGTTGAAACTGCTGGTTTCTGGGGGAATGCTTCTTCCAAAAAACATGAATATAAAAGAATTTCGTTAATCACAAAGAGGAGATTTTCTCCTCTCTAAAGATAAGGAAAGATTACAAAAATTCATCTCCTAAACCCTTCCTTAAGAGGATTTATTTTTTTTCCTATTAAATTAACATGAATGAGGTAATAAAAATTAAGCTCATAGGTTGAGAACATGAGTGTATGGCCGTTTGTTCATTTTTTTTGTGTGGTGATGTTTACTCTGATGGCCCTCTTTGTGCTATTCCAGAACAGGAGGGCATCCTTAAACAGAGTTTGTTCCGTCGTTATAGGATGTTTTGCCGGTTGGAGCCTCGGTAAATTATTTGCTTCTAATCCATCCGTGTCTAGAAATACGGCAGTATTAGCGAGCCACATAAGTTCGGCCGGCTGGATCGGATTGAGCAGTTTTTTCCTTTGGTTTTCTTTGCTGTTCATACAAGAGAAATATTTACTGAAAAAGAAGATTTTCTACGTGTTGATCTTTCTTTTACCTGCTTTTTTCATCTATAAGAACTGGAGAGGAGATTTACACCAAGATTTAATAAAACAGCCCTATGGTTGGGTAGGTATGTGGGCGGAGTCAATTTGGACCTATATTTTTTATTTTTATTATTTCTCCTTTTTGGTTTTAGCTCTGTTCCTTATTTTTCGGTTCGGAAAGAAGACAAACAACCCTATCAAAAAGAAACAGTCCTTCATCATATTTTATTCAGGCACCGCCTCTCTTATCCTGGGGGCTTTTACCGATGTGATCAGTGCTGAATTGAAATTATTTATCATTCCCAGTATAGCCAATGCAGTCATGCTTATCTGGGCAGGTGCTTTAATTTATGCTGTTTTCAGGTATAAATTGATGTCTATCACTCTCACAAGTGCCTCTGAAAACATCGTTACCGCTATGAAAGACCCTCTGTTTCTTGTAGATGGAGAAGAAAAGATCGTTTCAGTCAATCGGGCCTCTTTAGATTTATTGGGCTATAATAGAAGAGAACTTATAGGGAAATCTATGGATAGCATTTTTGAAAACAAACAGTTAGCTGCCCAGTTAGTCCAGCGGACTAGAGGGAATGAGAAAAAATGGGAAGCTGAATTTCATTTGAGAGCAAAAAATGGGAAAAGGATCCCGGTTATCTTTTCATGTTCTCTGCTTAAGGACAAAGGAGACCTCTTTGTAGGGTACGCTTGTATAGCAAAAGATATGACCGAATACAGATGGGCTGTAGAGGCACAGAAAGAGAGCGAGGAAAAATTCAGGAATATTGCTGAGAATTTGCCTTATCTGGTTTTCATCAATGTGAAAGGGAAGTTTGTGTATGTGAATGACCAATGTAAAAAGATGCTGGGATATAGTAAAGAAGAATTTTATTCTCCGGATTTTCACTTATATTATCTTATAGCAGAAGATTCGCTTGAATTAGCAAGGGATCATTTTCAAAGGGCCATGAAAGGTCAAGAAATTGGGTCTATCGAGTATTCCTTCCATACCAAGCAGAAAAAAAGCATAGAAGTCCAAATCATTACCCGAATGATAACCTTTCGAGGAGAGAAAGCTTTACTCGGGATTGTTCAGGATATTAGTGAACGCAAACGAAAAGAAAAATTATTGAAAAATTCAGAAAAGAAGTACAGAGATTTATCTGAAAACCTTGAAGAAGTGGTCTACCAAGCTGATCCCCAGACATTAGCTCCTCGTTACGTTAACAGCGCAGTGGAAGACCTCTTCGGATATACCCCTGTGGAATGGATGGAAGACCCTACTCTATGGAAAAAAACGATCCATCCTGATGATAAAAATAGAGTGGTTTCGGATCTGAAAGAAGTCTCAAAAAAAGGAAAAAAGAAAGTCTTAGAATACCGGATTATTAGGGAAGATAAGTCCATCCGATGGGTGAGGAACCGGATCTCGTGTGAAACAGATTATTTAAAAAATATCACCCGCTTGACAGGGGTTATATTTGACATAACAGACCAAAGGATGAGGGAAAAAGCCTTAAAGGTTTCAGAGAATCGTTACCGGGATCTGGTAGAGAAAGCGGGGATCGGGGTGGCCATTAATGATCCAGAGGGAAATCTTTATTATTTCAATAATACTTTTGCTGAGTTGTTTGGATATACAAAGGAAGAGATGCAGGGAAAATCTTTTCAATCTCTAGTGTCTATTCAAGATTACAAAAAGCTTATGAAATTTGACCTCAGGAATAAAGCTGAGCCTTCAAGATATGAAGTGAAGGGGAATAAAAAGGGCGGAAATTTTATTTATTTAGAAGTTGACCGGAGAGTATTGAAATCCAGGGAAAAGGTCATAGGAACCCGTTTGTACTTGTGGGACGTGACGGAGAAGAAAAAGGCGGAACAAGAGCTCAAAAAGTATCAGACAAAGTTGGAAAAGTTAGTGGAAAAACGCACAGCTGAATTGAAGACAGCTAATAAAAAATTGAAGAGAGAAGTTAAAGAAAGAAAACAAGCTCAAAAACAAATCAAAGCTTCTCTTCAGGAGAAAGAAATCTTATTGAGAGAGATACATCACCGGGTCAAAAACAATTTACATCTGGTCATCAGTCTACTGAGGCTGCAGTCTTCTTATGTTCAGAATCAACAAGATGCCGGTATGTTCAAAGAATGCGAAGACCGCATCCGTGCTATGGCAACTATCCATGAAAAACTCTATAAATCCAAAGACCTGGCCAATGTTAGTTTCACTCAGTATCTGCAAGGATTTGCTGATTATTTATTTCAAGCCTACAATGTGGATCCACGGAGGATTCAGTTGAACACCGAAATGGAAGAAGTTTCTTTAGACCTGAATAAGGCCATCCATTGCGGATTGATTGTTAATGAGCTTCTTTCTAATTCGCTCAAACATGCGTTTTCTGACGGTCAGGAGGGCCAGGTGAATATCCGACTGCATTCTGAAAAACAGAACAAAGTGTTGCTGGAAATCAGCGATAACGGTTCAGGAATCCCTCAAAACAAACATTTGGATCAAGGGGATTCTTTAGGAATGAAACTGGTCTACGGCCTGGTAGACCAGATAGGTGGAACTTTGAATTTGGATAAAAAGAAAGGAACCCGGTTCCAGATTATTTTTCCTTTTTGATTTTATTCCTTTATCCTATTAACTTAGAATTATCCATTCCTTTAAGAAAGAGGTGAAAAATGTTTAGAGACTTGGTCAAAAGAAACCGAAGTTACCGGCGTTTTTATGAGAACCATTCTCTTCAGTATCAAACTCTTAAGGACCTTGTAGGACTGGCCATGCTGACAGCTTCGGGAAGCAATCGGCAGCCTCTGAAATACATACTTTCCTGTGATTCTCAAAAAAATGAGTTGATATTCCCTCACCTGGCTTGGGCGGGTTATCTTAAAGATTGGGCGGGTCCTTCCCCAGGTGAAAGACCTTCCGCCTATATCATTATCCTTCATGATAAGAATATAAAACATGTTCTGGGCTGCGATCATGGAATTGCCGCCCAGACCATCCTCCTTGGAGCCGCAGAAAAGGGGTTGGGAGGATGTATGATCGGGAGTGTGGATAAAAAAAAGCTGGCGGAATCCTTGAAATTATCCACTGAGGCTTATGAAATACTTCTGGTGATTGCTCTAGGGAAACCCAAAGAAAAAGTGGTCATCGAACCTGTAGGACCCGCAGGGAATATCAAATACTGGAGAGATAAACAAGGAGTGCATCATGTTCCCAAAAGGTCCTTAGATGAAATTATCCTTTCCATATAGGAATTTTTCTTCACTCTTTGTTGGAGCTTGGGACAGAATTTAAGAGATAGAAATTAACAATCAGGGAATGGAGGATGAAGTTTGGAGAGGAGAGTCTAGAAATGTGGTTTTCCAATCTGATGATAAACAATCAGATTCCCACAATTTTCCTGAAGTGAGAGCCGTAGATAGAAAAAGTGATAGCCAGAGGGAAAAGATGAGGACGTCGGATCAGCGTCCAGGAAAGAAGTTTCCAAAAGCAAAATCTTTCTTTTCCTTTGATTCCCAAATGCCATAGGGATCGAAGTAAAGCTTGGATATGGCAAAAATTGAAGTTCACTCGTTTTTTGGTTTGAGGCTTATATTCTTTTAAAAATGTGAGGATCCGCTGGTAGTACTGTTTGGGAGAGTATATATTATGGAGAACTTTTTTATATCCATTCAGAAGGGTGTTGAGATTCATTTTAGGGATAAAGTTCAGGGAAAAATCCATATTATCTCCGGAAATATCCCTAAGGAGCCTGTTTTCTTTTTTTAATCGTTTGTAAAGGCGTGTTTTCTTGGGAGCGTTTAGGAGTCCCACCATGGCGGTCACAATTCCACTTTTTTGAATGAAGTCTATCTGATTTTCAAAAATGGAGGGAGGATCATGGTCAAATCCCACGATAAAACCTCCCATGACTTGGAGGCCGTGATGATGCATTTTTTTCACACTCTCAGCCAGGTCTCGATCGGTGTTCAGTTTTTTGTTGCACTCTGTCAGACTCTCTTGATTGGGAGTTTCAATTCCTACAAATACGCTGTCAAATCCGGCATCCACCATCATGTTCATGAGTTCTTCATCGTCAGCCAGGTTGATGGAAGCTTCGGTCATAAAATTGAAAGGATTCTTCCTTTTTTTCCTCCACTCGGTGAGAGCAGGAAGGATGTTTCTTTTGAGTTTTTTCTTGTTACCGATAAAATTGTCATCCACAAACATAACCCCCCCTCTCCATCCTTGGGTGTACAATGCATCCAATTCTTTTAATATCTGATCTTTGGATTTAGTCCGGGGTCTGTGTCCATTAAGGACAATGATGTCACAGAATTCACAATTGTAAGGACATCCTCTGGAATACTGAATATTCATGGTAGCATAGTTTTTCATATCGATGAGATCCCATTTAGGAGGAGGAGATTTTTGTATATCCGGAAATTGGTCGGATGTGTACATATGTTTGGGACATCCTTTTTGCAAATCTTCAAGGAAAGGGGGGAGGGTGGTTTCAGCTTCGTCGAGGATAAAGTGATCCACGTTTTTGAATTCCTGATGCCCGGTTGTAAAAACAGGGCCACCAGCCACTACCCGAACTCCTTGTTCCTTACATCTCTGGATTACTTCCTGAGCTGATTTTTTCTGGATATTCATCGCGCTGATGAAGGCATAATCCGCCCACTGGATGTCTTCGTCCTTCAGCCCTGATATATTCATGTCCACCAGTTTTTTTTCCCAATTTGATGGAAGAAGGTTGGCCACTGTTAATAATCCTAAAGGAGGGTAAGAGGATTTTTTAGATATGAATTTGAGAGCATGTTTAAAGCTCCAGAAGGTATCAGGATATCGAGGATAAATTAAAATTATCTTCATTTTAATCTCCTTTTATATATTGGATAAAAGAAATAAACCGAATAATGAAAATTAAAGAAATTCCTTTGCTCTGCCGCATTATATAAGATAATTAGTTGAACATCAAATGCCCTCCTTGGCAAAATAAAGGAGAATTTAGGTGTGGGAAGGGAAAGTTTGGTTCATTTTCCAAGGATAATTTCCAAGGGATACATAAAAAACATTTATATTTATATGAAAAGATACGACAAAGTATGACATTTTACGGCATTTTATGACATTTTTTCAACAACTGTTGACATAAAAAGAAGGTTGTATTAAAGATAAATTTTCTCGGTTAAAAAAAGAAGGAAGTAAAAAGGTAGTAAGAAAGGGTAGAAGATGCCGGCTGTGGTCAGCAAAAGGGGGTTGAAGATGGGGATCAAAAAGGTGGGGATTCTCTCCAGCCGGCACAAGAGAATCATCATCATTATACCATAATTGAATTCTCAGTCAAATTTAATATGAAATATATTACATAATTTTTTCCTTTTCTATCTTCTCTTAAAAAGGCCCTAAGGCTATTGGGGGCGTTTCCTTTAAAATCTTTTCTGTATCCTTTAAAATAAAGATTTCAAGAGATGAGAATTTTTCTAGAAGAAATGATTAACCATGGATCTTCAGAATAAACCGACGGAAGGATAGAAAAATGAAAAAGATTCATTCCATTATTGGTGGAGAAGTAGCACCTGGTTTTGAAGAAGTGAAAAAGGAGTTTATTAAAAATTTTACAAAGAGAGGTGAACTGGGAGCAACTTGTTCTGTTTATTATCAAGGTCAAAAAGTCGTGGATTTATGGGGAGGTTATCGTGATTGGAAGTCCCGTTTACCTTGGAAAAGAGACACTCTAGTGATGGTATTTTCTTCCACTAAAGGCCTGGCAGCCATGACATTGGCGGTGGCCCATTCCTATGGATGGATCGATTACGATGCCCCGGTGGCCAAATATTGGCCTGAATTTGGTCAGGAAGGAAAAAAAGAGATTACCATAAGGCAGCTGTTGTCTCATCAAGCCGGACTTTGTGCACTGGAGGCCCCGGTTTATGTAGAAGAGATGAAGAACCTGGATGGAGTGGCTGAAAAACTCAGCCGACAAAAACCTTTATGGAAACCAGGAACCAAACACGGTTATCATGCGGCCACTCTTGGTATGTACATGAATGAGCTCATCCGAAGGGTTGATCCCCAAAATCGAAGTCTGGGCCAGTTTTTCCAGGAAGAAATTGCCCAGCCTTTGAACCTTGAATTTTATATAGGCCTTCCAGAGGAAGTCCCGGACGACCGGATTGCCGATAACAAGATGGTGGTTTCTCCAAGAGCGGTGTTCCGGATTCCTTTAAAAATGACTCTGCGTTTTTTAAACCCTAGGGCTTTTCTTTACAGTGCTTTCCGAATTCCTCGAGGGTATCATCCCCACAAACGGGAATCCCGTTCGATTGAACTTCCTTCGGGTAACGGTATAGGTCAGGTGAGGTCTATGGCTAGAGCTTACGGTGAATTCGCGACAATGGGAGCAAAGTTGAAAATCAGGAAAGAAACCATGGAAGAATTGATGTCTCTTTCCATCACTCCCGCACAGGGAGCTCTTGACGAAGTCCTGGGGATTCCCTCCTATTATTCCCTGGGTTTCACCAAACCGGGACCCAATGTTTCATTTGGAACCAGCCGGAGTGCTTTTGGTGCTCCTGGGGCAGGAGGATCCTTTGCCTTTGCTGACCCGGATAAAGGGATTGGTTACGCTTATGCTATGTCTAAAATGAACTACAATCTAAAGAATGATCCCCGGGAAAAATCCCTCCGGAAAGCTCTGTACCGGTGCCTTCATTAAATACGGATTATTAGGTCATCATTCAAGATTAATCCCTCTGGAGTCAACTTAACCAAGTTTATTGAACTCTCCAGCTTAATTCGCTACAATACGCCATCTTAGAGGTATAAATGAGCTTAGAAGTCATGGAGAATCTCCTCACCTTGAAATTGAATATGATCAATACCCTGGCTCTGGCAGCTTTAGTGTTGTTTTTGGGATATTTTGTAAGGCGGAAGTGGCCGATATTAGACCGGCTGAACATTCCAGCTCCTGTGGTAGGGGGGCTGATTTTTGCTGTATTGGCTCTGGTACTTCGGCTCAGTGATGTGTTTGCTTTTAAATTTGATATCGCTCTCCAGGACCCTTTTATGATCGCCTTCTTTACCTCTGTAGGTCTTACCGCCAGTTTCACTTTATTGAAAGTAGGAGGCCCACAGGTGGTATTATTCTGGGTGATCGCTTCCACTCTGGCTCTTTTCCAGAGTGGGTTTGGTGTGGTAGTGGCCAAATTATTGGGGGTTCACTCCTACCTGGGCTTGATTTCTGGTTCTGTAACCATGACCGGTGGTCACGGCACTGGCCTGGCCTTTGGTCCCTTGTTTGAAGAAATGGGGTTGGAAGGAGCTACCACTCTGGCAGTGGCGGCCGCTACTTTCGGGTTGGTTTCAGGAGGACTCATTGGAGGCCCCATAGGGACCTATTTGATTAACAAAAAGAAACTCAAGAGCCGCAAGGAAAAATCAGATTTGGAGAAAAAGGTTTCTCAAGCTATGGCTGAAGTTAAAGAGGCAGGGACCACTCAAATCAGTGCTTATGAAATACTGAAATACACCACCATCATACTGGCTTGCATGGGGATTGGCTCCCTCATTGCCGATGGGTTTGAAAGTTTGGGAATCACCCTGCCTGCTTACATCGGGTCCATGCTGGTTGCCGCGGTTGTGAGAAATTTTCTTGATTTCACTAAGATCCTTAAAGTGAACCAAGATTATGTGGAAGCTCTGGGTTCGGTGGCTCTCAATCTGTTTTTGGCCATGGCTTTGATGAGTTTAAAATTATGGGAGCTGCTGGATTTGGCCATTCCTATGTTGATCATTTTGGCCGTTCAGGTGGTTCTCACTGGAACCTTTGCCTTGTTTTTGACTTACAGGGTCATGGGAAGGGACTACGATGCCGCCGTCATGGCTGGAGGGAATTGTGGGTTCAGTATGGGGGCGACTCCTAATGCCATCGCTAACATGGAATCATTGGTGGAAAAGTTTGGACCGGCTCCACGGGCTTTTCTGGTCATTCCTATCGTGGGAGCTTTTTTCATCGATTTCACTAACGCCCTTATCATTACTTTTTTCATAAACGTGGTGTAACTTCTTTTTACATTCATTTTTTGGACCTTTTTACCTTCTTTATGATGAAAGCGATAACAAATACCGTTATGAAGAGGGCAAACAGGACTTTGGCTATGGTGACCGACTGATTGGCCAGATGGGGATAGCCCAGAATCCAGGCGATCAAGCCGATACCCAAAAACACAAGAATCAGATAAAGCATTAAATCCTCTAAGGACCGATCAACTGTCTTTAATTATATCAGCAGAAGAATTCGGTTTTCTATAGAGTCTTTATAGAAAAACCTTTTTTCCTTCAAGGATTAATGAGTTGTAAGATTCTTGCCTTTTTAACTGCACAGCAATGATCACAGATAAAAAAGAAATTAATTGGTGGAACCCATAATATAATTGTTAATTTTAGAAAGGGCTTCGAGGGAAAATTAATAGGAAAATTGTCATCAGGAACAAATTATGGTGGAATGGGAGGGCCATTTAGAAGAAATTTATCTATTAAGGATTCAAATTTATGAATGAAAAGAATGAAAAACTGAACCCCTCGAGGCAAGAAAAAATTTTTTTCATCGTGGGTCGAGGCCGGTCCGGAACCTGGCTTCTGCAAAGTATTCTGGATCATCATCCCCAAATTTGTGTGGCTCCTGAAGCTGTTTTTATGTTGACTCTTTACAGAAAGTACCGTCGTATAAAACACTGGACTGATAAGAAAAACGAATCCTTGATCAAGGACTTAGGTGAAATAAATCGAGTTAATAAGTGGTTAAAGCTGGACTGGATCAAATTTCGGAAAATGTTATCCGAACTTCCTTCTAATTCCAGCTTTGAAGAAAGATGTAAGCTGGTTTACAAGAATTATGCAGAAAAAATGGGGAAGAAGAATTTGAGTTTACTGGGTGACAAGATGCCTACCTATTCATTGTTCCTCGAAGAGCTATGTGAAATTATCCCTCAGGCTATATTCATTCATATGATCAGGGACCCCCGAGATACCGTCATTTCCTACAAAAAGGTCCATTTTGATTTAAACAACACAGTTGTTCTCGCCCAGAGGTGGTGCGTTTATAATCGCTATATATTATCCTTTAAACAGAAAAATCCTCAGAGATTCATTACTTTAAAATATGAAGACTTTCTTCATAATCCAGAAAAGCAGCTCAGAAGGCTGTGTGTTTTTATGAATCTTCCCTATGATACGAGAATGCTGGAATTCCATAAAAAACCGAGAAATATCCTGGTTTGGAATGAAGATATAGCCTCACCCATCCAAATTCAAAAGGCCTATAAGTGGAATCACCATATGGAAAGGAATGAAGCCAAATTGGTGGATTATACGTGCAGAGGTTTGGCTGAAAAATTTGGTTATGAAGTTTCTGACCACAAGATTCCCTTTTATTTGAAAATATGGGTAAAATTGGGCAAACTTGTGGGTTGGATCAGTATCAAATTGGAGAGAGGCTGTTTTCGACTGCCTTTTCGTCTACAGGTGAAGATAGTCAACAAACTAGACCCCCTTCTTTGAACCAAGCCCTTTAGTATGGAACAGAGCTTTCTCATTGGGAGATGCCGCTGGACTGGCGGATCCTCTCACTGGTGAAGGCATCTATTATGCCCATAAAAGCGCAGAGCAGGCTTCAAAGGCGTTAAAAGAATATTTCCGGATGGATGGGAATATAGATTTGGTAGAGTGCTACAAAAAATATCTCCGACCTGTGTATAAAAAATTAAAATATTCTTGCGTTTTGAGAGATTTGGGGTATACACGCCTTAGATATGGAGTTTACTGGTTGAACAGTCCCTTGATTTATAAGGAGATGGCAAAGTATATCCATGGACTTAAAATATCGTCTTTATTATGAATAGTTCAGGATAAATCATCGGGGAACCAAATTAAATTTTATTCTGAGGAACCTTTTATCGGTTAAATACGTCTATAGGAACGAGATGATAAAAAAGGAGATGAAAATGAACAGAAGAGATAAAATAATCCTCACTGCTTTGACCACAATCTGTTCTCCGTTGGTTTATGCAGTGCTGATTTTCATTATATAGAAAAAAATGGCTCTCTATAAGAAGAATGAGTATTCTTGGGATGCTTCCAGAAAAAAAAGAAAACTCCTTTTCAAGAGGAAAAATTAGTTCTATAATAATACTCTATTAAAATACTCTTTTTCGGGAGGCATTATGAAAAAAGTTCTGGGTGTCGCAATTCTTTTGCTTTTGTTTTCAGTCTCATTTGTTTTTTCTCAGGATAAAGAATTCTATGAAAAGACCCAAATCATTTCTCCTATTTTGGGGGTCAATAGTTACACAGTTCCTTTCGGAGCTAATTTCGAATACGGAATAACGGAAAACGTCGGAATTGGGGGAACCGCGATGTACTGGTCCTGGGGGGGCCGGATGTATAGTAATTCGTTGATCAGTTTGAGTGCTGATGCGGCCTATCATTTCACTTCCTTGGAAGTGGATAAACTGGATTTGTTTGCTGGCGGTGGACTCGGAATTTCCATTTATTCTTATTCCTGGAAAAGCGGTTATGATGGAGGTGTCTATGGAGGAGCAGGCTCTTCCGGGCTGTTTTTGGAACCCTTTGCCGGGGCCCGTTATTATTTTTCTCCTAAAATATCTGGATTCACTCGGTTGCATGTCAATGTAGTCGGGAGTTGGGCTGGAGTCGGAGGAGTCCTCGGAGTCTCCTTTAGATTGAAATAGAAACCTCCGTACAATCCGAAATTTGAAAGGAATCCTTCCTGAATCTCCCCCTATTTAACTGAGGAAAGGTTCGAAAAATTCTGAGGGGGGAAGTCTTCTAGGGGCTTTCAAAAGAGTTGGGTTTGAAGAACCTTCATAACCTCAAAAAAATCATCGAAGGGGAGGCAATCTAAATTTTTCTTTTGGCAGTATCGGGCCAGTTTTCCTGTGGCGAAGCCAAGAAAGGCATGATGGAGGGGATTGATGTCTGACTTTCCGTTTCCGATGTAAATCACTTTATAACCCTGCCGGATGAAATTTAAGGTGTGCTTTTCTTTCATGTTTCCCTTCAAGGGTTTTCCTTCCGGATCGGTGTAGTGAAGTCTCCATCCTTGGGGATGATATTGAGTCTGAGCCGCGTGAAATGGAAAGCTATCTGCGTTTTGATCTCGGAGAAGGGCTCGTATATAAATATCCAGTCCGTAGCTAACAATCACCATGGGAATATTGTTTTCCCTTACATAACTCACTAACTGAGGGAATCCGTTTCTTATGGTGGCTTCTTTTCGAGCGGTTTGGATGAGTGCTTCCTTTGAAGCTTTGACCATAGAAAAGGCTTGAATATTCAACTGGTCGACAGTGAGTTGCCCATTTCTGTATTGGGTGAGAAGCTGTCTCCACTCTCCCTGAGCGAAATGGTCCAGTAAAATGGTACTTACATCCTTTTCGGTGATGGTTCCGTCAAAGTCAATCTGGATGAGAAATCGTTTATCCATCGTTTCTCTTTCTGGATTCCTATTTTATTTTTTGCATTTCAATCATTTTATAGGGAAACCATCTCTTCAGACAAGAAATTTCTTTTCCTTAGGTTTATGGAGAAAGGATAATTTCTTTTACAATATAAATTTTTCTCGCTTGAGATCTAGCTCATTTGATATACTGAAAAATAAGCAAAAAAAAGGAGATTCATGATGAAAGCTTTCCACAAGTTGATTTCAACCTTGACTCTTTCCCTTATTCTTATCTTCTTCTCTCTTTCGCCGGCTTGCCAGAAAAAGGGAAAAGAAAAGTTTTCTGTGGTGGAAATTTCTATTTCAGAAATCCATAAAGCCATTAAATCCAAAAAACTCACCTGTGAACAACTAGTGGAAATTTATCTGAACCGCATAGAGAGATACGATCAGAAGACTAAATTGAATTCTATTGTGGTGACTAATTCCCATGCTTTGGAAAGAGCCCAAAAGCTGGATAAAGAATTTCAACAAACAGGAAAGCTGCGTTCTCTCCATGGAATCCCCGTCATCGTGAAAGATAATTACGAAACTAAGAACATGCAGACAACGGCGGGCTCGGAGGCCCTCAAGGGCTTCATCCCTCCCGATGATGCCTATCAGGTCAAAAAACTGCGTGAGGCAGGGGCAGTGATTCTGGCAAAGTCCAATATGGCAGAGTGGGCTTTCAGCCCTTACCAAACCCAAAGTTCCGTCAGTGGTATCACCCGAAACCCTTATGACCTCAGCAAGGTTCCGGCTGGTTCCAGTGGAGGCACAGCGGCCGCTGTAGCCGCTAATTTGGGAACCGTAGGTTTAGGCACAGATACAGGTAATTCCATCCGGGGACCTTCTTCTCACTGTTGTCTGGTAGGGATTCGTCCCACCATGGGACTTACCAGCCGGGATGGCATTATTCCTCTTTACCTTCGCAATGATATCAGTGGACCCATGGCCCGTACCGTCGAGGATGCGGCCCGAGTCCTGGGAGTTATTGCTGGCTATGATCCCAAAGATCCCATCACTGAGTTATGCCAGGGAAAAGTTCCGGATAATTACACTCAATTTTTGGACAAAGACGGTCTGCAGGGGGTACGGGTGGGAGTATTTCGGTTTTATCCAGAGATGCCTACGGCCGACCTCGAAGTGGTAGCCCTTTTTGAAAAAGCTGTCCAAGATATGAAGGCTCAAGGGGCCAAGATTGTAGACCCTTTTAGGATCTCTAATTTTGGAGAATTGACCAATAACCTTTGGTGCAATACCTTCCGCCATGATGTGAACGAATATTTTGATTCTCTAGGAGAAAAAGCTCCGGTAAAAAATTTAACTGAAGTTTACAACTCTGGAAAATTTTCCCTGTACATCAAAAAAAGATTGTATAAGGCATTGGAAGTTCCTGTAAGTGAAGAGCCTCAATGTCAGGATGTTTACCATGAACCCCGGAATATCAGGTTTCGTAAAGCGGTGTTGAAAGCTATGGAAGATCAAGGGGTGGATGTAATCGTGTATCCTACATGGAACAATCCTCCCCGAACTTTAACCAATCCTAAAGAGCAGCCGGGAGATAACAGTCAGTTGATTCCCCCTCATACAGGGATGCCGGCATTGAATGTACCCATGGGATTCACTAAGAAAAAACTGCCCACTGGACTCCAAGTCGTGGGCAAACTTTTCCATGAGCCTCAACTGATCCGAGTTGCCTATGCCTATGAACAGGCTACCAATCACCGACGCCCTCCCAAAAAATTTGATTAAAAAATTTTATTTTCAAGCTGAAGAAAGAGTTTATTCCAAAGAAGGAAGAAGTTCGTTTAATTTGGTGTGATTCGGTGATATTTTTTCTTTCCAGCCCGAAGAAGGATTCCCTTTGGAGTCAGATTTTTTTCGGTGATACTTTGATTTAAGCGTTTGACCCGTTGACCGTTGATATACATTCCCCCTTGCTGGAAAAGTCTTTTGGCCTCTTTTTTGGAATCCACGGTCCCTGTTTCCACAAACAAATCAACAGGGTTGATTCCCTCCTTCAATCGTTCAAGGGAAATCGGAGTGGTGGGCATGGCTTCCAGGTTTTCTCTTGATTCCGCCTCTCCAAAAACGGCGGAAGCTGTGGCTTGAGCTTCTTCAGCGGCTTTTTGTCCGTGGGTAATTCGGGTGGCTTCAAAAGCCAATACCTTTTTGGCCTCCTGAATTTTACTTCCTTCCAAGGACTCCAGACGCTGAATCTCTTCCATCGAAAGGAAGGTAAATAGTTTAAGAAAGCGGCCTACATCCCTGTCATCACAGTTGACCCAGTATTGATAGTAGTCATAGGGGCTGAATTTATCCGGATCCAGCCAAACGGCACCGGTAGCGGTTTTTCCCATCTTGGCACCGGTAGCTGTGGTCATCAAAGGAAAAGTGATAGCTTCTGTTTGAGCTCCTTCTACACGACGAATGAGGTCGATCCCAGCCAGGATGTTTCCCCATTGATCGTCACCACCCATTTGGAGTGTACAGCCATACCTCTGGTAGAGAGTGAGGAAGTCGTAGGCTTGGAGGATTTGGTAGTTGAACTCGATAAAGGAAAGTCCTTTTTCCAGCCGCTGTCTGTAAGCTTCAGCAGAGAGCATGCGGTTCACACTGAAATGTCGGCCGATATCCCTGAGGAAGGGAATGTATTTAAGAGGGAGAAGCCAATCCGCATTATCCAAAGCCAGAGAATTTTGTCCGTCGAAGTGGAGATAACGGTCCAGTTGAGAATGGATGGCTCGTCCGTTGGCTCGAATGGTCTGTTCATCCAGAATTTGCCGCATCTCATCCTTTCCGCTGGGGTCTCCAACCATAGTGGTTCCTCCTCCCACGATAGCTATGGGACGGTGGCCGGCCCGCTGGAGATGCATCATGGCCATAATAGGAACCAAACTTCCCGCATGAAGGCTGTGTGCGGTGCTGTCGAATCCGATATAAAAACTCACTCCCCTTTTCCCGAGCATCCGGCGTACAGCTTTTTCATCCGAGGTTTGGGCAATAAATCCCCTTTCTTTGAGAGTATCGAAAACATTTGAACTCATCCTTTTTACTCCAGTGGTCTCTACATAAATCTCTTTTTTTATAGCATAATTCTCCTTCATCTCTCAACTGGAAGGATAATAAGAGTTTGTATTATTTTCGATTGATAAACAGATATTCAATTAAGGGATCCAAAACAAACTTTTTTGTCCTGCGAAAATGGATGGAATTCTACAAAACAGGAAATTAAAAGGGATATTTTCAATCCAGTATCCTCAAACTTTTTTTTCAAGCCCTTTATTTTCAGGGGAAACTAGGGATAGAGGTGATGAGATTAATATTTGGCATAATTTTTGAATATACTTTTTACAGAGAAGGAGAAGCAATGAATATAATTTTCTACAATAATGACTATAAAAATTCAGATGGAAAGATCGACCAAATTTGGAAGATGCTCCATGAGAAGAATCCAAGAGGCCATATTATCAGCATTCACAAACCTCATCATCTAAAGGAAAGGCTGGAAAACTTTTCTTCTCCCACGGATATTGTGTTTTTGATATGTCATGATAAAGAGGAATTGAAAGAAATTCTCCCAGCTCAGAATATCCTGAAGGAGGTTCGAGTGGTTTTGTTTCTTACTCAAAGGGAGGATGAATTGGTGGAGATGAGCCAATGTTTGAATCCCCACTTTTTTGGTTTTTTAGATGGTGACTTTACCGAGTTGAAGCAAATTATAGACAGAATTTTCAGACAAAAAACCCGGAAACTTTCTTTTTCTGACCCCCTCAGGTACACCAATTGGGGGGTGAGAAGCATACTTTAACCAAATTTATTTAACACTTCCATAATATTGAATTCTTTATCTAGTTTAGAAAAGTAATTTCTATTGAAAATTTTCCTTTTTTAATAAACAAAATCAAACGAAGGGAAATCATAGATAGAGGCTTCAGTAGTAAAAAGGAGTGATTAAAATGTCGTCTAAATTTATGAAATCAATTCTTTGTGTTGGGGTAGCGGTATTGATTGCCGCGGTAGCATGGGGCTTTTTAAAAGTCTATTCTTCGTATAATAAAAACTTATCCAAGATTGAAAAACTCAATGACAGGTTGTCCACTTTAAGGGCTGCCATGAATGTAGATAGCATCAGACAGTACAATATGCAGAAAATCATGGGGATCATCAAAAAACACAATTCTTCTATGCCTTCAGAGAAAGTCTATGATATTGCCAACGAAATCTATAAGATGTCTTTGAAGTATTCCAACCTGAATGTGGATCTTATCTGTGCGGTGATCACTCATGAAAGTGCAGGAAAATGGGATCCTGAGATAACTTCTAAAGATGGAGCTATGGGGCTGATGCAGCTTATGCCGGTGACCTGCAGTTACCTGGCTCAGGCGGAGTCCCTGCCTATGTCCTCCCCCAAAAAACTCGCTTTCAATCCTATCTACAACATTCGGATGGGGTGCCGTCTTCTCTCTCTTTTAGTGGAACGGTATGGAGTCAAAGGAGGGCTGGCTGCATACAACGGGGGAGAACGCATGGCCTCTATTTGGCTGAATAATGGAAAAGAAGACCAATACCTGTGGAAAGAGACCAGAGAATATGTCCCTGCTGTGTTCAATCTCTACACCAAGTATCAGAAACGAGGTCATGAGTTCGTTAGTTCTCCCTCCTAATTCCGGGCTCCAGCCCAAAAGTTAATATTTTCAAATAGATTTTCCACTTCCACGATCTCTACGAGAATTAATAACACCCCCTAACTTTACATCCAAACCTTGGGATTAGGGGAGGGGATTGACCTCATTGATTTTTTTATCTCTCGAGGAGAGCACTTTCGCAATTTTATTACATTGGGAAATAATAAAAATAGATGAGGGCTCTGCTCCATTTTTCTCGTTGAATTGAATTCCACAGTCCGTTTTATTATCATACGAATTTCAATCTATTCTTTCTGTAGGAGAGGAAAGGAAATGATAAAACTCCAAGAAAAAAGTCAGTGTTTTCTAGTCCTCTGTTTTCTTTCCTTGTTGGTTGTTCTATCCCCTGCATATCCACAGGCTGAGTATCCTGATATAACTTGGGATAAAGTGGAAAAGCCCGAGGAACTGGGGTATTCATCCAAAAAACTGGAAGAAGCAAAGAGTTTCAGTAAAGGACTGAAGACTGCGGCTGTAGTGATCGTGGTGGACGGTGTCATTCTAAAAGAATGGGGGAAAGTGGAGAAAAAATTTATGACCCATTCAGTAAGGAAAAGTTTTTTAAGCGCTCTTTATGGAATTTATGTGGATAAAGGAATAATTGATTTGGATAAATCCATGGCAGATTTAGGCATAAAAGATGATCCTCCTTTATCTAAAATGGAGAAGCAGGCCACTATTCGGGATTGCCTCAAAGCTCGATCTGGAGTTTACCATCCGGCTCTTTATGAATCGCAGGGAATGAAAAAGCTTAAGCCTCCTCGATTCAGTCAAATTCCGGGGACTTTTTGGTATTACAATAACTGGGATTTCAATGTTCTGGGAACTATCTTTGAGAAAAGAACGGGCCAAAAGATATTTGATGCCATCGAGGAAGATATTGCGGGACCCATCCAGATGGAAGACTACAGGGCTGAAGATGGTTGGTATGTTACGGGGAAAGCTTCCAAACATCCTGCTTATCCTTTCCGTATTACAGCTAGAGATATGGCCCGGTTTGGTTTGTTGATGCTGCGTCAGGGGAAATGGAAGGATAAACAGGTCATTCCTGAAGATTGGGTTAAAGAGAGCACCTGTTACCATTCAGATGCCACCCTTTATCACTCCGATGGTTATGGATACATGTGGTGGGTAGCCAGAGATCACAATAAATACTCCCATATGCCTAACGTAGATTTGGAAGAAGGAACATTTTCTGCAAGGGGAGCCGGGGGACATTATCTCATGGTGATTCCTGATCATCACATGGTGTTTGTTCATAGGGTAAATACGGATAAGCGGGGACACCGGGTAGCCAGTGAGGATGTGGGGCGTATGCTTCAGATGATACTGAATGCCAAATTAACATCTCTTGTGAGATGAAACAAAGAAGACCCAAATAAAAAGAATTTCTTTATTCTAAAGATACAGAGTAAAAGGGTATGAGCGTCTCCAAAATATTTCACTCCCTCCAAAATGAACTAAAGGGCTCCAAACCAGGGATAAAAGCTCAGTTAAAAATGAGCACTCACCCACGCCCTGGACATACTTTATACCAAAAAGTCCAGAGTTCAAGTGTTCAGGCAGGAGTTCTGTTAGTACTTTACCCTAAAAAAAAAGGTTTTTATTTGGTTCTTACCCGGAGAACAAGAGGAATGTACCACCATCAATCTCAAATATCTTTTCCGGGAGGCCGCAGGGAAAAAGGGGAGAGTTTTGAACAGGCTGCTCTCAGAGAAACCAAAGAGGAATTAGGTATTCCTCCAGAATATTTAAGGATTGTGGGAAGGCTTACTCCTCTTTATATCCCTCCCAGCAATCACTGCATCCATCCTGTGGTTTCTGTTACGGAAAAAAGCCCCCCTTTTCGTCCTTCTCCTGACGAAGTGAGTGAAGTGATTGAAATTCCTGTGAATCATCTCCTGGATGAAAAAAATGTTTACAGAGAAGTTTGGAATGTGGATGGGAATGAATTGAAAGTTCCCTTTTATTTGTATAAAGGAAACAAGATCTGGGGAGCCACTGCCATGGTTTTAGCTGAGATGCTTGAAATATGGAAAAGGATAAAGAGCAAAAAATGAAAGGAAAAGATTTTTAAAATCTGGCATTTATGATAGGTTAATAGCGATGATAATCTTTGAGTATGATGAATATCATGGAGAAAAATCCCCAAAAAAACAAAATGAGAATCCTCCATACCGCTGACCTTCATCTGAGAGAACATGAAGATGAAAGGTGGAAAACTCTTGAGAGTCTCATTCAGACCGCCAAAGAAAAAAAAGTGGATATTTTCGCCGTCAGCGGAGACCTCTTTGATAAGGGTGTGGACGCTGAAAAACTTCGTCCTCGCATAAGACAAGTTTTATCCCATAATCCTTTTAAAATCGTTATCATTGCGGGAAATCATGACCGCAAATCTTTCCAGAAGGGTTTGGACTTTGGAAAAAACGTAGAAGTGATGACCGGCCTTCAATCTCCTGTGGAATGGGAAGGAATAAAAATATGGGGTATGCCTTTTGAGCCTCTCCAAGGAGAAGAACTTCTCCGGAAACTCCGTGCATGGGGACGTAAGTTGAGTCCGGAATGTGCTAATATCCTGCTCTTTCATGGTGAATTGCTTGATGTCTTTTTTACCCATAAAGATTTTGGAGATGAAGAAGAAGAAAGATACATGCCGGTCAAGCTCTCCTATTTTGATGGTCTTCCTCTGGATTATGTCCTTGGAGGTCATTTCCATTCCAACTTTGATATAAGGAGGTTGAGCAACAGGGGATATTTTGTTTATTCTGGTTCTCCTGTCTCCATTACTCAAAGGGAATTGGGCCAGAGAAAAGTAAATTTATTTGAATTAGGGAAGCCCCCAACAGAATTTTTACTGGATACGCCTCATTTTGAAAAGGTGGAGATTGAGTTTGACCCATTCAGGGAAAAAAGCCCTTTAAAGACTGTAGAAGAACGGCTCCGTTCTCTTCACTCTAAAGCCAAGGTCATCCTTGAAATCTCAGGTTTTATAAATGGTGAAGCTATCGGTTTGACAGAAACTCAGCTGAGAGAAGAAATTGAAAAGAGGGTCCAGGAGAAATGTGTGGGCATTCCCCAATTTAAGTTCAGGGATATCAGGATGATTCTGGAAGAGGACCTGTTTCGACATTTTGAGAAGCGTCTGGAAAAAGAGGGGCTGGAAGAGAAAGAAAAAAAACAAATGAGGGATATTGCCATCCAGGCAATGATGAAAGCAAAGGAATGAAGTTAAAAGAATTTTCGATCATCCGTTATGGCCCTCTCTCCAATACAGGACGGAAATTCCTCCATTCATTCAATCTGTTTTGGGGGAGAAATGAAGATGGAAAAACCCTCACCATTGATGCTTTGGTAAAGTTTCTTCTGGGAAAAAAAGCAAAAAAATATAAATTTAGTCGAATCGACCGGGTGGAAGAGGAACCCGAGGGATACATCATCCTGGAAGGACCAGAGGGAGATGAATTCAAGATCCCGGAAAGGGGGAGGCTGACTGATTTGACGGAGTTAACTCCTTCCGTATGCCGCAATATATTTATAATCAGAGATAGTGATTTAAGGATAGAGTCAGAAAAGGAATTCTATACCGATGTGACGGATCGACTCACGGGATTGAGGACAGAAAGAATTTCCAGTATAAAAAAAGAACTTAAAGATTTAGGGAGGCTCACCCGACCTGACAGTCAATCCAGTTTATCCAACAGCCAAGATTATAATTATATAAGCTCTCGTTTGGATGAAGCCTCTGGTTTGATACAAAAAATAGATCAACTTCAGCAGGAAATGAAAAGGAAAGACTTTGATCAACTAGTGGAACGCTACGTCCAGGCAAAAGAAAGGTTCAGCGAAGTGGAAAAGGAATTGGAAGATCTGGAAAAAGCTGCGAAGCGGGATAGATACGAGAAGGGAAAGAAGGCTCTGGATAAACTAAAGGAGGCTGTGCAGAAATCCAAGGATTTAGGAGTTTACAACGAAAAAGACCAACAAAAATGGAGAGACCGACTGAGGAGCATCCGGGATGCCGAAGAAAAAAAGAAAGAATTGAAGGCTTATGCGGAACAAAAGGAAAAAGAAAGGGAAGACCTGAAGAGAAAAATCGAAAACAAAAAAAGGGAACTTGATTTTCTAAATAAAAAGAGAAATTATGTGCTTCATCATGAAATAAAAGAAAGGATGAACGATTATGAGAAGTTAGAACAGGGATTGTCAAAAAGAGAGGGAATATCCCGATTTTTCTCTTCTGTGGGGATGATTGCGGGAATATTGACTGGGATTTCTGGATTGGGAGTGGTCTTCCATCCTTCTCCTTGGTTCTGGGGCTTTTCCGGATTGTTTTTTTGGCTCACTGTGGTGTGTTTCGGGTTGGAATTAAATCAGGTGAGGAAAAAAGGAAAACAAAGAGAGAAACGGGCGATGATTGGAGCCGTGCTTTCCCGGTACAGGCTGGATGCTGAAAGTGTGGGAAAAATGAGGATGAATATTCAGCAGTTAGAGGATGACTGTCGAGAAAAGTCTCAAGAAATCAACCAGTTAACGGCTCGGAAAGATTCCGTAGAAGATTCTTTGGAAGATTTGAAAAAAAAGAAGATTCCTGAAAAAGAGGAAGAAACCAAGAAAGCTCAGTGGGAAATTGATGAAATACAGAAAAGCTCCGGAGCAGAAACTTTAGAGGAGTACAAAAATAATTTCCAGAGGAAACAGAAGCTAGAAAGGGAAATAGAAAGCCAGAAAATTTTACTCCAGAATTTTTTCTCCCACAGGGGAGCCAATGAGGAAGAGAACATTCATTACTGGGAGAACAAACTGATGGAGCTTTCCCATTATAAAGATGAAGTGAAAGATGTAGAAGATAATGATAAAAAAAGAGAGGCTCTTAAGGAAGAAAAAAACTCTCTCTCTCAGAGGATCGATGAGATGGAAAAAAGGATGGATCGTTTCCATAGAGAGCTTGATAGCATAGAAAGAGAAGTCCAAAAGGTCCTTAGGACCGAAGACTCTATTCCCTGCGAGACTTCCCTTGATTTAGATGAAGTGAAGAAAAGGCTTCAATCATTCATTCAAACAACCCAGTCTTACACTCTTTATGTGCTTAAAGTCATGGGAATTTTTGAAGAAGTTGAAAAGGAAGAGAGAGAAAAAGTATCCCAACTCTTTGGAAGGGACAGCCGGGTGAGTGAATATTTTAAAAACATAACCGATGGTCTTTATGAAGAAGTTTGCTTGAATCCAGAAACAGGAAAGATTGAGGTAAAAAGAAAAGATGGCAAGGTCTTGGATGCCCCGAGACTCTCGGCCGGCACTTATGACCAACTGTATTTTTCCATCCGGTTGTCCCTTGGGGAAAAACTGTTGAAAGACCAAAAGGGTTTTTTTATCATGGATGACCCCTTTGTGAAAGCCGATTCGGAAAGATTGAAAAGGCTTTTAGAAACTTTAAAAAGAATTTGCGGGATGGGATGGCAGATTCTTTACTTTACAGCAAAACAAGAAGTTCGGGAAACCCTCTCCCGAGAGATTCAGGATGAATCCATACAGGAGGTGGAAATAAGATTATGGTGAGCTCAAAACAGAGTTTTCCTCTTTCATGATATTTTAAACTAAGGAGGTTTGATTGAGAAAAATACAACCATTGCTGGGGATGGGAGTGATTGTTTTGCTTTGGGCGAGTTTGGGGCAGGCTTGGGTCCAGAGTGAGGGCCAGCTGCAAAATCTAAGGGTTGAAAAAAAAGAAAGAGTTCTCAAAGTCCTGATCCATTTGAATAGAATGAAGACGTTTGAAAAGTTCACCCTGGATAATCCTCCAAGGCTGGTGATTGATTTTTTCCAGGTGAAAGAATTTTTTTGCGATTCCAATATCCCTGTAGACCATTGGGGTATTAAAGAGATAAGAGTAGGAAAATATGAGCCAGATATCACCAGAGTGGTTTTTGATTTTACAGAAAAACAACCTTTGTATGAAATTAAACGACAAGGGGAGAGACTGGTAGTATCTTTCTGGAAGGAAGAAGTCCCCAAGAAAAGTGGAAGCAAAGAGGAAAAAATAAAAAAAGCCTTTCCAAAGGAGGAACCCCCTCTCCAAGAGAAAAAAAATTTAAGGAAAGAAGAAAAAAAAGAAGAAGTTTTGTCAAAACAAGTCCCTTCTTCAGGGCCAAAGTTCAGAGAAAAAAGAGGGACTACGGTTCACCTTTCCCTCCAGGAAGGATTTTATTTTATGCATTCAGCCCATTTTCAGGAAGTTTATGGAAAAGGAATGTGGTTTATAGGAGGAGAAGTTGGATTCAGATTTCCTGTTATCCGAGAAAATCATCTCTCTTTTCTCATGGGATTTAATCATATCAAGGGCTATGGAGAGGGAAGTTACAAAAAAAGCCGAGTCCAGATGACCCCGATTTCTCTCTCAGTGGTTTATTTGAGGGAAATGGGGAGGTTTACTCCTTACATCGGAGTGGGAGTGGATTATTATAATTTCAGTGAAGATTCTCCCGAAGTGTACGAAAACCCTCTCTATTCCAAAGAAACTTGGGGAGGCAATGTCCAACTAGGAGCCTATATCAGCCTTTTTCCCTCGCTCTCTCTCAACCTATTCGGCCGCTACCATGAAGTGGGGTTCCAAGAAGGCCCCCTGGATTTGGAATTAGGAGGGAATGAATACGGATTGAGTTTATCTTATAATTTCCAAATATAAGAAAAAAACGTCATTTTACCTAAATTTGGATAATTCAGGGCCGGAAGCACCCATCAATAGTTCCACATCCGTGTATTTTCTTCGTCAGAAGCGTTCTTCTGAATAGTTTCAGCCATTTCTCTCTGAAGTTTTCCTGTGGAGTATCCAAAAGGGTTCCAGCCGTGTCCTTTCCGTGGACGTCCATAATGAAAACTCCCTGCATAATAAGGATTCTGGGTGTTTTCCAGAAATTTTTCAAGTTCATAGACAGCTTCATTTAAGTAGAAATGATCCATATCTCCACAGTATACATGAATTTTTCCCACCAACTTCGGTCCCAACCAGGACCAATTCTTTTCCAGATAGGTGCGGAGGTCAAAGTGCTTCTTGAAATACTCAGCGACCTTAGGATCGATTTCTCCGGTCTGTTTATCCCAAAGAGGTTTTGGATAACCGTCTTCTCCTACCGGACCGTAAGCAGCCTGCCAAATATCCAATTGCTGACCGGAGCGACCATGAGACCCCAAAACAGCTTCCATCTGCCTCATGGTTACCAGCACTTGACCGTGAGGATTCCTCATGACTGGCCTCTCCAATTTAAGCCATCCAAAGTCTTTAGAAAAGGCGTTCTGGTCTTCATATATGTTGGTTAAACAGTAATAGCGGAAATCCACAGGATCAGGATAAAAACTCCAGGTTCCTCCGAAGAAGTCAGGATGAAAAATTTGTAAGGCTAGAGATTCCCATCCTCCCGTGGATCCGCCAGATAAAACACGGGCGTAAGGTTTTTGTATTACCCGAAAATGTTCTTCGATGTAGGGGATGAGTTCGGTCATAAGGGCATCTCCATAAGGACCGCAGTTTTGGGAGTTAACAGCATAGGAGTCGTCAAAGAAAGGGCAAGGATGTTGGAAGGTGGCAATGATCATCCGTGGAAAGTTTTCAGAAGTCCAGACGTTTCTGAAAATGTTTCATTTTTTCTTTCAATTCTCCGGCAATAAAATTGATTGTTTCTGATAATTGTGATATATATCCATTCACATAGAGAATCGGCCTCAATATGAGCGGGAACTTCTGAAGGTTCTTTTTATAGAGGGACAATCAATATGTTTTTAACCATTATTCTTGCGGTTGGGGCTTATTTTGTGGGCTCTATTTCCTTCAGTTATCTTCTTACCAAGAAAGTTACCGGAGAAGATATCCGCAACCTGGATCTCAAGAATGCTGGGGCTTTGAACGTGATCCTCAACGTGAACAAAAGAGTGGGAGCCGTGGTGGGCCTTTTGGATCTCCTGAAAACCCTTCTCATTGTTTTGATCGGAGAAGCCTTGGGATTGAGCCCTGTTTACGTGATCGTGGCTGCCTCATTCGGAGTGATCGGACACTGTTTTCCTGTTTATCATAAGTTTTATGGGGGAAAAGGAGCGGCTTCAGTTATCGGAGTTTTGATTTATTACATTCCTTTGGAATTAGTCCTCAGTGTGATTCCTGCAGCCTTGTTTGCCGCTTTGATCCACCGATTAGGCACTACACCCGTATTTATGTTCTTATTTTCTCCGTTCTTAGCTTGGTTGTTGGAGGAACCCACGGCTTTGGTATGGGGGGCAGCCTATCTGGCTGTATTGATAGGTCTTCTCAATGCTTTCATCATTTGGACACGAAGAGACCACAAATTTCTGCCGCAGTAAAAAACATGATCAACTTTTAGGAGCATTTCACACTCCTCCCCTTTAGAGATAACTTTAAGGGGAGCCTTTTTAAGCGGTTTGAGTAAAGGAACGAAGTTTGTAGTTAATATCCGGTTTTTTCAGTTTTTTCAGTGCTTTCTGTTCGATCTGTCGAATTCTTTCTCTAGTAACATTAAACTCCTCTCCCACTTCTTCGAGGGTATATTCTTTTCCTCCGCCCAGTCCGTACCTCATTTTGAGCACCTTAGTTTCTCTCTCAGAAAGGTATTTCAAGGCCTTTTCAATTTGTTCCCGGAGGTTGATATGAATGACTGTATCGGGAGGGGAAGGAACCTCATCATCCTCAATGAATTCACCAAGGTAAGTTTCTCCATTTTCTCCGGTAGGAGCATCAATGGACATGGTTTCCTGAGTGTGCTTCATGATTTCACGAACTTTATTCACCGGTAATTTCATTCTCTTTGCCAGTTCTTCATCAGTAGGCTCTCTACCCTTTTCCCGAACGATATTTTGAGAAGCGGCGTTTAATTTGCTCAGAGTTTCTGACATATGGACAGGAATCCTTATAGTCCGCGATTGGTCTGAAATGGCTCGACTGATAGCTTGCTTAATCCACCATGTGGCATAAGTAGAGAATTTATGTCCCTTCCGGTAGTCAAATTTTTCTACAGCTCTCATCAGTCCGATATTTCCTTCCTGAATTAAATCAAGAAGGGGAAGGCCTCGATTCTGGTATTTTTTGGCTAGGGAGATTACCAACCTCAAATTTGCGGCGACCAGTTCGTTTTTAGCTCGGTCTCTCGTTTTTTTAGCTTCCTCCATTTTTTGGAGAAGCATTTGAAGGGAAGAAGAATCCATGGATTCCAGTCCCTGTCCCTTTTTTACTTTTTCATGGAATTTTTTTAAGTACTCGTCTCTTTTGTTGGGATGTATAGGGAGTTCCCGAATAAGACGTTTCATCTGAACCACCAAACGCCCCCGAGCCATGCGTTTATGGGGATGCAGTTGATGAAGTTGTGAGTGTAAATTTTTAACCTCCTGAATATTTTTCAGCAACTTATCTCTCTTCGCCTGTAGGCTAGGGCCTTCTAGTTCTTGTTCAGTGAAGTCAAAGACTTTAGGAAGAGTGGAGGGGTTTGCTTTAATCTGTTTTTCCAGGTTAAGAATTTCATTATAGACCAGCTCAGTCTGAGACAAAGCATTGATAAAAATTTTTTCACCTTTTTCGATTTGCCTGGCCAGAGCTCTTTCTCCTTCTTTAGTGAGAAGCAGAATATTCCCCATATCTCTGAGGTAAAGTTTGACAGAATCTGAGGAGTTTCCCGGATTTGAAGAAGGCATATTGGGATTTATTGTCTTTTTATTTTGTTTGGGTTGTTTATTTTTAAACGGCATTTTTATCACCCCTTTATATAGTTCATTAATAAAACGAAATTAAAGTCAATTTCGTTTCAATGAAGCTTCAATCTTTATATAATCTATAATAATAATAGATTTTTGTAAAGGATTTTTTTAAATTTTTTTTACCGGATCCCC
>JAGXKI010000073.1 GCA_018335295.1 bacterium | reverse complement strand
AAGATAAAATATAATTACAAAGTTTAAGAAACTTGCTTTCTCTACGTACGCCTCAAGGAATTCTCTTAAATTATTCATGCTATTTGTGATATAAAACGTATCGGCCTTTTTTATGAATAGTCCAGGTAAATTGACAATGGGCCTGGGTT
Source organism: bacterium (assembly GCA_018335295.1). Taxonomy (GTDB): domain Bacteria; phylum Acidobacteriota; class Aminicenantia; order Aminicenantales; family Aminicenantaceae; genus JAGXKI01. Next base: position 7,405 of record JAGXKI010000073.1, on the reverse strand, counting down.
GTCATAAAATTCACCCAATGGGATCCGTAGGAGATGACCTCAAAAGAGAAAGAGAATTACGGGGTATTTCTTTAAAAGAAATCGCTGACTCCACTAAAATCAACATGCGGTTTCTAAAAGCCCTAGAAAAGGATCAAATGGATATTCTTCCAGGAAAATTTTTTACAAAGGGGATTATACGGTCTTATGCCAAATTCATCGGATTGGACGAACATTCTGTGCTCAATAAATATTACCAAAGCCTCCAACAGCAGGAACAATCTCAAGAAGAACAGAAAAAAAAGGAAAAGCCTCCTACAAAAATGCCGAAAAGATTTAAAACCCTCTTAAATGTTACCCTCTTATTTCTTGCTCTCCTCGCTTTCCTCTTTATTCTTTACCTCCTTTTTCAAAAAAAGGAACCCAAATCCACTGTTCCACCTTCTTCCTCTGCCACCATTCTGCATGAAGAAAGGTCTCTACCTCCTAAGCCAAAAGAACCATCTTCATCCGAACAGAAAATCAAAAAACTGAACTTTAACATTTCTTTTGAGGAAAAAACATGGATAAAACTTTTTGTAGATGGTGAAAAAAAACTCGACGGAATCATGAACCCCGGAAAAAAATTCCAGGTTCAAGCCTCCAAAGAAATACTCCTGCACCTTGGAAATGCAGGAGGTGTTTCCTACACCATCAACAATCAAAAGGGAAAAATACTGGGGGCTTCGGGTGAAGTGGTAAAAAATATCCGCATCACAACAGAAAATTATCAACAGTATCTTATTCGGAAAAAGGATTCATCCACCACCATAAATTAAATGGAAAAAGAGAGGGTGATGGAAAACTCCAAAAGAAAAGGATCTCGCATCGTGGGAGCCATCATCATCTTTTTGATCCTCCTTTTTTTTGCCATTGAATTCTTCATTAGAGGAACCCAGCAATTTTCTCCAAACTCGGTGACTAATATCCTCCTCTCTACACTTCAGATCATTGTTTTTCTCCTGTTTTTAGTTCTTTTCTTTGTTCTGGGAAGAAATCTGATCAGGCTCTACCTGGAAAGGAAACGCAAAGTTCTGGGAGCTAAATTCAAAACAAAATTGATCCTGTTTTTCATCTCTCTTTCTCTTATCCCCACTCTTCTTCTTTTCATGTTTGCCAGTGATTTGATCAGCCGGAACATCGAACATTGGTTTAAAACCCCTATTGGAAAAATACTGGATGATACTAAAAACCTTGCGGACGGATTCTATGTGGATAACGGAGCAACCACCCTTCACTACGCCAAACAACTGAGTCAATCCATAAAGGAACAAAATTTAATCGATCCCCAATCCAGGCTTCCCTTAATGGAATTTGTTCGAGAAAAATTGAAAGAATACAAACTGGATGAAATCGGAATTTACCTAGATGATGAGGAATTATTTTCTTACCTTAATCCAAATCTTCCTCTCCAAGACTATAGAGATTTAAAATCAAATCGGGTAAAGAGAGCCCATCTCGGAGAAACTCTTAAAACCATCCAGCCTATGGGGACCGGAGAGATGATCCGCAGAGGGGTTTCTTTTGATATACCGGATGTAGGGAATATTCTTGTTGTTACAGGGAAATTTCTTCCTCAAAATTACGCCCAGAGCATCAACAACATTACTTCCAATGTGCAAAGGTACCGTCAGCTAAAAATGCAAAAAAATCCAGTCAAAACTTTTTATCTCCTCACTTTGATATTTATCACAATGCTCATTATTTTTGCTGCCTCCTGGATTGGTTTCCATCTAGCCAAAGGAATCACTGTCCCTATTGAGAAACTGGCTCATGCTACCAAGGAAGTTTCCAGAGGAAATCTTAATGTGAAAGTGGAAGACCCCGCTTCTGATGAACTGGGGACTTTGATCGAATCCTTCAATCAGATGATGTCTGATCTGAAAGAAAGCCGATACAATATCGCCCAAAAAACTTCGGAACTGGAAGGACGAAAACAATACATAGAAACCATCTTAGATAACATTACCACTGGGGTAATAACCATGGACGCTCAAGGCCACATAACCACAATCAACCCTTCGGCTCAGGAAATGCTCGAATTGAATAAGTCTCAACTTATCGGAGAAAAATATACACAAGTCCTCCGAGAAGAAAAATATTCTGAGATATCCAAGACCATCCAAAAATGTCTCTACAATAAATATAAATTCTACGATAAGGAAATCAATATCAATTTCGACCACCAAATCTCTACATTTGCTTTAACCCTTTCTCCTCTTAACCAACCCCCCTATGAATTCTCGGGGATCATCGTGGTTCTGGATAATTTAACTCAGCTGATCAAAGCTCAAAAATTTATGGCCTGGAAGGAAATGGCCCAGAGAGTGGCCCACGAAATTAAAAATCCTCTCACTCCTATTCAGCTTTCTGGAGAAAGAATCCTCAAGAACTTAAAGAAAAGCGGAAATAAAAACCACCAGGTCATCGAAGAAGGAGCCCAAACGATTGTCCGAGAAGCTCGGGCCATAAAATCTCTCGTGGATGAATTTTCCACTTTTGCACGGATGCCGGACATCCAGCTTCAGCCCGTAGACATCCATGAGATCATTGAACAAACTTTGACTCCCTTTAAGGGCATTTTTTCCCATATTTCGTTTGAAACTTTTTATTCAGCCGAAGTTCCTTCCACACTTTCTCTGGATCCTGAACAAATGCGAAGAGTCTTCAACAACATTCTGGACAATGCTGTCGACGCCGTGAATAAAAAAGGAAACATCAAAATATCCACTTCTTTTGACTCTTCAAACCAAAGAGTAGAAGTAGAAATATCGGACTCAGGGCCAGGAGTGCCTCCTCCGGATCAGGAGAAACTGTTCCTTCCTCACTTTTCGACTAAAAAAAAGGGGACCGGTTTAGGTCTGGCTATTGCCAATCAAATCATTAAAGAACATAACGGCTCTATTGAAGTGAAATCCGATCAACAGCATGGAGCCAAATTTATAATTCAACTTCCGGTATGATGAAAGAAAAAATCTTAATCGTTGACGATGAAGAAGGTATCCAATCCAGTCTCAGAGGGATTCTCGAAGATGAAGGCTACTCGGTCAAATCCACAGATACGGGAGAAAAAGCTCTCAGTGTCCTGAAAGGAGAAAATTTTGATCTAGTCCTCCTGGATATTTGGCTTCCCCAGAAGAATGGGCTTAAAGTCCTTGAAGAAATAAAAACCTTTGATGAAACCATACAGGTTGTTATGATTACCGGACATGGTTCTGTAGAATCTGCAGTGAAAGCGACCAAAATGGGAGCTTATGACTTTTTGGAAAAGCCTCTTTCTCTGGAAAAAGTGGTCCTTACTTCTCAAAATGCCATCAGACAAAAAAAGTTAGAAGATGAAAACATCCAACTCAGAGAACGGGTCAAATCAAAATATCATCTGATAGGAAACAGTCCTTCTATACAAAAATTACGCACCGAAATCAACAGAGTGGCTCCCACCAACGGGCGAGTCCTCCTCTACGGAGAAAACGGAACAGGCAAAGAATTGATCGCTCGATTGATACATCAACAGAGCCAACGAAAAAACAACCGGTTTATTTCCATCTATTTTGGAGCCATTCCTGATGATTTAATCGAATTTGAGTTATTCGGTCGTGTAAAGGGAACCTTTTCCAACTCCAGTAAAGACAAAAAAGGAAAGCTACTTTTGGCTGATGGAGGGACCTTATTCCTGGATGAAATTGGAGAAATGAGCCTGGCCACTCAAGCCAAATTGATAAGCATCATAGAAGAGCAAAAATTTGAACCCGTGGGCTCATCCGGACCTGTATCTATAGACACCCGGATCATTGCTTCCACAAACAAAAATTTAAAAGAGCTCATCACCAAAGGAGACTTCAAAGAAGAGCTGTATTACAAACTGAGCGTCCTTCCCCTGGTGATCCCTTCTCTAAGAGAAAGAAAAGAGGACATCCCTTTCCTGATCAACTATTTTCTCAAATATTTTTCTCTTGAATATGGAAAAAAACAAAAGCATATGAGTCAAGAAGCCATGAATGCCTTCATCAATCACTCATGGCCGGGAAATGTGAGCGAATTGATGAACGTGATTGAAAGGTTTGTCATCATGGTTCCTGAGGAAGAGATCAACGGTTCTCATCTTTCTCTCCTTGTAGAACCCAGAGAATCCATGTTGACTTCAAACATGAACGAATTTCATTCTCTCAACAAAGCAAGGGAGCAGTTTGAAAGGGAATACATCCACAAAACTTTAGTGACTCATAACTGGAATTTTCCAAAGGCAGCTTCGACCCTTAACATGGATGTAAATCAGCTTCATCAAAAAATCAAATCCTTGGGTATTAGTTTTCTTGGATAAACACAAATCAACATTTAGCCTCTCTAGGCTATTGCTTATTTACCTTGCTCTCGAGACCTGAGTGAATTTGGAAACGTTCCCTGATTCTATGAAACGTTCAGGTGAAATCCTTATTCTGAAAGGATCTTCCTTCGATATCTTCAGTTTACACTCCCCCTCCTTTATGTTATTTTGAAAATCAAATGAAACTCCAGTCGCTTCGTCTCATCATCAATTCGGTACGAAAATTTATTAATATGGGTGCGTATACCCGATTGTGGAACATGACCAAGAAACTTCATGCGGTGGACATTGCTTCTCTAATGGACCATCTCATTTTTAGAGAAAAAATAATCCTGTTTAAGGTTTTAAACGAAAAGGAAAAAAGAAAAGCCGCCGAAGTCATCAGCGAATTAGAACCCCAAGATGCGGCAGAAATTTTAAAAGAACTCCCTGTGGAACAAATAGCCAGTTGTTTTCATCTCACTCCTTCCGACGACGTACCTCCCGTCCTTCAATATCTGCCCGAAGAGTTAAGGGACTCTGTTCTGGCCAAGATGGGAGAAAAACCTTCCGAAGAAATCAAAGGTCTCCTTCATTATGAAGAAGAAACCGCTGGCCGGATCATGTCTCAGGATTTCTACGCTTTGAATCAAAACACCAATGTCTCCGATGCCATAACGGCCATGCAATTAGAGGGAGAAGTGGAATCGGCTTTCTACCTGTATGTGGTGGATGACGAAAACCATCTCGTGGGAGTGGTTTCCATAAGACAGCTTTTGTTTGCTCGTCCCAACTCCAAACTCAAAGATATCATGAATACCGATTTAATCACAGTAAATACCAAAACAGACCAGGAAGAAGTAGCTCGAAAAGTGGCTGACTACAATTTGGTGGCCATCCCTGTGTTGGATAAAGAGAACAATCTATTGGGAGTGGTCACGGTGGATGATGTAATCGATGTCCTCGACCAGGAAGCTACTGAAGATATATACAAAATGGTTTCCCTGGATACATCAGACAGGATTCAAGACACCCCCTTTAAATCCATAAAAAAAAGGCTTCCTTTCCTGTTATTCAGTCTACTCACAGCTTCATTATCTCCATTTGTGGTGAATTATTTTAAAGCCACCATCGAACAGGCTGTCACTCTCGCTGTGTTCATGCCTTTAGTGGCGGCCTTAGGAGGGATTTCTGGCAATCAAACTATCGCCCTAATGGTTCGTGAAATTGCCACCGGTCAAACAGATTGGCTATCATCAAGAAAAGCTTTAGCCAAAGAAATCATCGTGGGGCTGGGAAACGGAATCTTCATAGGGTTCGTAATAGCCTTTATCTCCTATTTCCTTATAGGAAATATTTACATCGGTATAATTTTGGGGGGAGCTATCATCATCAATCTCTTTGTTGCCGCCTCTTTGGGAACCCTCATCCCTCTTTTGTTGAGACTGCTCCATCTGGACCCAGCCCTGGGTTCGGTCAATCTGTTGACTATGTGCACAGACACCATCGGCATCCTCTCTTTCCTGGGTCTGGGGACTCTTTTCCTCAATTACATATCTTAATCCTCCGATGCCTCTTGAACAGTCCCAAGCCATTGTTCTCCGAAACTTTAATATAGGTGATCAGGATAAAATTGTGATTTTCTTGACCGACCAGCATGGAATCATAAAAGGAGTGGCGAAGGGGGCAAGAAAATTCGGAAATCGTTTCGGAAGCAGTCTCGAACCTATGTCCAAAATCAAGGTGTTTTATTATGAAAAGGAAAAGAAAGAACTGGTCACCATAAGCAATTGTGATCTCCTGGAATCCTTTTTTGAGATAACCGCCCGTCCGGAAACTTCATTCAACTTATCTTACTTTTCTGAACTCATCGAAGAGTTTTTCCCGTCCCGATCTCAAGACGAGCTTCTCTTCCGGCTTCTTTTTTCTATTCTGCGGTCTCTGAAGGAAGAAGGGAATGTGGATTTCCTGAGTGCCTATTTTGAAGCATGGTTTCTCAAAATAAACGGAGTCCTCCCGGATCTTAAAAAGTGCCTCAAGTGCCAGAGAGAACTAACCTCCCCAGGATGGCTTTCTCCTAAAAAAGATGGAGTGTTCTGCAGCCGCTGTGCTCCTCATAAGAAAGAAAAGGTAGACCCTGCGATAAAGGATTTTCTCCGCTGGATAAGTAAAAATCCTCCTCCTTCCCAAAAAAATCTTCCTCTTCCCTCTCCTCGAATCAAAAATCTTCGTAAAATTTTTCAATCCATTCTCATTTTCCATATGGAAAAAGAACCCAAAAGTCTTCAATATCTGAAATAAAATCCCCTTTGAAACCTCATTCAGGAAGGAATTTTCCTATCCATAACAAGCCCTTCTCTTTTTTATATCTCGCTTTGAATAAACAGGAAAAATTTTATACAATTCCCTTAACAAAATTGGGAGAATCATTATGAAAAATAAAACTTCTCACTCTCATAAATTTCTATGGGCTTGGGGATTCCTTTTTCTCCTGGGCTCACTCATTCATGCTCAAATGTGGAATCCTGAAATCGATCCACCGGATAAACCTTTCTCTTATTTTGCCTATCCGGTAGATGTGATCGGTTTCATGGACAGCAGGGAAGGAACAGAAATCACACCCGAAGGCTATCTCTACACGGGATACGGAGAGCTGATGTTTTTCTATGGAAATCCCCCTCAACCTGTGAATCAGAGAATCAAAACACTTTACAGAGGATATCTTCCCATCATCCAATACAAATTCGAGAAAGAAGGGGTTCGCTATTCCATTACAGCCTTTGCTTACACTTTGGATGGAACTCCGGATTCTCCTCTGATTAATTTCGTTCGAGTGGAATTTGAAAATCTCAGCCCGAATCCCCGGACTGTTTACTGGACCGTGGGCACCCGGTCCACCGCCCCCACCAGTACCCCCCAAGGCACCCCGGATCACCGCTTCCGCAGACCCGCTCAACCCGACCGGATGGGAACCTACGAACAAAAAGGAGTGGAATTCTCCTCAGAGTGGGAATACTCCTTTGATGAGGGAAAAATGCTCAGGGATGGTCAAATCTTTTATTTTTTTCCTTCCGATATCTTCTC
>JAGXKI010000016.1:32292-44160 GCA_018335295.1 bacterium | reverse complement strand
CACCGGGACAAGGAGGAGCGAGAGGGGTTTGTAAAGGAGCAGGATCAGGCAGGCTCCCACCGCCAGCCCTACCCAAGCGCTGCGGGTGAGGGTCAGGGTCAGGGCTACTAGGGAAAGGCATAATCCTAACCCCCAAACCCATTTGAATCTACCCCGGGATAGAAAAATATGAGCCAGGGCCACACAGCTGAACAGAAGAAGCAGTCCTGCCTGGGTCATGTAATGACCCATAAACCCGGTGATTCGTTCTCCTGGATAAGCCTGGGTGAAGGTATAAAAAAGGGAATAGAGGGTGCAAAGAAAAGCTGAGGCCAGTAAAGCCAGGTGGCCGGTTTGAATCTTATTTTGTTTCCGGAAACCCACGTAAACCATGGGGACAATGAGGTAAAGGAGGAGTTCGCGGCTGTCCCGGAGGCTGATCCGGGGATTGACCGAAAAAAAGGATGAGAGGAGGGAGAGGCCGCTGTAAGCGATGAGGGGCCAGAAGAAGGAAGGAAAGGACAGGGGGATTTTTTTCTTTATCAAAAAGAAGAGCCACAGAAGGAGCGAGATGGAGATAAAAATCTGGCTCAGGCTGATAGAGACCATGGAAAAAAGGAGGTAGGCGGAAAGGGTCCAGGCTAAAATATTCTCAGGCTCCGGGGTGTTTTGGGAAAACCGAGATAAAGGAGAAAATTTCATTATCTTTTTCCCTGCAGAAAAGAAAGGCAGGCTTTGTAGACTTGTTCCGGTTTTATGCGCCGGAGGCATCTGTAGTCCTGGTGGATGCATTGTTTTTGGCGGCAGGGGCGGCAGTCCAGGTCTTTTTCCAGGATGGCGGTATTTTTCCGCCAGGGAGAAAAATTGGCCGGGAGGGTAGGCCCGAAATAGGCCACAATCGGAGTGGAGGTGGCGGCGGCGATATGCATGGGGCCGCTGTCGGGTCCTACGAAAAGAGAGGCACGGGAAATGAGTTCTTGGAGTTCTCTCAGGTTGAGCTGTCCCACCGCGGTGTGAAATTTGGAGGAGCTCTTTTGGAAAATCTTTTCTTCCAGGGAACGGTCTTCCTGGCTTCCCACCAGGATCACATGAACTTGAGGGAGTTTGGAGAATAATTGGATGAGTGTACAGAGGTTTTTTTCGCCCCAGCTTCGGAATTGGTTCCCGGCCCCGATGTGGAGGACTATCTTTGGGGAATGGGTGACGTGATTTTCATTGAGGAACCGGTCTACGGTTTGGATTTCCTTTTTCTTGGGTTGAGGGAGTTGGAGAGGAGGAGGGGAGGAGTCAGGGATTCCCAGGAGTTTCACCAGGTTGAAGTGGTTTTCCACGCTGTGGTAGTGTCCTTTTTCGGGTTCACGGGGAATTTTATAGTTATAGATGAAATTTTTGTATTTGATGTTGTATCCAATCTTCAGTTTGGCCATGGAGAGAAAAGTGATGAGGGAAGCCCGGGGTCCTCCATGGAAATCGATGACCGCATCGTATTTTTCTTTTTGAACTTCGTGGATGGTGTGGATGAAATCGCGGGCCTCCTGGTTGGGAGGGATGGCCCAAATATGATCGATGGCCGGATTTCCTTCAACCAGTTGTTTGTAGGGATTTTCCACCACGTAAGATAGGAAGGCATCGGGGAATTGGTTTCTCAGGGCCTTGACGGCCGGAGTGGTCATGATGATGTCCCCGATGCGGCGCAGGCGTACCAGTAGGATTTTTTTTATCGGTGGAAGGGGGTCAATCTTTAGTGTTTCTCTCTGGTTCAATGGTAGCCTCTTCGATGAGCATAACCGGGATGTTCTCTTTTATGGGATAAACGCGGTGGCATTTCATGCACTTGAGGGCTTTTTCGTCCTGGGTGAGTTTGACTTGGGCCTTGCATTGAGGACAGGCCAGAATTTTGAGAAGTTGAGAGTCTAAACTCATTTTTCACCTGCCTAAGATTTAATTAAGTCGAGTATATTTAATAAAGTAATATATATCACATCCCCTAAGCAGTCAAATACATTTGCGTTATTTGCGTTTGTTGCGTTGATATAAAAGCTAGAAAAGCGAGACGGGCGAGACAATAATAAGGAAATAGGTATTGTGTCCCGGTTTTTTATTATTTGACAGGGAAAAGGAGGGGTGCTATGGTGATTTTTAGTTTTGAAAACGGGTAATGAAAGAAAAGGGTCAACCTCTATCGGCCCCTTCGGTGAGGGGAAAAATTCATCCAGACTTCGATTCTGTTTCCTTTCGAGAAACCCTTGCTCTGGGACCCCGGCTTCTGGAGCATCCTGGGGTGAAAATCCTTCTTCAGGAGCGAAACAGGGTGGGGAAAATCAATCTTCCGTTGAACCAACAGGAAAAGACCCCTGTGGTCATTAAAGAATTCCGGACCCAGGGAGTGGACCGGCTGAAGAGTCTTTTTCTCTCAAGCAAAGCTTCCAAGGCCTGGAAAGGAGGGATGGCTCTGTTCAACCAGGGAATCCCCACTCCTCTTCCGGTGGCCTACCTGGAAAAACGAAGCCATGGATTTGTGGATGAGAGCGTTTTCTTATCCCGATGGATCGAGGATGCTGGAGAAATTAGAGATTTATTCCAGACCGCCCCTCCCTCCAAACTCAAACCCCTGCTTTCCTGTTTGGCCCATCACCTGGCCTTTTGTCATCAAAAGGGTCTCTTCCACAAAGATTTATCCGATGGGAATATCCTGGTCCAGGAGGTGGGTTCTTGTTCATTCCAGTTCTACCTTATCGATACCAACCGGATCCGGACCCGGAGGAAAATCGGCCGGTGGAAAGGGCTTAAAAATCTTATCCGTCTGGGGATCCCCCTCCGTTGGCAGCGCTTTTTTCTCAGAAATTATCTCAATCAGGACCGGGTCAAAAATATCCAATGGCTCTGGTACAGAGGGAATAAAAAAATGTATACTGGATGGGTGGAGATGAAAAAAAAGCTCGGACTGCGAAAACTGAGCCAAAAATTAAAGATTCAGTGATCCTACCATGCAAAATTCATTCCGCTGGAACCCTTATGCGGATCAGCCTCACAACGTTCTTCCCCGTAAAAAAAGGTTTATCCACCACCTGAAATACACTCCGGGTTACTTCCGGATTCTAACTTCCAACTTGAAAAAAGCAGGGCCGGTTCTCGCGGCCTACCGGAGATACAGGAAAGGGAGGTACGAGCAGCCGGTCTCTTTCAACGGCTCTTTTGGAGTGGCGGTCTCTCCCGCCCAGGGAAAGGATAAGGAAATCACAGAACGTCTGAAGGAACTGGGCATCCATCACACACTGGTCCGGATCCCCTCCTGGGAGAAAGACCGGATTTCTTTCTACGAGAATTTCATAAAGTTTCTCCACGAACAGGGGATAGAAGTTATGGTAGCCCTTCTCCAGCACAGAAGGGATGTGGAGGAGCCTTCTCACTGGGAGGGGTTTGTAGAGGAGGTTTTCTCCCGCCTGTCTGATGGTTGTTCCTATTTTGAGATAGGACATGCCTGGAACCGAACCAAATGGGGGCTTTGGGATTTCAGGGAATATCTCCGTCTGGTGCGCCCTGTTCTCTCCCTGGCTTCCTCCTATGGAGTTCATCTGGTGGGTCCTGCGGTGATCGATTTTGAGTTTCACCTCTATCCCCCGGTGCTCAAGGAAATTTCCTTTGATGTGGTCTCCTCTCTTCTGTATGTGGACCGGATGGGCCCGCCGGAAAAGGCCCAGTTTGGATGGGACCTCAGCCGCAAACTGGCACTCTTGAAAGCCGTAGTGGATGTGTGGACTTCTTCCAGTCAGAGACTGTGGATCACTGAAATGAACTGGCCCTTGGCGGGAACAGAAAAGTATTCTCCCGCTTCGGGAACCCCCAACGTTTCCGAGGAAGAGCAGGCTGATTACCTGGTGCGCTATTATGTCCTCTCCCTGTCAAGTGGGTTTGTGGAGCGGGTATACTGGTGGCAGCTGGCCGCTCCCGGCTACGGACTGGTGGATAACCGGGAAAGTTCATGGCGGAAGCGGCCTTCTTATTGGGCCCTTAAAACCATGGTAAAAAGTCTGGAGGGAAGCTATTTTGTGGCCGATCTTTCCCAGCCCCCGGCTCGGATATTTTTGTTCCGGAAAAAAGAGGATTTGCTGGGGGTATGCTGGAGTGAAGGAAAACCCCTGGAATTTTGTTTTTCCTATCCTTTGGAAAAGGTGATAAGCCAGGAGGGTGAGGAGCTTTCTACCCCTTTTGAGAGAGTGAGAGTGGAGGCGAGCCCCAAGTATGTGTATTTTAAAAAAGGCCACAGGAAAAAGCTTCCTCAGGTTCGGGAGCTGGGATGAGCAGGAGTAAAGGAAAGAGGAACTTTTTATCCTATAAAAATTATAATCGAAGCAGATCGGGGTCCGAGCCCCTTTTTTCTAAGAACACTCCTTTTGTGGAAGAAGAAGTCAGGGAGTATGAACGAAAACGGTACCGGGGATGGGATCAGAAGCTGGTTGACAAAAGGGAGCAGAGAATCCTTGAAAAAATCCTTCACCAAACCGGACTGGATTGGGGAAAGGTCCTGGATGTGCCCTGCGGTTACGGACGTTTTTCCTCTTTATTTGAACGAAGAGGGTTTTCCCTTCTCCAGTGCGACCTTTCTTTTCCCATGGTGAAAAGAGCCCGGGACCAGAGAAGGAAGGGGGCCTGCTGTTGGGGGGTGGTGGCGGATATCAAAAATCCCCTTCCGTTTCAATCCTCTTCGGTAGCGCTCGTTCTTTCCATGCGGTTTTTCCACCATGTTCACCACCGAAGAGAGCGAGAGCATATTTTGAGGGAATTTTTCCGGGTTTCTGGGAAATGGGTGGTGATTTCTTTTTACAGAAGGAATTTTCTTCATTTCCTCCAGAGGAAATTTCGGAAGAAAATAAAAGAAAGTCCCACCCGTATCAGCATGATTCCTGAAAAATCCTTTAACCAAGAACTCCAGAAGGAAGGGTTTCGGTTGAAGAGAATCTACCCTCTGTTTAAGGGCCTCCATGCCCAGCACATCGCTCTTCTCGAAAAGGTATAAGAAGGGGACGGGCGAAAAGAAGGGGTTAAAATTTGAATTGGATTCCTAATTTTAAGCTTACTCCGGAAAGGTTCAACTGGGCTTCCCGGGGATCTGAAATTTCTACATCCGGGGAAGGCTTTTCCTTGAGGATAAAAAGAAGGGGATAGGTGTTTCCCGCCATTTTTCCCTTGTAGTAGTAGAGAGTTCCTTTTTCGGTGCGGTCGGTTCCTTCCGAGTCGGTGAGACGGGCTTCGCCGTAAAATCCCTTAATCCGGGCATACCGGCCCAAAGCTTCGGCATAGAAATTCAGCCAGGGAAAGATTTCCTGGGTGATTCCCAGCCCACCAAGTAACCCCAGACCCTGGGAAGTGGCCTTTCCGTCCCATTTTCTCCAGTATTCCTCTTTCTGAATCCGGTAAGAATAGGAGCACTGGGCCAGGTGATATTCCAATCCGGCCTTGAGATAGAAGACCTCCGCCTTGGGATAGTAAGTGATAAGAGTGCGGATGGGTATCGATTGAATGTGAGGGTGGGTGATGAGGGATTCGGTGAAGTCTTGGGTGGGAAATTCCACCAGACTTTCTTTTCCTCCGGTGAAGTATCCGCTCCCCACCCCTAGATAAAAGTGGGGAGAAAGCTGGAAATTCATTTCTCCCCCCAAAGCATAACTCAGATGAAAGGGATTTACGTCTCCTATTTTATGCACCAAAACTCTGTTGCTGTACCACTCCGCTAATCCCTGAGCCCCTTGGTTTAAATCTCCGAGGATGAGAAACTCGGCTCCCAGTGCCAGGTTGATCACATACCTGGGGAAAAGTTCCTGGAAGGAAACCGGGGGAGGAGGAGGTTGGATGTCCTTTTCTTCGACGGGAGGTTCCTCCTTCTTTTTCTGGGCTTCCTTTGTTTCTTCCTTTTTTTCCTTTTCTGCCTTTTCTTCTTCTTTTTTCTTGACTTTTTTTTCTTCAGGAGGGGGGGAAGGCTCATCTTCTGGGGAAGGTTCCATTTCTATAACCAGGCTTTGATGCACATAGCCCTTGACTTCGTTTTCCGAGTCGGGTTTGAACAGAATCGAATACCAGCTTCCTTCCTTTCCGGAGGATTCCAGAACCGTGCCTTTGGGGAGCTGTTCGATGATGACACTCCCGATATCCGGTTTAAGGCGGACATTAGCCTGTTCGGTGACTACCTTGACCTTGAACCTTTTCTGCTGAGCAAAAATCGGAGAGAGGGAAGCCAAGAGGAATATGAGGATGAAAGAGTAAAATTTCAAATACTTTTTTTCCATGTATGGACTCTATCCTCTAATTTTAGATAACCTGGATTATTCACGAGTCGAGGTGGCTGTAGATGGGAGGCACAGGGTACGAAGCTGTGAAAAGATGGGGTCAGACCCCAAGGCGTCTGACCCCTTCTTTTCTTGTAACGAAGCAGATGCGGCCAGATCGACTCGCCCAAAGGCTAAAAAGACCGATTTTAAGATGAAATAGGATGAAAGGAAAGAATCTATGAAACTGACTTTCTTTGCAGACGCCCTTCGATATTCTTTTAACTCATTCATACTCTTTGTGGTATTTATAAGTACCGGCCTTTTATGAATAATTCAGGATAATTATAGAAGAGGGGTGATGGAGTGTCAAGAAAGATTGAAAGAAATGGGAAGGCGGACCTCTATTCCGGTTTGTTGCTGGAGAAAAGAAAAAATGATAATATATTGAAAATTCGAGACCGATTTTAGGATGTAAAAAGATGAAAGAAAAACATAGGATCATTCCTGTTCTCCTTCTGACGGCCCTCCTGATGACAGGAGGAAGTTTTCTTTTTTCAGAAGACGGCCCCCGAATTGTCTTTGAGAAGAGCCAGTGGGATTTTGGAAAGGTGAAGGAAGGAAAGATTTTGAGTCATAATTTTGTGTTCAGGAATGATGGAGATTCTCCTCTGGTCATCGAGAAAGTTAAAACATCCTGTGGGTGCACCGCCGCTCTGGCTTCCACACAGGAAGTTCCTCCCGGCCAGAAGGGAGAGATTCAGGTCAAATTTCACACCCGAGGTTACGCCGGGAGTGTCTCCAAGTTCATTTTTGTAAAATCCAATGATTCCTCCCAGCCCCGGAAAAAACTGGTCATTTCGGCCCATATCGAAGTTCCTCCCCGACCCCAGGTTCATATCCAAAATCTAAGTCAGAGTATGGGTTTGATCCTGGAAGGAGAGGATATATCCGCCCAGACCACTATAGCCAATAGGGGTGAAAAAAAACTGAAGGTGGAGTTTTCCCATAAAAGCGCTATCTTTTTCCACAAAGGAAAGAAAATCGATTCCTCCATCACAGTGGCTCCCGGAAACAAGGTGGTTATTGAAATAAACATCCCGGCTCCTCAAAAAAAGGGTCTGCTCAGAGAATATGTCATGGTTGAATCCAACGACCCCCGACGCCCCCGAATGTCCCTCTATATAACCGGGTACATTGTGACCTGGAAGCAATTGAAGAAACTCTTCGAGAAGTACAAAGAGAAAATAAAACAATAGCCCCTGGATTTCAGGGGTTTATTTGGGAGCCAGGCCGTAAGAACGGACTCCTGAACGGAGTTAACCTGAAGGCCTGCTCTGATATCCTGGAGTGAAGGGTAGAGACAATGGTATTATTTGCTCATTTTTTGGCGGCTGTTTCCCGGATTGTCCACCTCGTTTTGACCATTTATATATGGATCATCATTTTTCGGGCCATTCTTTCCTGGGTCCATATTCCTTCCCTGTATACGGTTTCGGTTATTCTCTACCGGCTGACAGAACCCGTTCTGAGTCCTTTCCGGAGAGTGGTGCCCCCTTATAAGCTGGGGGGAATTGATATAAGTCCTATCCTGGTGATTCTTGTGATTATGTTTCTGGATTCTTTTGTGGTGGATTCCCTCTCTGTTTATGCCCAACACCTGATGGGCCGGCCCTCCTATCAATTTTAAAGGTCCCAGTGAGGAGGAAACCATCTACTTGAGAATCCGGGTTCAAACCAGGTCCCGGGAGAAAGGGATTGAGAAAACGGGTCCCGGAGAGTTCAAAGTTAAGGTGAAAGCCCCTCCGGTTAAGGGGAAAGCCAACAAGGAACTCACAGAGGCAATTGCTTCTCACTGGGGAGTTCCTCCCTCCCATGTCCGCATCCAGAAGGGGTTTAAATCCAAGAACAAACTGGTTTGGGTGGACGTTCCTCCCCAAAAATAAATTTATTTGAATGTTATTTAATTTGAAATTTATTTGGAATTTATTTGGGGACGGGCCCAGGCAACTCTATTTATTTCAATAAGTTAACCTGATTTTTCCACAGATATAAGGCCCTAAAGTGAGATTTTTGCGGCTAAAAATCGGAGGTTTAATTTATTTGAGGTGGGCCAGGGGTGATCCCGCTCCTTCTTTTGACCCTTTTTATTTTTTTTAAATATTTTGTAATTTTATTTTTTCTGGATTAAAATAAGGGGGAATTTCAAAAAGGGGGGACCCCAACCGCCTGATTTGCCAATCACCCCGAGGTGGTTCAATATGAGAGAGAATCTTCCCTATTGGGTGGCTTTAAACCTGGTTCTAGGAGACAATCTCCGGGCCGTGCAAAAACTCCTGCTCCATCATTCCTCTGTGAAGGAAATTTTCCGCTCCTCAGCTTCATCTTTGACCTCTCTGGGGATTGATGAAGCCACGGCGCAACGCTTAACTTCTTCCTCCATCCTGGAGAAGGCGGAGAAAGAAATTGAAAGGCTGGAGAGAAAAGGATATACTGTTTTGACTTTAGAAAACTGCCATTATCCGGAGTATTTGAGAGAAATTTTTGATCCTCCATACGTCCTTTATTGTGCGGGCAAGGTCGATATGCTCAAAGACACGGCGGTTTCCGTGGTGGGAGCCCGCAAGACAGGACCCTACGGAAGGGCGGTGGCCGAAAGGCTGGCCCAGGACCTGGCTTCCCGCGGCCTGGTGGTGGTCAGCGGATTGGCCCGAGGGATCGATTCCCTGGCTCATTGGGGCGCTTTGAAAGAAGGAAAGACGGTGGCAGTGCTGGGCTCCGGGATGGACCGTATTTATCCCAAGGAGAACAGAAAATTGTTTGATAAGATCATTGAACAAGGAGCGGTGATCACAGAATTTCCTCCCCAAAGTCCGCCTCTGGGTTTCCATTTTCCCCTGAGAAATCGAATCATCAGCGGTCTTTCCTTGGCTGTTGTGGTGGTGGAAGCTACCCGGCAGAGCGGCTCTTTGATTTCGGCTCGGCTGGCCCTGGAACAGAACAGAGAAGTGATGGCGGTTCCCGGGAATATCACCTCGCCCCTCAGTGAAGGCACCAATTGGCTGATTAAAACCGGAGCCAAGCTGGTGGAATCCTGGGAAGATGTGGTGGAAGAATTCCCTTCCCCTATAAGAGAACAGATTTTTTCTCTCCAGAAAGAAGAGAAGAAAGTTTTTCCCTCCATGGATGCCCGGGAGAGGAAAATTTATGACCTTTTGAAGCCGGATGACACCACTCATATCGATGAACTGGTGGAACACACTGATTTTTCGGTTTCCGAGCTTCTCTCTATCCTCTTGAATATGGAGTTTAAAGGGCTGGTTGCACCATTGGCAGGAAAATGTTATCAAAGGAAGTTATGATGTCTAAGAATTTAGTGATTGTGGAGTCACCCGCTAAAGCCAAAACTGTCAACCGCTATCTGGGCTCGGGATACATGGTCAAAGCCTCCATGGGCCATATCCGGGATCTTCCCAAAAATAAACTGGGGGTGAACGTAGAGAATGATTTCGAGCCGGAATATCAGGTGATTCCGGATAAAAAAAAGGTGGCCACTGAGCTGAAAAAGGCAGCTCAGAAGGCCCAATCTGTTTTTCTGGCTGCCGATCCCGACAGAGAGGGAGAAGCCATCTGCTGGCATCTGACCCAGCTTCTGAAGGAAGCCAACCCCAATATCTACCGCGTGCTTTTCCATGAGATCACCAAGAGCGGGGTGGAGGAAGCGTTCAAGGGCTGGGGGGATTTGGACCTAAATAAAATCAACGCCCAGCAGGCCCGAAGAATCCTGGACCGGCTGGTGGGGTATTTGATCAGTCCTCTTTTGTGGAAAAAAATCGGTAAAGGGCTGAGTGCTGGAAGGGTTCAGTCCATCGCCCTCCGGTTGATCTGTGAGAGGGAAAAGGAGATCAAAGACTTTACCCCTGAGGAATACTGGACCATCCAGGCTCTGCTCCGGGCTTCCCAATCCCCTGATTTCAAGGCCAACCTCGTTAAAATCAAAGGAAAAAAAGCCAAAATAAAAAAGGAAAAGGAAGCGAAGAAAATCGTTTCTGAGCTCCAGAAAATTCCCTTTATCCTGGACGATATAAAAGTCAAGGAAAAGAAGAAAAATCCTCCCCCTCCCTATATCACCAGTACCCTTCAACAGGATAGTTTCCGGTTTCTCCGCTTTTCGGTAAAAAAAACCATGACTGTGGCCCAACGCCTCTACGAGGGTCTGGAGATTGGAGACAGGGGGCTTACGGGTTTGATCACTTATATGAGGACCGATTCGGTGAGGGTCTCCAACGAGGCGCTGGCTGGATCCCGGAAGTACATTCAGGAGAATTTTTCTCCGGATTATCTGCCCAAAAGGGCCCGGGTGTTTAAGAATAAGAAAAAGGCTCAGGATGCTCATGAAGCCATCCGGCCCACCTGTTTTGATCTTCCCCCGGAAAAAATCAAACCGTATTTGAAAAGAGATGAATTCCGGCTCTACACCCTTATCTGGAACCGGTTTGTGGCCTCCCAGATGAGCCCGGCTGTGGTGGAAGAGACTGAATTTAAGATCACAGCGGCTCCCTATGAATTTAAAGCCAAAGGAGAAGTGGTCAAGTTTGATGGGTTCATGACCCTCTATTCCAAACAGAAAAAGGATAAACTCATTCTGCCCCAAGCCCAAAAAGGGGAGAACCTAAAACTTCTGGACCTGGAATCCAAACAGAATTTCACTCAACCCCCTCCACGGTACACCGAGGGAAGCCTGGTCAAGGACCTGGAGGCCAAAGGAATCGGCCGTCCCAGCACCTACGCTCCCATTATCTCTACCCTGCAGGATCGTGTGTATGTCCTAAAGGAGAAGGGAAAGTTCATCCCTACCGACCTGGGAATCTTTGTCACCGATTATCTTATCAAGAATTTTCCCGATTTGATGGAGGTTGAGTTCACAGCCAATCTGGAAGAGGTTCTGGATTCTATCAGTGAAGGGAAAAAGGAGTGGGTGGAATACCTGAAAACCTATTATTCTCTGCTGAAGAAAGATCTGGATGAGGCCATGAAGGTGCAGGGAGTTAGAAAGAAGGGAATCCCTTCTGATGAAGTGTGCCCCCAGTGTGGGCGTCAAATGGTGATCCGGGAGAGCCGTTACGGGAAATTTTTGGCCTGCAGCGGTTATCCGGACTGCACTTACAAGAAGAGCCTGGGCAAAAAGGAAGCCAAGCCCGTGGATGAGAACTGTCCCCGCTGTGGGTCTCAATTGGTGGTGCGGTACGGGAAGTATGGGTCCTTTGTGGCCTGCTCCAACTACCCCCAGTGCACCTACATAAAGAAGGAAAGAGAAGATACTGGAATTGCCTGCCCCAACGGGTGCGGGGGAACTCTGATGAAAAGGAAGTCCCGGAAGGGAAAAATCTTTTATGGGTGCAGCAGTTTTCCTCAATGCCGGTTTGCCACCTGGGATCAGCCCCTCCCTCAGTCCTGTCCCCAGTGCGGCCAGAATTTTGTGCTGCGGAGAAATTCCATCAAAAAGAATCCTTTCCTCTACTGTCCCAATAAAGACTGCGATTACAGGGAAGAGCTGGAACCGGAGAAAATCTGGGAAAAAGAAAAATTGGGGTCGGACCGGAGCTAACCCCATTCGAGTTTATTG
>JAGXKI010000016.1:16973-32204 GCA_018335295.1 bacterium | reverse complement strand
TTGCGTTACTTGCGTTCATTGCGTTGGAACTGCCCCCCAAAATTTGTACCACCTATAGTGCGAGAGTCTGTGTGTTATAATAGGCATCATCAGAGGGTTCGGAGACCTTTGATGGAGGATGGAGATGTGTACAAAAAATTACTCTCCTAAGTTCAAATTTCAGGTGGTTATGGAGGCTGTAAGGGATGAGAAAACAGTGGCCCAACTCTCAAAACAGTACCACATCCATCCAGCCTCGATCCACCGCTGGAGAAATGAATTCCTGGAGAAAGGAGCTGAGATCTTTTCCCAGGATACCACCATCAGAGAATATGAAAAGGAGATTCAAGACTTAGAGAGACTCCTCGGCGACAAGGAGGTGGAGATAGCCCTTCTCAAAAATTTTTTAACCGGAGTCTCACCCAGGAAGAAAAATTCACTCGGATAGATGGGGTCACGGATAGATGGGGTCAGACCGAATTTAAATTACAGATATTAAATAAGTTATTCCTAATTTTCTCTTAATTGGTTTATTATTACCGAGTTAGATTCGGTCCGACCCCATTTTTTAGGAGCGGGGGTGGTTTTTCCGGTAGACTTCCAGGAGCCTTTTCAGGTTCAGGTGGGTGTATTTTTGAGTGGTGGCCAAACTCTCATGGCCCAGAAGCTCCTGGATCACTCTCAAATCCGCTCCCCGGCTCAGCAGGTGGGAAGCGAATGAATGACGGAGGGAATGGGGACTCACCTTTCTCTGCATTGCCGAAAGACGGATGTATTTGGCTACTGTACGTTCCACCGACCGGACCGTGAGTCTTTCTCCCCGGAAATTGAGAAAAACCGCCTTTTGGTCGATTTTTCCTTTGTTGAGGGTAGTCCGGGCCCGAAAATAATCTCGAAGGCTTTCCAGGGATTGTCTTCCGAAGGGCACAATTCTTTCCTTTTTTCCCTTTCCTTTCACCCGGATCAGCTGGTCTGAAAAATTTACATCCTGAACATCCATTCCTACAAGTTCGCTGACTCGAATTCCTGTGGCATAAAGAAGTTCCAGGATAGCTTTATCCCTCAAATCCAGGGATTTGTTGGATTGGGGGAGGTCCAGAAACCGGGTCATTTCTTCTTCGGAAAGAAACGTGGGCACTGGCTTATCCTGTCTGGGGGTGGACACTAGTTTGGCGGGATTGTCCTCCAGCCATTTCTTTTTAATACAGAATTGGAAAAAAGAACGGAGGGTTGCTAGTTTTCGGGAGATTGTAGATTTTTTCTCCTGTTTCTGGTGGAGCTTAGCCAGAAATCCCCTTAGGATCATGTGGTCTATCTTTGAAAAAGGGACCTTTCTGGTGGATAGATAAGCATTAAACTGATACAGGTCTCTTCGGTAATTATTGATGGTGTGAATGGAGGCGTTTTTTTCATGTTTCAGGTAGAGCAAAAATTCCTGGATTTTCTTTTTCATCGGTATTTACCTCTATTTATACCAACTTTCATCCGACCTCGCAAATGGCGTTTTTTGCGTTGATTGCGTTACTTGCGTTAATCGCGTTACTTGCGTTGATTGCGTTTGTGGGGTTGAGAGAGGAGTGATACGGGGGGAAGGGTTTATGGCGTTGATTGGGTTAGTTGTGTTTTAGCGTTTGGATTCACTTAATTTAATCTCAGCCGGAGTCTTTATTCAACTCCTCATCTTTTCTTTTATCAATTTATTAATTTTGATTTTTGAATTTTGAATTATCCTGGTGGAAACCTAGGTTGTCGCTGACAAAGACTGGGGTTAACGGATATTGACTCTTGTAAAGGCCGGAATTTTGTAATTTGATGATATTCAATAACTTACATTTTATGAATTTCTTGGTCTGAATATTGCAGTAAGAGAGATGAAAGGAGGTACTCATGAAAAGATTCAATTTGAGATGTTTGGTTTTCGGGATTGGGCTTGCTTTTATTTTGTCTTTCTTTCCCCTCTCCTCTCAAGCGGCTTTCTTGGAAGCGGATAGTAAGATCAACATCAACACAGCGGAGACTGAGGAACTTCAGGAACTCCCCCGGGTGGGTCCGAAAATTGCCGAGAGGATTATCCAGTTTCGGGAGACCCATGGAGAGTTTAAGAAGATTGAAGAAATCATGAAGGTCAGAGGGATCGGGGAAAATACTTTTAACAAGATAAAAGACAAGATTACGGTAGGGAATACCGGCCAATCCAGGTGAGCTAAAGCTCAGCCTGCTTTTTCCTCTCGCCCATCATCTTCATTAGCCCCGCAGGATAAAAATTATCCTGCGGGGTCCCTCCTAAAAAAGATTCTTCCAAGTTACTCGCGTTATTTGCGTTGATTGGGTGATTTAAGTTAGATAATTTTGGCTTTTGACTTTTTAATTATGTTGTTTTTCAATACTGATGGAGGAATTCTTTGAGTTTCCGGAGAGCCCGTCCTCGGTGGCTGACGGCGTTTTTTTCTTCTGAGGAAAGCTGGGCAAAGGTTTTTTGAAGCGGAGGATAATAGAAGATAGGATCATAACCAAACCCGGAATGCCCTTTTTTTTCAAAGGTAATCGTACCGGGAGCGAACTCTTGAATCTCCTTAATGATTTTTCCTTTTTGAGAGAGAACCATGGAGGCCACGAACCGCGCTTTTCTATTTTCATAGGGGACATCCTGGAGGAGTTTCAGAACCTTCTGGATGTTTTTTTCGTCTGTGGCCTGGGGGCCTGAAAATCGGGCCGAGAGGACCCCTGGAGCTCCATGAAGGTAATCGATCTCCAAACCTGAATCCTCTCCCAGGGTCAGACCGTCCCATTCTTCGCTGTAGAACAGGCTTTTCCCTCGAGCGTTTTCCAGGAAGGTGTGGCCTTGTTCGGGAAAAGATTTGTCAATCTGAGCCTGTTTCAAGGAATACATACTTACGGGTAAATCGGAAAGGAAGGATTTGATTTCTTTGAATTTCCCTGAATTGGTGGTGGCCACCAGGATTTTTTCTTCAATCAATGCGGATCTCTATGATCTCTTCCGAGTTCAAAAGATTTTTATTGAAGTTTCGTTCTTTTTCTTCAGAAGCGTTAAAAGAAAAATCCACAAAAGTGTGATCCTTTTCGTTTTTCAAGGTGAGATTTTGGAACTTGATTCCCTCATGAAGGCCTAATTTTTTTATGTGGTTCAGGATGTGGGGAGAGCGCTTGGTTTGGATGCGGTAATGGAATCCCGCTCTTCTCAGAGGAAAACTTTCCACCCGACCTAAAGCCAGAAGAGTGACAAATACCAAAACGGTATAGATGGCTGCGATCCAGTAATGGCCGGCTCCAATGACCAAACCCAGTCCCGCCACCGCCCAAATGGTGGCGGCTGAAGTCAGACCGATGACATTCCCTCGTCCCTGAATGATGGTGCCGGCACCGATAAAGCCGATTCCGGTGATAACTCCGGCCGCGATCCGGGTTAGATCTCCCCCACTCCCTTCCTGGCCCTCCAGGATCAATCCTGAGAGGATCATCATCATGGTGGCCCCCACACAGATGAGGATATTAGTCCGGAATCCCGCCGGTTTCTGGCTGGATTCTCTTTCCATCCCTATCAATCCTCCCAGCGCGACAGCCAGGAGAAGCTTGAGGGCAATTTCCAATAGTTCCATTTCCTCTCCCCGATAAAGTCAAAAGTAATTTACCACAACTGAAAACAAACTGTCCAGTGAAGGAAAGGATTCCTCAGGAAACTCCAGGGAAACTCTTTTTTTATGGGGGTATTTGAGTGAAATGGAAATCCCGAGACCAAATATCTCCCTCAATCCACTTTACCCACGAAAAAGGAAAGAAAAAAGAGGAAGATCAACACCGAAGTGTAGAGAGTAAACAGAAGGTGATGGAAAAGGCCTTCCGGTTCTTCCATGACTTCCTTTTCCCGGAGAGTTTTGATTAAAATAAAAACCAGGTAGAGGGCGATTAGGGGAGAAAGGTAAAGAAAGTAATCCACACCAAAGACCCAAGCAAACCAAACAAAGCCCCCCAAGGCAATCCCCGCACTTATCCCCATCCCCCAAACCATAGATTTTTGGGAGTATCTTTTAAGGGAAGCCCTGTAAATCCCCGCTTTTTCCTGGAGAAAGCGGAATTCAGACAGCCTTTTGGCGATCATCAAGAAATTGCCGAAGGACCACCAGCTCAAAAGGAGAGAGAGAGGAGGATAGATTGTGGGAGAGGCGAAGGTAAACCAGCCGATTAGAAACCGGATAGGATTGTTGGCGGATTCAGAAATGGAATCCAGAAAGGGGATGTCTTTAGTCCGGATGGGTTTGACGTTGTAAATAACCCCGGCCAGGAAAAGAGCTGAAAGAGAGAGAAGGAAAGCAGAAGAAAAAACAATATAACTCAGACTCAAGCTGGCCAGAATAAGAAACACTCCGATCAAAAGAAAGGGAATTTTTTTAATTTGACCCTGGACCAGAGGCCGGTTTTTCTTGGTGGGATGATGAACATCAAAGGGAGCGTCCACAATTTCGTTAAGGATGTAGTTGGCTGTGGAGACAGCCCAGGTTAAAAGAAATGCCAGGAAAAGTTTCAAGGCCACTACAGGGATGGGGAGGGATTTCAGTTCCCCCATATTTAACAGAAAAAAAACGCCAATTCCTATGAAAATGACCAGACTCCGCGGCCATCTTCCCAGCCTCATAGCCTTGAGGTAGGATTTCATGTGGCTCCTTTCTTTTGGGCATAAATCTCTAAGGAATCGCCTATAACCAATTTTACCGGAATTTTCTTCCATAAAGAAGACAAACCTTGATTTTTAAGGAGAAATTGAAACAGGTTCACCCGGGAGAAAATATAATGGAGGCTGAATGTCCATGAATATTTCCTTAGATGAAAAGACTGAAAACCTCCCCGTCTGAGGAGAACCTGGAGGCTGGGGATTGAGAAATACCCTAGATGGGCCGGACGAAGATGCCACCAGCGAGAGCCCAAAATATGGGAGGCCGTACTGTGGATATCCGGAGTGACCAGGCAGAGAGTACCCCCCGGAATAAGGATTTGGTAAGCCTTGTGGACAGCTTCCAGGGGATGAGGGATGTGCTCGATGAAATCCACCATAGTGACCGCTGTGCAATGGTTTTCTTTAATAGAGGCGGATTCAAAATACCCTTCCTTTAAGGGGATATGGTATTTTTCTCTGGCCAGCTGGACGGCCCAACGGCTGGCTTCGATCCCTTCGGCCTTCCAGCCTTTCTTTTGGGCTTCATTCAGGAGGAGCCCCGAGGCAGCCCCTACATCAAAGAGGATCCCCTTCTCAGGATGAATTTTTCCGAGATGAGAGAGGACTCGGTGGAAATTCCGGGAGCGCCCTTTGGCTTCTTCTTCATAAGCGGGGTCCTCTATTTTCCGGGCAAGAGAATGAATGAGGCGGGGGGAAGGACAGGGGTTGGCAAAAATGTGCCCACAGTTTTTACAGAGGCTCAGGTCCCAGTGTTTGCCGTACTGGCTGTCTGTGATTTTGATGTGCTCGGAAGTGAGCTGGTGGGGATGAAAGGTTCTCTTTTTGAATGGAAAAACAGAAGAGGAGGAACAAATCGGGCAGCTTCTAAAATATTCAAATGAATGAGTCATTTCGTTTCGACCACAAAAAAGTGTGTCCATGAGTTTTTACCATCCATAAAAAACGTTGTCAAACAGACGGGAATCTTTGGACGATTGAGGGGCAGACCAGGAGATTTGATGGTTAGGAATGAGAATGGGGAACCTTACTGCGGGGGCTTGACTTATTTATAGAGAGTTTGATGAAATAAAAAAAGATTGGATTTTATCTCATTGAATGGGGACATTATCCTCAAGATTGTTTTTATTTTTCTTTTTTAAGGGAATTCAGAAGAAATGGAAAGAAAGATTACCCTCGTTTCGGTAGGGAAGGTAGAAAAAAAGATAAAGGAGGCGCTTATCCAGCCTCTCAAAGAAGAATTTCAATGTCCGGTGGATACAAGGAAAGGGTTGGATATACCTTCTCAAGCTTTTTCTGAGGAAAGAAAACAATATCTCGCTCCTTCCTTTTTGAATAAACTCAGATTTTCTTTCCATCCTGAGGGAGAAGAGAAAGTATTGGGGATTACTGGGGTGGACCTGTACGTGCCCCAATTGAATTTTGTTTTTGGTCAGGCAGAATTCGGCGGCCACTTTGCCCTGATCTCTTTGGAACGTCTCCATCCCTGCTTTTACGGGGAACCCGAAGATGAAAAGCTCTTCCAAAAAAGAGCGGAGAAAGAAGCGGTTCATGAACTGGGCCATGCCTTCGGTTTAGAGCAC
Organism: bacterium; assembly: GCA_018335295.1. Lineage (GTDB taxonomy): Bacteria > Acidobacteriota > Aminicenantia > Aminicenantales > Aminicenantaceae > JAGXKI01. The sequence goes on along the minus strand of JAGXKI010000016.1, from coordinate 25,955 downwards.
TGTTCGGAGCCAGAATGTGTGATGTATTTTTCTAACAGCCTGAGGGATACGGATAGAAAAAGTCATTCTTTCTGCCAGCGGTGTAGAAGCCTTTTGGATAAATCTGGGTAAACCACTTCCATTCCGAACCCATTAAGTTCCTGCTGAAAAGACCCAAGATTTATTTAAAAGAAGAGAGGATTCCCGAAAAGGGAATTTCTGTTATCGAGGAAGTTAATAAGACCCAAATGGATTCACCGGCCAAGGGGTCCGCTGCGGTGGTGAATGGGATGCAACTCCAATATAATCTGCTAATATTATCTGTAAAATAAGCGCGGGTTCGGCCATTTTTAAACGATTTCGTTTTAAAAAAATGAATATTAAAATTTTTTAATCACAATTTAATTTTCTTTTAATTTTTTCCCCTTTAAAATAGAAGATAGAATTTTGCATTTGATTCAAAGTTAAAAACGGATGCTTGACCGGAACTTGAAAACAACCCAAAGAAAAGGAGGACTCCGATGAAGCGTTATGTTTGGATTATTCCGTTTATACTGATTCTCTTCACTTTTGCGGCGTCTTTATATTCTTCTCCTCAGCAAAGAACGGGGATCGAGAAATTGAAAGACGAAGCCCCCCGGGTGTTTATAGATTGTGATCGCTGCCCCATCGATTATATCCGCCAGGAAATCACTTTCGTCAACTATGTGTGGGACCGGAAAGAAGCCGAGGTGCATGTGCTCATAACCACTCAGAGGACAGGCGCTGGAGGAAGGGAGTATACTCTTACTTTTATAGGACAGAAGGACTTTGAGGATCTTGAAAGCACCTTGACGTATTACACCAGCCAGACCGATACAGAAGAGGAAGTACGAAGAGGTCTGGTGCGGGTTTTGAAATTGGGATTGGCCCCTTATGTCGCCCGAACTCCCATGTCTCAAGCTGTATCCATGAAAACGAGAGAGCGAGTCAGGCCCACTGCAGTTGAGGATAAATGGAACTTTTGGGTTTTCAACGTGGGTTTGAGAACCCGACTCAACGGAGAATCCACCCGGAGTTCAGTGAGTTTGGATAGCAATTTTTCTGCCAACCGGGTGACTCTTGATTCCAAATTGAAACTAGGGGTAGACCTGGATTATGACCATGACAGGTACGAAGTCGATGGTGAAATCATCACCAGCGATCAGAAAAGAGGGGATTTTGATGGGCTCTATGTATGGAGCCTCAGTGACCACTGGTCTGTAGGGGGGTATCTATCGCTTTCTTCTTCCACCTACAATAATATACATTTTTCTGTGGTTCCCCAGCCGGCTGTGGAATATAATTTTTTCCCTTATTCGATTTCAACCCGGAGACAGCTTCGGGTTCTTTATAAGGTCGGGTATAACTACTTCAACTACATCGAAGAAACCATCTACAATAAGATGGAGCAAGGCCTTATGAATGAGGAGATTTCGGTGATTCTTCAGTTTAAAGAGCCCTGGGGAAGCGCAGGCGTGGTGCTCTCCGGCTCTCATTATTTTCATGACTTCAGCAAGAACCGATGGTCTCTGGGAGGAGATATATCGGTGCGTTTGATAAAGGGTCTCCGGTTAAGTGTGAGAGGAAATTATTCATCCACTCATGATCAGCTCTCTCTCCCCAAGGGAGAGGCCTCTTTAGAGGAAATCCTTCTCAGGCGCAGGGAAATCGCCACAGAGTTCCGTTATTTCGTCTCTGTAGGCCTGGATTACAGCTTCGGCTCCATCTTTTCCAACGTGGTGAACCCCCGGTTTGGAGAAAGGAGACGCTTCGGCCGGCACTGGTAAAGGCTCCCTATCTATGGTCCCCAAAGAGGATTCTTTTATGGTTGAATCTCCGCTGCCGCGGGCAAGAAAGAGAGGGGGGGACAATCCCTGCTGTTTCTCATTTCTTTCCAGCTGAATTATAATAAGATTATGAGAATACTGATTGTGGAAGATGACAAGAAGCTGGGGACCTTTTTGAAGAAGGGATTGAAGGAAGAGCAGTATGCCGTGGATGTGTGCCGGAATGGGAATGATGCCCTATTTTATGCTCAGGTTAATGACTATGATGTCATTGTCCTTGATCTCATGCTTCCCGGAAAGGACGGAATGGATGTGTGCCGGGAGTTGAGAGAAAAATCCGTGTTCACTCCCATCCTTATGCTCACCGCTAAAGATACCGTTGAAGATAAGATCAGCGGTCTTTCCGAGGGGGCGGATGATTATCTGACCAAACCTTTTTCTTTTGCTGAACTTTTAGCCCGAATCCGGGCTCTTTTGAGGAGAAAGCAAGATTATACAGAGAGTGTGTTGAAAGTGGGAGATTTAGAGCTCGATCCTATCCGGAGGAACGTCACCAGGGCTGGGAAAGAGATGAGTCTGACCGGTAAGGAGTACGGTGTGCTGGAGTACTTGATGAGAAACAAAGGGAAGGTTGTCACCGAATGGATGATCCTTGAACATGTCTGGGATATGAATTACGAAGGGACCAGTAATGTGGTAAACGTGTATATCAATCATTTAAGAAATAAAATTGACAAAGGGACAGAGAAAAAACTCATCCATACTGTCCGTGGATACGGCTATAAAATCGATGAAGATCAAGAAAGTTAGGTCTATCAGCTTTAAGCTCACCCTGTGGTATATTGCCATCCTGACCATTATCCTTATTTTGGCCGGAGTGTTTCTTTACCAGGGGTTCCGGGTGAATCTGGTCAACGAGATGGATGAAACTATCTTGGAAATTGCCAATGAGGTCTATGATTCCTGGAAGTGGCATCGAGGGGTGACCTGGGAAGAAGCCATTTTGGAAACCAAAGAAGAATTCAAGGTTCATCGTCCTTTTATCCAGGTGGTGAAGTTTGATGATGATGAGAAAGAGGTTATGGGAGTTATTCAGGCGGGAGAAAAAAGAGGAGAGCCTTTGGTTCTGGATACCCGGACTTACTGTAAGGCTGAGCGGGCGGACATTGACGAGCTGGTGTACCTCAAAGTGAAAGAAAAAAAATTGAGTGCTTATCCTCTGCGTCTGGTTCTTCTGCCGGGGAAAGATCCTTATATTGTCCAGGTAGGGATATCTTTTGAAGAGACGGCGATGGCTTTGAGGCGTTTGATGATCATCATGGTATTCGCTGGCCTGCTGATTTTGGGATTGGCTTCGGCGGGAGGGAATTTTATCATAAGGAAAGCTTTGAAACCGGTGCAAAAAACCGTCAGCACAGCCAAAGAAATCACCGCCGATGACCTTTCCCTGCGCATCGATTCCGAGAATAGAGGGGATGAGATCGGAGCGCTGGTGAATACATTTAATGAAATGATCGCCCGGTTGGAAAAATCTGTGAAAAAGATCAAGCAGTTTTCAGGAGATGTCTCCCATGAGTTGAGGACCCCTTTGACCAATATTCGGGGTGAGATTGAAGTCATCTTGAGGAAAGATAGAAAAAAGGAGAAATACCAGAACACTCTGAAAAGCGTCCTGGAAGAAACATACAAGATAGAGAAAATCATTGATGATTTGCTTTTTCTATCACGGGTGGAGAGCGCTGAAAAAATCAAGTTCAAGAAGGGAGTTCTTTTGGATGAAATTGTTCTCAGGGTTGTGGAAAGTCAAGAACAATCATCCAAAGAGCAGAATGTGGAATTGGTCATAAAGAAACTCAAGTCCTATCCCATCAAAGGAAATGAATCCCTTCTGGAGAGGCTGGTTTCCAACCTGTTGAGTAATGCCGTGAAATACACTCCTTCTGGGGGAAAGGTGGAAATCAACATGGAGAAAAAAGACAGTTCTCTCTTGTTCAGTGTGATGGATACCGGAGTGGGGATCCCCCAAGAGTCCCTTCCTTATATATTTGACCGGTTCTATGTGGTGGATAAATCCCGGTCCAGGGAAACCGGAGGGACCGGACTGGGGCTTTCCATCGTGAAAACGGTTGCGGATATCCATGGGGCTTCGGTCAATGTGCAGAGCCAAAAAGGTCAAGGAACCGCATTCCAAGTCCGATTCCCTCTATCCTGAAGGATCTCCTGAAGGGCTCCTGGCTTATAAAAGGGGACGGGCCCACGCAATTATAATATTATCAGTAACTTAGAAGGAGTTTTCCACAGAAAAAGGGGCTTATTTTGCTCTTTTTGGGCCCCGGTTCATCACGGAAAGTACCTAATAAGGAAAAAAATATTATTAGAGAAAGAATCTGGGGAGGTACTCATTTTCCTGATGAGCCTTTATTTGTACTCTTTGAGGAATTCGTGGAAATCCACTTCGCTGGCCTGGAGGCCGTATTTGTAGACATACCGGCTGGCCAGGCGGGAGGCAAAAATTGCTCGAAGATAGGCTTCAGGGACTCTCTTCAGGATGGTCTGAAATCCAACCTTTTTCACAAGCACAGGAGGACAGCAGCACTCGATGACTTTTTTATAAAGCTCCCTTTCATTAAATAAATCAGAGGTGTAGACTGCGTCCGTGATACGGTTTATTTTTTCGCTTATTAAGTCACTCAAAACGGGACGGGGGAGATTTTCGTTTTGATTTTCACTCCATATGACTCCAAACTCCAGAGAGGCGTTTTCTTTGATGATACTCAGAATTTCCTGAATGTAGTCCTTCCGGAACTTCGGAATTTTTTGGTTATTCACACACATCATCTGGTCAAACTCGGAATCAGAGAGAGCCAAGCCGGCGAAGACTTCCAGAGAGGAGGAAGTCACTCCCCCTTTATTGGCTGAAGCATCCTTGTAGATCACCACTCCTTTTTCTTCCAGTCTCAACCGGGCCTGCTGGGTGATAAACAGGTTGGCACCTTCCACGATGTATTTAAACCGGGGCTTTTCTTTTTTATCCAGGAGTTCTTTCCAGTTGTTGATGTTCACCGAATTGGGACGTCCTCCACAGGGAACAAACAGGTCTGCCTGGAATCGGGGATTTAGATGGAAATGATTCCGGAATTCCAGCCCGTTCCTGACTTTTTCTCCATCCGGGAGCTGTATGTTGCGGTCCTGCAGGGTCACCAAAAAACCCTGCTTCGAAAGGAGATTTTTGTTGAAATTCTCCACCATTTTTCGAGATTTGGCCAGTTTGGTTAATTCCTGGCGGTTAAGGCCCTCCGGATCATACAAAACTCCCGAGCCGTCTATCACGGCCCGGATTTTATCTTTGGAGATGAGGATTTCATTGCTCCCCAAGTCTCCATCCGGTCCTCCTGTCATCACTTTGGTTGTATCTTCTTCCCTGGTTTTCTCCTTTTTTAATATATCCAGGACGTATTGATGGATTGAATTGGTGGTCATGCCGTAAAGGTCGTGGGGGATTCCTCCTAATTCCACGGGTTTACCGGTGGAGAAGGCTCTCCAGTAGGGGTATTCCCTGTTTTGGGCTCTCAAACAGGCCCATTCCATAAGCTCGGCGGTGCCTTCATCCGGTCCCAGAAAAAGGATGATGGGGTCTCCGTAATAATCCGTTACTTCCTCGCTGGGGAGAATGAGGTCCAGGATTCCATCCACATACTTTTTGAAAGAGGATTCGGATTTGTCCTGGTGGCCCCAACGAAGAAGGATGGTTCCTTTGGACCCCCCTTCGGGGATGTCTTTGTTTTTTTTCTGCTGGGTGGAAGCCAGGTTGTAGTTTTCATCGAAAATAAAGTCGGAGTTGGTGAGGTAGCTCTGGTAGTTGGAGGAGCGGACAATCCTGATTCCCCCTCGAGCGATATCTCTGAACCGGATGTGAAAGCCCCTGAATTCACTCCCTATGATTAGAAAGATACCGAAAGGAGCTTCCGGATAATCCACTTTATTGAGAAAAGAAGGATGGAGCATGAAAGAAATAGAAGTTTTTTCCTTCATAAAGAAGTTGGTTTTAAGGATGACCTCGATGAACGTCAGGATGGTGTGGAATATGTTCCGGTCGATTTCCACCGTAATCTTTTCGTCGATTTCTTCCCGGAGTTCATCCATCTGCGCATCGATCCTATGGTCCTGGAAGGAAGGGTTGAATTTTTTATCGAAGAGGTGGAAAGCCTTTTTGAGAAATTCCTGATAGTTGAGAAGGGAATCCCAGACCCGGGCCTCATCATAGGCCACTTTAGCCAGGCGGGTCTTAAGATTTCTCAGGATACCGCTCAATTCGGGGGAGTCTTTGAGCACGTTCTGCAACTTAAGGTACTCTTCGTTGTATTCACTGAGGAACTGATGGGCAAAACTCCAGGCTGAAACTCCGAAAACCGTTTCCTGAGCACTGAGTTTTCTTTCTCGAAACAATGAAGAAAGAGGGCTTACAGGGATGACATAAACTAGGCTTATATCTTCGATGAGATCCTGGATCATCTCTGGGTCTTCCAGGTTATCCAGGTAGAAGACATACACGGTCTTGCCGTTGGCAAACTGCTCCACGTACTTGCGGTGGGATACCAGGTTGTGGGATTGGATCACATCAGAGACATTGGAAAAGAAACGGGCACTGGAATTTCGGTTGGTGACCACCATGATCCGGAGTTCGTTCGATCTTTGTTTACGGGAGACTTTGATGAGAGGAGATTCCCATCCCTGAGCCTTTTTAAGGATTTCCTTGTACCTTTTTTTGGTTTCTGGAAGGGCGGTGTTCAGGAAGGATTGGTCCGCAATTTTTTGAAGGTCTGTTTCCTTTGGATAAATTTTTTCCAGATTGAATGAAGGATTGTACACCAGGTACATCCGGAGGTGTTCCACTCCCATGGCTTTTCCCAAAGTACGGTAGGAGTGAAGGCGGCAGTTGGGATATTTTTCTTCGATTCTTTTTTCTATCTCTATAGCCCTGGAGTGTCGGTCATCCACCAGATAAGTGGCTTCATTTTCCAGTTCTGTGCTCTGGTCAATTTTGAGAATTTTTTCTTTCTGGGCGACGGCCATGATTTCGGCAGCCTTGAGGGCTTCGATGTGGTTGGCAATGGTTTGGAGGGGAGTGGTTTGAAAATAATACTCATTGATTCCCAGACCTGTACAGAACCAGTCGATTTCCTTGCGGACGGCTTCATGGGTGTATTGGCCGTGCTGGATGATGATTTCCTCAATTTGTCGGAGCTGGTCTTCACTTAAAATGGAATTTTTGGCTATTTCCTGTAGGCTTTTCATTTTCCCTCCCCGAAAATTCTTTTATTCTAAACCCTGAGAAACAAGGATACCTTTCCAAGGGAATGATGACAACCTTTTCCTACTCAACTTCCATCTCGATTTTTTCCAAAAGAAGCTCAGTCCCAGAGAGAGTTTTCAGATTTGTGGATCCGCACTGGCTGCATATGAGAACAAAATCATTCCGGGTCATCTCGGTCTGACAGTCTTGACATTGGATCCGGAAAGGGACTTTTTCTATCTTCAATTGGGCTTCCGAAGCGAGAGTGCCTTTTTTGTAGGAATCAAAGGCAGTCTCCAGAAATTCGGGAACCACTCCGGAGAGAGCCCCCACTTTGAGTTTGACCATCAGGATTTTTTGGGCCCCTTTTTCTCTGGCCTTTTCCTTCAGGGTTTCGAACAGATTGGCCACAATGGAAAGTTCATGCATTTTTTTTCCGTAGGTTCTTCAGGGAGGAGAGGAAAAAATTCGCCAGTTCTTCCACTCCTTTCTCCTTCTCAGCCGAAGTGATAAAAGTGTGGAGTTGAGGATTTATAGATTGAGCTTCCTTTTGGGCCCGGTCGAAATCGAAAGGGAGAGTGGAGGAGAGGTCGGACTTGGTGATGATAAGGCACTGGGAGGTAGAAAAAGCCTTGGGATATTTTTTCGGCTTATCGTCCCCTTCCGGAGTGGAAAGCAGTACACATCTTATGCTTTCTCCCAGGTCATAGCTGGCCGGACAGACCAGGTTGCCTACATTTTCAATAAAAAGGAAATCCGAGTCCGAGGGGATTTGAGATAATATTTTTCCCACCATCTTGGCTTCCAGATGACAGGCTCCACCGGTGGTGATCTGCCAGGCCGGGATGCCCTGAGCCCGAATCCGGTCAGCATCCCTTTCTGTTTCGATGTCTCCCTCGATGACAGACATTTTGTATTGGGGTTTTAGCCGGCGGGCTATTTTTTCAAGAAGAGAGGTTTTCCCGGCCCCCGGGGAGCTCAGGAAGTTAATGGTCAGGATTCCTCTCTCTTTCAATTTATTCCGAATTTCTGAGGCGATTTTTTTATTGGAGCCCAGAAGGTCCTCCAATACCAATACTTCCTTTTTTTTCATTTTTTACCTTCTCTTGGAGTGAATCATATTTTCATGAAAAGTGAAGTTACTCATCAAAGAGAACGACCGCCTTATTCCTTATAATCTGTTTATAAAGAACTGAAAATATTTTTTTAAATGATCATATATAAATTAACTAATTTGTTATCAACAATTTAAATTCGGTCTGACCCCTTTTGGGCTTTTGAGTGTAAGAGCTGTTTGATGGTTTGGATGATGTGAGGGATCGCTTGAACCATTTTGGGGGTCAATCCTTCGCCCAGTTGGTAGAGATTCTTGGCCTCCACCGCAACGATTTTGATTTCTTGGGGCATGGGCAATCCGATTTTTTCCCCCAGCTCGATGGTTTGGGGAATGGAGATGTAATGGGGAGAGGGACCCGGGATATGCCTCAGGTCTTTTTGTTCCAGAATCTGTACCTTTCCGGTCTCCGGGTCCGGTTTCTTGATGGTGTCCACAATAATCAACCGGTCATAGCCCGGAATCACATCCAAAAGGGCTACTCCCGTCAGAGGGCATTCCTCAAACACCAATTCCTCTCCATCAGGAGTTAAATCTCTCTGCAGTAAAGAATCCTGGTTGATACGCCGGATCACATGAAGACCTGTGCCGTCATCTCCGTAAAGATCGTTTCCTAAACCCAAAACCAACGTCTTCATCGAAAATTCTTTTATTTTTATTTGAATATTTTTGGCTTATTTTAATCTATCTCGACTTTCTACTTTAGCTTTTATCCCCATTTAAATCAACAGGGCCATTCTTCAATTGTATTTTTGGGATGTGTTCCTTATCTAAAGAGGAAAAGGGTA
>JAGXKI010000016.1:13046-16768 GCA_018335295.1 bacterium | reverse complement strand
CCTTGAGGTTCCTTTTCTTTTCCGGCTTTCGGCAGGGAAACGATGAAATCACTTCCTTTCCCCACTTCGCTTTGGACATCGATGGATCCTTCATGAAGGTCCACAATTTTCTTGGCTATAGCTAATCCCAGTCCAGACCCCTTTGATTTTTTGTCTTCGCTTCGGTTGACCCGGTAAAACTGTTCGAAGAGAAGAGGGATGTTCTCCTGGGAAATTCCTTCCCCAGTGTCTTTCACATGGGTGGCTACAGATCCGTCTTTCTCTTCGAAGGACACTTGTACCTGCCCGTTGGGTTTGTTGTATTTGATAGCGTTGTTTATGAGGTTGGAGAAAACTTGTTCCAGGGTCTCTTTATCGCCCAGAATTTGATCGCTTCCCGAAGGAGAAGAAACTTCCAGGGATACCTTTTTTTCTTGAGCCACCGGTTGATAAAAATCCGTGAGGTTGGAGATGAGTTTTTCCAGAGAAAGGGACTTCCTCTTCTGGACGATATCTTGTTTCTCCATGCGGGCGATGGACAGCCAGTCATTGATGAGTTTGAGGAGAGATTCGGCTCGTTGTTTGGCCTTTTGAATCATTTTCTTCTGTTGTTCTTGGAGCTCTCCAACCATTCCACCCAGGATGACTTCAAAGTACTGGACAATGGCCACCAGAGGGCTCCGGAGCTGATGAGAAACCATGGTGACGAAATTTTCTTCCATCTTTTTCTTCTCTTGGCGGAGGGTTTCGGTTTCCTGGGTGAGCTTTCGTTTTTCCAGACCCCGGCGGATGATGATTCGCAGTTGTTCCGGAGTGAAGGGTTTGGGGAGGAAATCATAGGCCCCTTTTTTCATGGCCTGGACCGCGGATTCCACAGTGGCATAACCGGTGATCACCACATTGATGATATTGGGGTCGATTTCTTGGGCCTTTTCCAGGACTTCCATGCCGCTGATCCCGGGCATTTTGAGGTCGATGAGATTGAGGTCCGGCTTCAATTTTTTGATCTTTTCCAATCCCTCGGAACCATCTTTAGCGGTTTCGGCTCGGTATCCTCCCTTGGACAGGATTTGAACGCAGGAATCCCTCATGGATTCTTCATCATCGATGACCAGTATGGTGGCCTTTATTTCTTCCATCATATACCTATTTTACTTTAAAATTCCTTCAATTTCAGCAAAAATTTGCTGGTCAGAGAAATGCTGGGCCTGGGCTGCCGAAGAAGGACAGGAGGCCACACAGGTGCCGCATCCTTTGCACAGGGCTTCATTCACTTTGGAAATTCCTTTTTCTTCATCAAAGAATATAGCCCCATAGGGACAAAGAGAGTTGCAAAGGCGGCACCCGGCACACAAATCGGGGTCTATGTAAGCCTGGATAGGCTCCACTTCCACTTCTCCTTTGGAAATGATGGAAAGGATTCGAGCCGAGGCGGAACTGGCCTGAGCCACACTGTCAGGAATATCCTTGGGGCCCTGACAGCAGCCGGCCACATACACACCGTCGGTGGCGGTGGAGGTGGGGTCTAACTTGGGATGTTTTTCCAGGAAAAATCCATCCGGACTGGAACTGACTGAAAACAGTCTTCTGATTTTTTCCGCATCGGGCTGAGGCTCTATGGCGTTGCACAAAACCACCATATCTACAGGAATCTCTCTGTATTTTTGAGTGAGGGTGTCTTCACAGTGGATAAGCAGGCCTTCATCCCCGTTGGAAGAGGGAAGTTTGGTGACTTCGGCAGCCTTCCCCCGGATCACATGGACGCCTTCATCCAGGATTCGGGAGTAGAATTCTTCATATCCTTTGCCGAAGGAACGCATGTCAATGTAGAACTGGTAAACCTCGGCATTGGTGCGGTCCTTGACCAGATGAGCAAATTTTAAAGCGTACATACAGCAAACCCGGGAACAGTAGGGATGGTTGTTGACATCCCGGGATCCCACGCAATGAATGATCCCGATGGCCCGGGGTTCTTTTCCGTTTATGGTGAGAATGTTTCCCTCTGTAGGACCCGTGGAGTTGACCATCCGTTCGAATTCCAGACTGGTATAGACGTTCTCAAATTTGCCGTAACCGTAAGGAACCAGGGCGTCGGAATCAGAGTTGAGAGTGGTGTATCCAGTGGAAAGCAGGACCTGACCTACATTGATTTCTTTGATTTCATCTTTCATGTTATGGTCAATGGCCTCCGCTTCGCAGACTTTCTCACAGGCATGACATTCTATACACAGACCGCAGTGAAGGCACCGGGAAGCTTCCTTTGCCGCTTCTTCCTGGGAGTAGCCCTGTTCGACTTCCTCGAAATTGTTTTTTCGGGCTTGGGGATCCAGAGCCTTCATATTGGTTCGAGCTTTGCAAGGGGTGTCTTTGAAAGCAGGAGCATACCTATGGGGACGGTCGTTCTCATCCCTCTTGGAGAGAGGCTGAGGTCGGTGAGTGGTAAAATCCTTTAAGGGCGCCCCGTTGATGTATTTATCGATCACTTCAGCGGCTCGTTTCCCGTCTCCCATGGCTGTGATCACTATATCGGGACCGTTGACCACGTCCCCTCCAGCGAAGATGCCCTCCACATTGGTTTCCAGAGTTTCGGGATTGACCTCGAATGTATTCCATTTAGTGAGTTTGAAAGAGGATTTCTTATCCAGGTATTCCACTTCCGGAGATTGACTGACCGCCATGATCACGGTATCAAAGTCCAGTTCATGCTCGCTGCCTTCGATAGGTATGGGGCGGCGGCGGCCGCTGGAATCCGGTTCTCCCAGTTTCATTTTCACACACTTCAATCCGGTGACTTTACCAGATTTCCCCAGAACTTCCACTGGAGTGATCAAGTATTGAACATCCACATCTTCTTCTTCGGCCGCTTGGATTTCGACTTCTTCGGCGGGCATTTCTTTTCGGGTTCTCCGGTAGAGGATGGAAACGTGTTCAGCACCACAGCGAAGGGCGGTTCGGGCTGCATCCACAGCGGTGTTCCCTCCTCCGATGACCGCTACCTTCTTTCCCATGGGTTGTTTTTGACCCAGGTTGATGTGGCGGAGGAAATCAACTCCATGGTGCACCCCTTCGTATTTATCTTCTCCAGAGATGTTCATCTTCATGCTTTTGTGGGCTCCGGTGGCCAGAAAGGTAGCTTGGAATCCTTGCTTTTTCAAATCTTCCAGGGTGAAATCTTGGCCCAAGGCCGAATTGGTTTTGATGGTCACTCCCAGACTTTTGATATAGTCGATCTCTTTCTGAAGGAGGGAGTTGGGAAGACGGTACTCAGGAATTCCCACCGCCAGCATTCCCCCAGGGACCGAAAGTTTTTCAAAAATGACCGGTTTATAACCTTTGAGAGCCAGGTCATGGGCACAGGTCAGTCCGGAAGGACCGGATCCAATGATGGCCACTTTTTCTGAGCGTTTTTGTTCAATCTGAGGAGGTTGAGGACCTCCGTTTTTCATTTCCCAATCCAGGACAAAACGTTTGATATTTTTGATGGCTACAGGTTCATCCACGAGCTGCCGGTTGCATTCGTCCTCGCAGGGATGATAGCAGACCCGTCCGCAGACAATGGGAAGGGCATTCTGTTCCCTTATCAACCGGGCCGCTTCATCAAACCTCTCCTGGGCCACCAGCCCCACGTATCCGGCCGCTTCCTGGCCGATGGGACAGGTTTCCCGGCAGGGAGGGCGGTCTTCTTTATCTATGACATAAGTGTTGGGAATAGCCTGGGGAAATGTTTTATAGACAGCGGAACG
>JAGXKI010000016.1:0-12442 GCA_018335295.1 bacterium | reverse complement strand
ATGACTCGATTGAGATTTTTTTCTTTAATGTCTTGGATAATCAAATCCTGTCCGGGTTCCGAACACATGAACTTGTAGTCCCGGGCTATTTCCACATGAGTTTTTTGAGAGATGGCCTCTCTGACCTTCTCCACATCCACCGTACCGGCGATATTGCTTCCGCAGTGGCAAACGTAGACGCCAATTTTTACAGGGTTATCCTTCATCTTGATCCCTCCAATGTTTTTTCTTCAGGTTTGAACGGAATGAGCTGACGGTTCAATCCGAGCTCTTTGGGGCTGCCTCCGAGAGCCAAGCCCAGCGCTTGGGTGAAATAGATAACCGGAATATGCAAATCGGTTTTGAATTTTTTATTGATTTTATCCTGGTAAGCTTCCAGGTTCATTTGACAGAGAGGGCAGGTGGTCACCACCACTTCAGCCCCGTTATCCTGAGCATGCTCTAGGATTTCCTTGGTGAGTTTTAAACCTACATCCGGGTAAGTTGTCATCAGCATGCCCCCACAGCAGCGGACTTTGGCCGGAAAATAGACGTTTTCAGCTCCCAGGGCTTTAAAAAGTCGGTCCATCAATTGGGGGTCTTCTTTATCATCAATACCTCTCTCGGGACGGACAATTTGGCAGCCGTAATATTGGGCCATTTTTATTCCTTTTAAGGAAGTATTAGCTCGGGAGGCAATGGTATCAATCCCGACATCATTCACCAGAACATCTAAAGGATGACGGACATTCAAACTTAAATTGTATTCCAGATTGTCTTTTTTTAAGGCCTGATTCACCTTTTCTTTCATTATGAAATTATCATTAAGGATTTTGTTGGTCTTGTATAAAATGGTGTAACAGGAACTGCAGGGGGCCACGATATCATTTCCGTATTTTTCAGCTAAGGCCAGATTCCGGGCCGATATCACCAAAGAAATGGTTTCTTTAGTGGCCATATAATAAGTAGCTCCGCAGCAGTTCCAATCTTCAATTTCAACTAATTTTTGTCCCAATGCATCAAACACAAAGCGGGTGGATTCCTCGTAAGCTTTGGCTGAAGCTTCAAGACTGCAACCCGGGTAGTATGCGTATTCCATTTTAACCTCCAGATTTTTTGAGGAGAAAGATTAGATGTACACCAAAGGGTCAGGGGCTCTTATTCCGGAACAATGCTCTCCATGATCTGTCCTTCATTAAGAATTCGTGATAATCCCTTCTTGTCTCGGATTTTTTGGGGAAGAAGTCCGATACGGCCTTTGGATATCAGTTTGAGAAACAACGGGAGCATTCCCAGCAGCTTGAAAGGGTTGGTTTTGAGGTAGTAAGAAACCAAAAGTCCAGGTTCATAGCTTCTTCCAAAATGATTGGTTAAATTGACAAAAGTATTGGAGAGAGCATGCACAGGAAACCGTTTGGGAAAGATTTTCTGTTCCATGGCCAGCCGTTTGAGGGCATAGATGATGTCGGTGACCTGAACTCCTTGGGGGCACCGGACTGTACAGGCGTAGCAGGAAGCACAGATCCAGATGGTTCGGCTGGTGAGGATGGATTCGATATCTTCGCTGCGGTAGAGAGCTATGATTTCCCTGGGAGTGATATCCATGGTGTAACTCACAGGGCAGGAGCCTGTGCAGACCCCGCACTGGATGCATTTGTTGATGCTTTCTCCTCCAGGGATGTTATATACCTGTTGGATGAAGGAGTCTTCCAGACGTTTTTCTTTTTTACTGAAAAAGTCGGAAAATTTAATTTCCCTTTCTTTCATTTTTTCAGCAACCTTTCAATGCGACTGACCAAATCATCAGGTTTGATCGGCTTGTCGATGTAATCATCAGGTCCGGCAAGACCCTGCTCTTCTTGTTTGAACTGGAACCGAGAACCTGTTTTTTCCTTGACCGCAGAGACAAAAATGATGGGAGTGTTGTTAAATTCCTTGTATTCTTTGGAACTTTTGATGTTATGGCACAAGGAAAAACCGTCAAAAAGACTGTCCATCATGATGTCCAGAAGGATGAGGTCCGGTTTCTCAGAGAAAATTTTTTCCTTAGCTTCCTTCGGGTTGGCGGCGGTGACTACCTCATAGGAAGCTGAATGCAGGATTGGAGTGACAGCATCTCTAAAATCAGGGTCATCGTCTATGACCAAGATTTTCGCTTTCGCCTTTTCCATTTGATTCCTCCTTTATTGATTGAAGGCGTTATGAATTGCTAATTTCAATTCATCTTTACCAAAAGATTTTATAAAGTAATAAAATATATCTTGTTCTCTGACCTTGGCTTCCAGTTTTCTATTGTTTTCACTGGTGGTCATGATGATTTTTATATTGGGGTCAATGTTTTTTATGATGGAAACCGCTTCATAACCTTTGATTTCAGGTAAATTCACATCCAGTATCAAACAGTTGAAATCGCTCTCGAACAATTTTTTAACTGCATCGGGAAGTCCTTTACCCGACTGTACATGATAATTTTCTTTGCGTAAAAAAGCAACCAGGTCAGCACGGTCCCGCTCATCCGGGTCGATGATCAGTATTCGTTTTTCGTGGTCTTTCATCAAAAAGAGTCCTCATTCCAATTTATTGCAATTATTGTGCCAATTGGTCTTAAAGAAAAGGGAAGAAAACCATTTTTTTAACCTGCTGAAATTAAAAGAGTTAAAATATTGACATCGAAAAACAGAGGATTGTTCACAGAAAATAAAAAAAAGCTGAGGAATTTTTCCACAATTGTATAGGAGATGGGGACAATTCCCGGTGGGAATTGTCCCCAAAGAATCGTCCAGCGGAGTGAAAAAAATGTAGTTGATGCAGGAAGAAAAAGGCAGGATATTTGATAATTTTTTCATTTCATTCACCCGCTGGACTGTTCATATTTAACATTCCGTCCGTGTCAATGAGTGATTTGCTCAATCACTTGGCCCATGGCCTTACGGACTGATGGGCTCAGTTTATGACCTTCATCCAAAGACTGGGGCTGGATACCCAGAACAAAGGAATTTTTCAACTGCTGATAATTGAGTCCGCTGGAAAGAAACGGAAGAAATCGGTGACTCAAAGAGGCATTGGAAAGGACATAATGAAGAGGGAGGATGGTGATTTTTCCGGGGTTTTCTCTGAAGTCCACGGCATCCAAAAAGAGAAGGGGACGGGAACCATTTTCCTGCCTCCCGAATTTGTCTTCTTCGATTTCAGACTCCAGCCACACATCTTCCACCCCCCTTTTTTTCAAATGAAGGGCCAATTCGATTCCGGAACCATCATCGTTGTGATCTTTTTTCCCTACTCCCACAAAGATGGGAGTTCCTTTTTGTTTGATCTGATCCAATTGTTCTTTCCAGTTTTCTTGAGGGGCTTTTTTCACTTCAGCCAGATGGGCCGAGCAGCTAATGCAGGGGTCGTAAGCCCGAACCACCAGATCCATACGGTCTCTGATTTTGTCTTCTTCTCCATTATCCAGAAGCTTTTGAGCGGCGATGTAACAGTACCGCTCGATATCTTCGGCGTTTTGAGCTGTGGGAGTGATGATATCGGTGTGAGAGACCCGACCCTCCGAGATTTCATAATGATGGACGAGAAGTCCGCGGGGAGCTTCCACCAGTCCGGTTCCTTTACCCTCCTTGACTTGATAGGTTTGAATGGGAGGGTTTTGGGAATGTTCTAGAATTTCATCCACCAATTTGGGAATCCTCTCAAAACAATGGAGGATTTCCAGGGCTTGGGCTGCATTGTTGAACAAGGGATTTTTCTTCCAGCGTTCCGAAAAATATTTCTGGTACATTTTCTGGGATTCACCTTCCAGCCTTTCTCCCAGGTTGTTGACCCGGGCCAGAGCTCCCACAGAAAAAGGTTTTCCTTGGTAAAGGCTGTGTTTGGCGTAAGAGTGAGGGACCACAAATTCATTGGTGAGGTTTGTGTAGTTGTCTTTGTCTATAGTATCTCCGGTGGAAAGGAGAATTTCTTCCCCGTGAAAACCGAATTTATTCTCCGGAGGATTACAGCAGGCAAAAACCGTCTCGTCCTCGGGGCAGTCCGGGTAATCGATTTCACAAAACAGCTGGACAGTTTTCATCACAAAAGGCATGAATTGGATCGCTCTGGATTTTATCCAGACTAATTCTTCTTTGGAAGGATACTTTCCGAACCCTCCGATGACCGGATTTTCTCCATGGATGTAGCGGGCACTGATGGTTTTCATGACATGGTTGGCAAAGTTTTTCATTTCTAGGCCGATTTTGGCTTCAAAGTCATATTTGGAGGCCATAGAAACCACATTGGGAAATCCCAGGTAATCGGGAAGGGCCAAAAAGTAGAGGTGGAGAGAATGGCTTTCGATCATTTCGCCCATGTGCATGAGTTCTCTCAATAAATAAACTTTGGGGGATACTTTCACGGAAAGAGCATTTTCCATGGCCCGGATGGCCGCATATTTATGGGAAAGAGTGCAAATGGCACAGATTCGAGGAGCTATACTCACATCTTCTTCCGGGGTTCGGCCCACCGTAAGCCTTTCCACCAACCGGGGTCCCTCATAGATGGTAAATTTTACATCCGTGACCGCGTTTCCATCGATAGTGGCAGAGATTCCCCCGTTTCCTTCGACCCGGGCCAGATGATCGACGCTTATTTTTTTCATTTTTTCTCCTCTTTTATCTTCTCAAAAAATTCAGCGATTTTGGTGCCGGAGTAGTTGGCCATTTTCTTTTTTATGTATTCCACATCGAATCCCTTTTCTTTAAGGAGATAGTATTCCGAAGTGAGGTTGGCTCCCTCTACAGGACCCCAGCAGCCCACACAAGGAAGATTGTGGCTGATACACGCCGCCCCACATCCATCGGCGGTGAGAGGGCCCAGACAGAGGATGTCTCTGTTGAGAAGACAATCATTTTCTTTGAATTTGCATGTCACACACACGGGACGGGGATATTTTTCTGGAGGGGCTCCTTTGACGATCCGGGTGAAAAGATGGAGGAACTGCTCCTTTCCGATGGGACATCCCGGAAGGTAGTAGTCCACCTTCACATAATCATCGATGGGCTTGGACTGGAGGGGTGGGGTGTGTTCCATCTTGACATCCCCGTAGACTTTTTTGAAATTTTTTTCCCATTCTTTGGGGTTGGTGAAACGAGCTTGGATTCCTCCCACAGTGGCGCACAAACCGATGGCCACCACAAGTTGAGACCTTTTTCGTATATCTTTCAGTTCTTCGACCTCCCTTTCTGTGGATACAGACCCTTCCACCAGAACCACATCCAGATTGCCGTCGATATTATCGCTTTTGGCCATGGAAAAGGATTGGATATCTGCGGCTTTGAAGATATCCAGGAGCTCGTTCTCACAATCCAATATGAGAAGAGCATCCCCGGCACATCCGGTGAGTTCGTAAATTCCGATTTTCACTTTATCTTTATTCATTGGTTTCCCCTTATATCAGCTCCCTCATGTGAAGAACATCCCAGTAAGTGAATACAGGGCCGT
The DNA here is from genome assembly GCA_018335295.1 of bacterium. Classification (GTDB taxonomy): domain Bacteria; phylum Acidobacteriota; class Aminicenantia; order Aminicenantales; family Aminicenantaceae; genus JAGXKI01. The sequence continues at coordinate 6,988 of JAGXKI010000016.1, read as the reverse complement.
CCAGACAGGTGTAGATGTAATCGATGGCGCAGTGACCGCATTTTCCAACCCCGCATTTCATCCTTCTCTCCAGAGTCATCAGGATTTGATCCCGGGGTATTTTGAGTTTCAATAACTCTTGGAGCACGAATTTGTACATCACAGGAGGACCGCAAACCAGGGCATAGGTTTGTTGAGGGTCGATTTTTTCCATCTTGGGAAAAAGGGTGGTGACCACTCCGATGTTTTCGCTCCACTCACCGGTGTCATCCTGGTCCACCGACAGATGACACTCCAGGTCCTCCCTATCCTTTATATCGAAAAATTCATCTCTAAAAATCATTTCAGCGGGTCTTTTGGCCCCATGTAAGAGAGTCACTTTCTGAAATTGGTCCCGGTTGTCCAGACAATTAAGGAGGACAGAACGGAGGGGAGCGGCTCCAATTCCCCCCATGATGATGAGAACATTATGATTTTTCATATTCTGGATGGGGAATCCATTTCCGTAGGGTCCCCGGATCCCGATCAGATGGTTTTCTTTGAGGCGGAACAAGGCATCCGTTACCACCCCGGCCTTTCGAATACAGAATTCCAGAAGACCGGGGCGGGAAGGGGTGGATGATATAGAGAAAGGAGCTTCTCCGGCTCCCAGGACCGATATCATTGCAAACTGACCCGGTTTATAGCGGAAAGAAAGGGCTTTTTCCATATCGGCTATGCGCACCTGAAAAAATTTGACGTCTTCGGTGAGATAATAAGTCCGGACAATCCGGGCCGGTTCGGGCTTGAACGGATTGGTTTGAGGTGGACATTGATTTTCTTGGTTCATTTGATCTCCCCTTTGTTCAAGCGATTCCAAAAGGCATCCACATCTTTTCCATCCAGAGCTTGAGAAACCGTTTTCACATTAATATCTACGGGACAGGTAGCGATGCACCGACCGCATCCCACACATCCGGGTTTTCCGTATTTGGATATATAAGCTTGAATTTTGTGGGTGTACCAGAGTTTCAGACGGTCTGACCTTTTTTCTCTGAAGTTTTCTCCCCCTGCCACTTCTGAATAACTCTGAAGAGTGCAGGTATCCCAATCTCTATGAATTAGGGATCCCCTTTCTTTCAACTGAGGGTGGTCCATAACGTTGTAGCAGTTGCAGGTGGGGCAGACATTGGTGCAGCTCCCGCAGGCCAGACAGGCAGTTCCTATTTTTTCCCAGAGGGGATGGTTGTATTTGAGTTCCATCAAATCGGGCATGGCTGTGAAGTTGACTTCTGTCTGGAAAGCTTCATTCCTTTGTTCCCGCAGACGGATATAAAATTGGATGTCTTCATCGCTGAGTTTTTCTTCAAAGCAATCGGGCATGAGCCGGATGAGGTCATCGCCCTTGCTGGAGCCGATCCAAACCAGGTAATCCTCTGAAAGGCGGTGAAAGAAGAGGTCATATCCCTCCTCAATGATATGGGTTCGGGTGGATTTGCAGAAACAGTGTTCATCGGGCCAGCAGGAATGTCCCAGCAGTAAAGTGTTGTTGCGGGCTTGGGTGTAGTAAGGGTCTTCAAACACATAGTTGAAAAATTGATCCATGATCAGCAGTCCGTGGATATCACAAGGGTGAATGCCGAAAAGGATTTTTTTGGTGGCATGAGAAAAATTTTCCTTGTATTCTTTTTCAGTGGCAGTGAACATGTTAAACGAAGGGGGAAGAAATATTTTTCGGGGTGGGAGGATGGTTCGGGTGTAATCCACGTCGATTTGAGAAACATCCTCCACTTGAGCGAATACATGTCGGTCGGTGTATTTTCTGACCGGAGCCCAGAGTTCTGTGTTTTCGGAAATAACTTCTAAAAAAGGATTTAAATTTTTTTGTTTCAGCTTAACAATTCTCATTTTATTTCCTTTTAAGATATTTCTATTGAGACATAGTGACCTTGTTTTAGGTAAATTACCATATTTATAATTTATGCAAATTCCATGCCTATATACTTCAGCAAGAATTGTTATTTCAATGGCTTTTAAGTTGTTGAAAATTAATAGGATAAAAATAAGTCCATTGAAGGCAATCTATTTGAGAAGGAGGAAGATAGAGAATTTTTCCACAGCACTGTCCAATTTGGGGACAGTCAAATAATTCAAAAATCAAAAGTCAAAAATCAAAAGTTTAAAAAAAATCAAAAATCAAAGTTCAAAAATCAAAAATATTTGAATTCTTTTTCTATCCTTTCGTTTTTCTCGCTCTCATTCTTTTCTCGCCTTTCTTTTTCCGAATCAACGGAATCGACGGAATCAACCAAACAAACCTGTCTTTCTCGTCTCACTTTTCTCGCTTTTATGTCAACGCAACAAACGCAATCAGCGCAATCAACGCAATAAACGCCATAAACTTTTCTCGCTTTTCTCGCACGTCTAGCCCGTCCCGCTCTTCTCGTATCTTTTTAAACGCAATTAACGCAATCAACGCAACCAACGCAAGTAACGCAAGTAACGCAACAAACTCTTATTATTGGATGTGGTATTTTTTTATTTTGGAAATGAGGGTTTTGCGGTCGATTCCTAATATCTTGGCTGTTTGGCTTCGGTTTCCGTGGTGGTCCTTGAGGGCCCTTTCGATGTATTCTTTTTCCACTTCTTCCAGCGTTTTGTATTTTCCCTCGCTGCTGTGGAGAAAGGATAAACGGGAACCGATGCCGTGGTAGAGGAGGTCTTGGAGCTGGATTTCTTCTCCCTGGGAGAGAACTACCGCTCTTTCCAGGGTGTTTTCCAATTCCCTTATGTTCCCGGGCCAGTCATATTCTTTCAATGCCTTGATTACCTCCGGAGAAATCCGTTTGATGTTTTTCTTTGACCGTTTGCTGTATTTTTGGAGGAAATGATTGGCGAGGAGGGGAATATCTTTTTTTCTTTCTCTCAGAGAAGGGAGGTCGATAGGCACCACACTCAACCTGTAGAAAAGGTCTTCCCTGAATTCTCCCATCCTTACCTTCTCGGCCAGGTCTTGGTTGGTGGCCGCCAGGATGCGAACGTCCACTTTGATGGGAGTGGTGCTTCCGATCCGTGTGACTTCCCGTTCCTGGATCACCCGAAGTAAATTCGCCTGGATGTTGAGGCTGATGTTGCTGATTTCATCCAGGAAAATAGTGCCGCCGTTGGCCACCTCAAACCGACCGTGTTTGGTGACATGAGCTCCTGTAAAAGAACCCTTGACATGACCAAACAGTTCGCTCTCAAAGAGAGTTTCCACCAGAGCTCCGCAGTCTACCACCACAAAGGGAGCTTTCCTTCGGGGGCTGTGTTTGTGGATTTCTCTGGCCAGCAGTTCCTTGCCGGTTCCACTTTCCCCTGTAATGAGCACCGTGCTCAAGGAAGCGCTCACTCGTTTGACCACATCCAGAACCCTTTGCATGGGCCGGCTTTTCCCGATGACCATATCAAAGCCTTGGGTTTCCTCCAAGTCCTCAGAAAGTGAGAGGTTCTGAAAATATATCTTCCGGCTTTCCAAAGCTTTATGGACGATGACCCGGAGTTCTTCCGGACTAAAGGGTTTGGCTAGATAATCAAAAGCCCCTCTTTTAATGGCATCCACGGCTGATTCGATGGAAGCAAACCCGGTGATGATGATCACATAGGTTTCCGGATTTTCCTTTTTGATCCGGGACAACACTTCCATTCCGTCTAACCCGGGAAGCTTTAGATCCAGGAGGACCACCTGGAAGGAGTTGTTTTTAAAAATTTTGATTCCTTCAGGTCCGCTGGATACACTGGTCACTTTGTGGCCATCTTTTTCCAGTACTTGAGTGCAGGAATCTCTTATGGATTCTTCATCATCGATGATGAGGATGGAAGATTTTTCTTTCATGATTCGTTCTTAACAGGAAGTTTCACGGTAAATGTCGAACCCTTCTCTGGTTCACTATCCACATTGATGCTTCCATTGTGTTTTTGGATGATGCTGTAACTGATAGCCAATCCTAATCCAGTTCCTTTTCCCACTTCCTTGGTGGTGAAGAAAGGTTCAAAAAGGCTTTTTTGATCTTCTTCTTTGATCCCCTCTCCCGTATCGGTGATGCCCACATCAATGGTGTTGGATTGGTTGTTTTTTGAAGTGGAGATGGTCAGAGTCCCGTTTCCGTTCATGGCTTCAGCCGCATTGAGGATGATATTGGTGAACACCTGCTGGAGTTGTGCGCTGTCCCCTACAATTTTAGGCAATTCTGAGGAGTAATTTCTCTTGATTTGGATGTTCTGGAATAAAGCCTGGCTTTCCACAATGGAAAGAGATTTATCGGCGATTTTATTGATATCGATGTGAGTCATTTTGGGTTCTTCAGGCCGGGCAAATTCAAGAAGCCCTTTGACGATATCCTTGCACCGGGATGTTTCCTTAACAATCTTTTGGAGATTTTTGTAATAAGGACTGTCCTTTTGGGTATCTTCGAGAAGAAGATGACTGTAGATGAGGATTCCTCCCAGAGGGTTGTTGATTTCATGGGCGATACCGGCCGCTAATTTTCCCAGAGAGGCCAATTTTTCAGATTGGACCAAATGAGCTTGCATTTTAGTCAATTCTTTGGTCCGCTCTTCCACCTTTTTTTCCAGAGTTTTTCCCCATTCAATCAGCTTGTCGTTGGCTATCCTGAGGTTAGCTGTCATTTTATTAAAAGAATCAGCCAGGTAGCCGATTTCATCGGAAGATTCCACTTCCACTTTATGAGATAAGTCTCCCTTGGCTATGTGCTGGGTAGCTACGACCATCTTCTGGAGGGGTTTGGTGATCCGGGTGGTGGAAAAATACAAAATCACCAGAAGGAGTACCACACATAAGGCCGCTATGATCGTAAAGGTGAACATGACCCTTCGGGTGGTATCCAGGTACGGTTTTTCCAGCATCCCCACGTAGAGGATCCCGATGACCTGATCTTTAATGTTTCGGATGGGTTCATAGGCAGTGATGTACCACTGGTTGACCACAAAAGCTCTATCTACCCACGATTTTCCCTGTTCAAGGAGCGCATGGCTGACTTCTTGGGAGACTCTTGTCCCGATGGCTCTCCGGCCTTGGGCATTTTTCACATTGGTGGAAATTCTCAAATCATTCTGGAAAATGGTGGCGGTCCCAATGTCCTGGCCTTTATATTTTTTGTCTTTGTATACGATTTCTTTAACCTGGTCCACAATTTCGTAATTTCGGTTGAGAAGGATTCCTCCATATAGGGCTCCCAGCAAATTCCCTTTTTCATCGATGACAGGAGCCGCTGCCTTGAGCATCATCCCGCTGGTTTCCTTGTTTTCTTCACGATGAGCTGCTTTAGGAGTAGGGATGAATTCCATGGAAGCCCTTTGAGCCAGAGATTTATCCTCTTTAAGAAGTTCTTCACGAGGAACGATCTGGGGATAAGCTACCGCCTTGCGCTCTAGAGCCCTTCTGACGAGTACGTCGTGGGATTGATCGTCTTTGGTAGATCCTGGATTTGTGGTTCTGACTGTGACGATTCCCTGAGAGTTGGTGAGAGTCAACACATCCAGTCCGTATTCTTCTTTCACTCGAGTGAGGTTTTTCAGAAGGTTGGAGTGGTTGTAGTGTTTGATGTTTTTGTGAAGTCCTTCTCGGGCTGCAGTGAGACTGACGATGACTTTGATATCTTTGAGCTTTTCATCAAACACCTGCCAGGCTGAATCCAGATCATGTTTGACTTTGTCTTGCGCCTGGGTGATAAGGGTGTTTTTAACCAGCCTGTACCCCAGGGTTAAGCTCAGCAGACCGCCAAAGATGATGATAATAAGGAAGCTGAGGATGAGTTTGGTTCTCAGAGAAAAATGAGAAAACTTCATTTTTTTTATCAACAATCCACTCTAAGAACACCCATTATAATTGATTTATGGAAAGAACATCAAGAAATATGTGGAATTTTTCCACAGTCTGAACTGCCGTTAAATTATTTTATTCATTCCTGCATCCATCAAATTTTTCAGCTCTTTTTTGGTGCCCGATTCCCCGTAACATCTTATCACCGGTTCTGTACCTGAAAAACGGAATAAAACCCAATCATCATCGCTGAAGTCGAGTTTGATCCCTTCAATGGTTTCGATATTGAGCACCTTTCTGTCGGCCAGTTTGGCCGGAGGCTTTTGGATGAGTTTATTCAGTTTTCTTTGGGTTTGAGAGTTTAAAGGAATCATCTTTTGTTGGCCCACTCTTTTTCCATACCTTTTGAATAAATCTTTGATTTGTTCGGAGAGAGTCTTCCCTTTGGAGGCGATCATCTCGGTGACCAGAAGGCCGGCAAAAATACCATCTTTTTCAGGAAGATGATCTTTTATGGCCATACAAGCGCTTTCTTCGCCTCCAAATATAATTTTGTTTTTAAGGAACAGGTCAGCTAAATATTTAAAGCCCACCGGAGTTTTGTAGAGGGGAAGGTCATATTGTCGGGCGATCCGATCCACCAGATGAGTTGTGGCGATGGAACGGGCAATCCCTCCCCGCCATCCTTTTTCCGTAGTTAAATAGTCCAAAAGGAGGGAAAGGATGAGATTTTGAATGATGAATTTTCCCTTATCATCGACGACTCCGAAACGGTCTCCATCCGAATCTGTAGCGATTCCCAGGTTGCATTTTTTTTCCTTGATCAAGTCTTTCAATTCTTTAAGGCTTTCTTCAGCACAGGAGGGAGAAAATCCACCAAAGTAGGGGTCGATGTATCCATGGAGTTCTTCGATGGGGATATGGTTTTCTTCCAGGATTTCATCCAGGTATTCCCGGCTGGTCCCATAGAGCAAATCCACAGCCACTTTGATCTTGGATTTACGAAGGAGATCGAAATCAATCTTATTTTGAATGAAAGATAGATAATCATTTTGAAGGTCGATCTTTTCTATGAATTCGGATTTGGGATAATAAGGAAAAGAGTGAGGTTTTTGTGAGAGCTGTTGGAGTTCCTGTTCGATTTGATCGGTGACTTTGGGCAGGGCCGGAGCTCCTTTTTCTGTGTTGAATTTAAGACCGTTGTATTCG
>JAGXKI010000072.1 GCA_018335295.1 bacterium | reverse complement strand
CCCGTTCAGCCTTCCATACGGTTTTTATCACCCATCAGGCTTCGCCGGGAAAAACAGGCAATAATGCAAATTCCGGATGAGATTGTTTTGGTTTCTTTTCTCGCTTTATTTTTCAACGCAACAAACGCGATTAACGCTGTTAACTTTTCTCGCTTCCAATATCAACTAAATAAACTAAACTGCCTAAACTGCCCATAATGAGGTAATTACTATATTATCAGTAAATTAGATTCGGTCCGACCCCACATTAAATTCGCCTCTCTTAATATTCGATGTATACGGTGTTTTCCCCTAAAAGTTTTTCCAGGCTTTGAGTTAACTCCCCGGTGGGAGCCACCCCCTGAATTTCTAAGGATTGGGCCACCACTTTGGAGGAATGGGAAGTCTCCAGCTCAAAGAAAACCGGACAGCTTCCTTTGTTTTTCTCCAGGAGTTTCCTCAGCTCTTCAAACACACTCTTTTCTATCCCGGGAAGAAAAACCCTCACCACCATTTTCTTGGCCTGCTTCTGGAAAGCTTCAGACAAAGGCATAATTTCTAAAAGATTGATTCGTTTGTTATCACCTTCTCCGATGAATTTTCCTTTGACCCAAATCAACTGGTCTTCGCGTAGGTGATCATAATATTTCTGATATGTGTCAGGGAAGACCACCACTTCGATCCGGCCGCTCAAATCTTCCAGGATAAAGGTAGCCATCCGCTCATTCTTTTTTGTTTTAATAGGTTTGATGGAAGCAATAATTCCGGCAGCTTTCACCTCTGCATTGACATTTTTCTCGCCGTCCAGTTGATTGATGGACCGTGGAACCAGTTTCTTCAGAATGTCCTTATACTGAGCCAGAGGATGTCCACTGATATAAAAACCCAGGGCATCCTTTTCATAGGTGAGAGAAAGAGATTCATTCCATTCTCTCATCTTCTTCACTTCCTGGGGCACCGGAGAAGGACTCATCTGTGTGCCACTGAAGAGAAGGTTCTGTTTGGAGGACTTGATTTTCTGGATCCTGTGACCGTATTCAATCATCTGATCCACCAGATGAAAAAGTTGGGACCTTTTCCATCCCAATGAATCCATCGCCCCGGATTTCACCAAACTCTCCAGGACTTTTCTGTTGACCACTTTGGAATCCACCTGTTGGACGATCTGAAAAGGCGATGTGAACTTGCCTCCCTGCTTTCGGGCCCGGATCAAAGCTCGAACCGCTCCCTCACCCACATTTTTGACGGCGGAAAGTCCGAACCGGATGTTTCCTTTCACCACGGTAAAATTGAAATCACTCTCATTGATATCCGGGGGATAGACATTGATCCCCATTTCTTTGCACTCGTTGATGTACTTCACTACCTGTGAAGTAGCCCCTCTTTCAGCCTCTGAAGTCAGCAACGCCGCCAGGAAATAAAAAGGATAATGAGCTTTGAGGTAAGCGGTGCGGTAGGCCAGATAGGCATAGGCCGCACTGTGAGATTTGTTGAACCCATAGCCGGCAAAGTAGTTGATGTTTTCGAATATCTTCTGGGCCTTGGCATGACTGATTCCCCTCTCCTTGGCCCCCTGGATAAACCTCTGTCTTTGGGCTTTCATCACGCCGGTCTTCTTCTTTCCCATGGCTTTGCGCAGGATATCCGCTTCGGCGATGGAAAATCCGGCCAATTCGGTAGCGATCCTCATCACTTGTTCCTGGTAGACAATCAATCCCTTGGTCTCTTTAAGAATGGGCTCCATCTCAGGAAATTCATAACTGATCCGCTGGGGATCCCTTTTCCTCTCTATAAACTCATCCGTCATCCCGCTCTTCAAGGGACCAGGACGGTGCAAAGCATTCATGGCGATTAGATCGGGAAAGGACTCGGGTTTGTACCGACGGAGCAAGTCCTTCATCCCGGAACTTTCGAACTGAAACACCCCGTCGGTATTTCCTGATTGAAACACCTTAAAAGTTTTTTCATCATCCAAGGGAATGTTTTCAAGATTGACTTTCTTTCCGGTATCCTTTTCGATGAGTTCAAGGGTGTCCTGGATCACAGTGAGGTTGCGGAGCCCCAGCAAATCCATTTTCAAAAGCCCGATCTCTTCAATATCCTGCATGGGAAACTGGGTGGTGATTTCTCCCTTGGTGGATTGGTAAAGAGGAAGGAATTCCACCATGGGTTTGGGAGCAATCACAATTCCAGCGGCATGGATGGAAGGGTGACGAACCTGTCCTTCCAGCTTCTGGGCGACCGAAAGGAGATGAGCGATCTTTTCCTTTTTGTCCCGCATCTCCTTCAACTGTGGAACCTTTTTGAGGGCTTCCTGGATGGTGGCATCCGGCCCAAAAGAAGGAATCATCTTAGCAATCTTATCCACTTCCGGGAGAGGGACTTCCAGGGCTCTCCCCGCATCTCGAACCGCCTGTCGGGCCGCCATAGTGCCAAAGGTGATAATCTGGCAAACATTTTCCCGTCCGTACCTCTCCGTGGCATAGGAGATAATCTCATCACGACGCCTCCCGCAGAAATCGATGTCGATGTCCGGGAGACTCACTCTCTCTGGATTGAGAAACCGTTCAAAAAGCAGCCCGTATTCGATGGGGTCTATATCCGTAATTCCCAAGCTGTAGGCAAGAAGACTTCCTGCCGCCGAACCTCTTCCCGGACCCACCGGGATATCTTCCTGTTTGGCTTTCTGGATCAGGTCCCAAACGATTAAAAAATAACTTTCAAACCCCATCTCCTTAACCAGCTTCAATTCTTTCTCCAGCCTTTGTTCGTACTCCGGGAGATTGGAAAATCCGTTCCCCCTTTTTTCCTTCAAGGCCTGAATACGTCTCTGGAAGCCTTCTCGGGTGACCTGATCAAAATAATCACTCAAGGCCATTCCTTGAGGAGCTTTGAATTGAGGGAGGAAATGTCGGGAGGAAGGAAAATCAAAACGGCACTGGGCCGCAATTTCGGTGGTGTTCTGTACGGCTTCAGGGATTTCTTGAAACACCTGTTCCATTTCTTCGCTGGATTTAAAATAAAACTCCTGAGAACCAAACCGGATTCGTTCCGGATCGGTGACCTTCTTGTTCGTCTGGATACACAGGAGTATATCATGGCTTTCGGCATCCTCTTTTTGGAGATAGTGAACATCATTGGTGGCTACCAGAGGGAGTCCCAGCTTCCGGGAAATCTGGATGATTGAAGGAATGATTTTTTTCTGTTGGGAAAGGCCGTGGTCTTGAATTTCGATATAAAAATCTCCAGGAGAAAAAAACGAGGCATACTCGCGGGCAACCTCTTCGGCACGGTCCAGCTGCCCCATCCCTAAGTAATGATTCACTTCTCCAATTAGACATCCTGACAAGGCGATCAACCCTTCAGCATGACTGGATAAAAGTTCTTTGTCTATCCTGGGTTTGTAATAAAACCCTTCCAGATAGCTTCGGGTAATCAGCTCACACAGATTTCGGTATCCTTTCTCATTTTTTACCAGTAAAATCAGATGGAACGGACCCGGCTCAGATTTGTCCTGCTTTTTTTCCTTCCGGCTTCCTGGGGCCACATACACCTCACACCCCAGAATGGGTTTGATTTTCTTTCGTTTGGCCTCCTGGAAGAAATTCACTGCCCCAAAAATATTGCCGTGATCGGTCAGCGCCACTGCCGGCATGTTGTGGTTATAAGCCGCCTCCACCAGCTCACTGGTTTTCACGGCTCCATCCAGGATGCTGAATTCCGTATGATTGTGGAGATGGATGAACGAGGATCCCATTTTAAATTTCCTCAGCGAATGAAGTTAAAACCTCATTCGACGAATTGTTTCCCTTGAATCACGGCCGATGCCTTCAACTCAAATCGTTTCTATTTTAGGGGTTCTCACTGTGGAGCTCAACATCTATTGGGCCAAAAAATCACTTTTTTTTATTCCCATTCGATGGTTCCTGGAGGTTTGGTGGTGATATCATAGACCACCCGGTTGACCCCTTCCACCTCATTCACAATCCGGTTGGAAAGGCGGGATAAAAGTTCAGGGGTGGCAGGAAACCAGTCCGCGGTCATCCCGTCCACGCTTCTCACCAACCGGACCACCACCACTCTTTGGTAGGATCTTCGGTCTCCCATCACTCCTACGGTTTTAACCGGGAGTAAAACCGCAAAGGCCTGCCATAATCGGTTGTAGAGATGCTCTTTTCTTATTTCCTGGAGCAGGATATCATCGGCTTCTCTTAAAATTTGAAGTCTCTGGGGGGTCACTTCTCCCACTATCCTCACAGCCAGTCCCGGTCCGGGGAAAGGATGTTGGGAGATAAATTTTGAATCCACTCCCAAACGGGAGGCGAGCTCTCTTACTTCATCCTTGAACAGCTCTCTCAACGGCTCCACCAGCTTAAATTTTAACCCCTTGGGGAGCCCTCCCACATTATGGTGGGATTTGATGCTGGAAGAGGGCCCTTTGACAGGGGAGCTTTCAATCACATCCGGATAGATGGTTCCTTGAGCCAAAAATTTCACTCCTCCCAAATGCTCTGCTTCTTCCTTAAAAATCCGGATGAAGGTTTCTCCGATGATCTTTCTTTTCCGTTCGGGTGAAGTGACTTTTCTGAGTCTCTCCAGGAATTTATCTTCCGCACTCACTCCCACCACATTCAAGGAAAATTTATGGGGGAAAATCTCCATCAATTCATTGTACTGGCCCTTTCTCATCAGACCGTTGTCCACGAGGATACAAAAAAGGCGGTCTTTCACAGCCTTCTGTACAATAAGTGAGGTCACCAGTGAATCCACCCCTCCACTCAGACCGCACAAAACTCTTTGATTCCCCACCTGTGTACGGATTTGTTCCACCTTATCCTCTAGAAAAGCCTGAATGCTCCATTCCGCCTTCACCCCAGAGAGAGAAAATAAAAAGTTGGATAAAATCTTTGGGCCTGGTTTGGTATGAATCACTTCAGGATGAAACTGGATGCCAAACCATTTCTTTTCTCTCCTTTCCATCACAGCGACCCGGCAGTTAGAGGTTGACCCGGTCACCATAAATCCCTCCGGGAGTTTTTCCACTCTGTCTCCATGGCTCATCCATACCTGCTCTCCTTCTTCCACACCGGAAAGAAGTCCTTCCCTGTTTAAAACATTCAATGAGGCAAATCCGTATTCTCTCTTGGAAGAAGCAGACACTTCTCCTCCCAGAATCTGAGCCATCAAATGGAGGCTGTAGCAGATACCCAACACAGGGATTCCCAACTGGAAAAACTGAGAAGACAGAGAAGGAGCCCCATTGTCATAAACACTACTGGGTCCTCCTGAAAGGATGAGAGCCGAAGGCTTCTCTTCCTGGAGGCGGTTCAGTGAAACATGGTAGGGATAAATTTCGGAGTAAACCCCCAGTTCCCTTACTTTTCTTGCGATCAACTGGGTGTACTGGGAACCGAAATCGAGAACAGCGACCTTATCCATAATCTGATTCTAGCATAAATTCGATCCTCCCCCAATCCTCCAAATAATGATTCAATTGACTTCATCCCCAATATTTTCTATAGTGAATTATGCCATGGATAGAGAAGAATTGATCCAGGAAGTCAGCCAACACACGGATTCCAAAATCGTCCTATTGGTGATGGACGGCCTAGGGGATTTGCCCACAACGGGACAAACCCCCCTGGAAGCTGCTCCCACTCCTCACATGGACGAGCTGGCTTCCAAGGGAGCCTGCGGGTTGACAGACCCTGTGTTCCGGGGGATCACCCCGGGAAGTGGGCCCGCTCACCTGGCCCTTTTCGGCTACGACCCTCTCAAGTACATTTTGGGGAGAGGAATCCTGGAAGCTCTGGGAATTGGTGTGGATGTGGAAAAGGACGAGATGGTGGCCCGAGGAAATTTCGCCACCTTAAAAGATGATCTCGTGGTGGACCGCCGGGCCGGGAGGATCCCTACCAGTGAAAACAAAAAGCTCTGTGAGAAACTCAACCATTCCTTAATGGAAATCGAGGGAACGTCCATTCAGTTTTATCCAGGAAAAGAACATCGGTTTGTGGTTAAATTCTCCAAACCTGGACTTGTGGATGCCCTCTCCGACGCAGACCCTCAAAAAGAAAACAATCCCAGGGTTTACACCCAACCTCTCTCTTCCCAGGCCAAGGAAACAGCGCGTATGGTGAACACATTCATGGATAAAGTGACCGAGGTCTTAAAGAATTCCTCTCCGACCAACACCATACTCCTGAGGGGATTTTCCAAGCACCCTTCCATCCCCACCATGGCTCAGTTGTACAAAGTAAAACCGGCGGCCATCGCCAACTATCCCATGTACAAAGGACTGGCCAAATTGGTGGGCATGAACATCCTTCCTGTGGGCCAAGAAATATCCGATCTTTTTGATTGTCTGGAACAGCACTACGACCAATACAACTTTTTTTATATCCATGTGAAAAAGACAGACTCCTGGGGCGAAGACGGAAATTTTCCTAATAAAAAGGAGGTCATAGAAAAAACCGACCGCTACATTCCCCGGGTTAGAGACCTGAATCCTCAAGTATTGACCCTAACCTCGGACCATTCCACTCCGTGCCTTTTAAAATCCCATTCCTGGCATCCCAATCCCTTCCTGCTCTATTCCTCCACCGCTCAGCCGGATCGCTCCACTCATTTCACCGAAAAAGAGTGCAGCCGGGGTTATCTCGGGCGGTTTCCTGCGGTGAACGCGATGACTTTGATGCTTGCTCATGCCAATAAACTCAAAAAATTTGGAGCCTGAACCCAAACACTCATTTATCAAAATTATCGTTTCGGAGGCAGCTTGATTCTATTTTATTGATTCTATATAATTAGTAGAAATAAGCAGAAATGAAAAAAAAAGGTATTTTTCTAGGAATTTTCGTTGTTTATTCATTTCTCCTCTTGGTTTCTTCCCTTTGTGCCCAGGATCCCCGAGTAGAAATCTATAATCTCCGCTACCACACTCATCCCAATTTCACCCGCATCGTGGTGGATGTGGGGAAGCTCCGTGAATACAGCCCACACCAACTTCCTTCCCCGGACCGGGTTTACGTAGATATTTACCAGGCTAAACTCAACCCTCTCCTTCATGGAAAAAAATACATCCTTAACAACAAATACATCCATGAAATCCGCATTGCCCAAAAATCTCCTTCCACAGTGCGGACAGTGGTTCGTCTCGACCTTCAAAAAGTCAAATCCTATGAGGTCTTTCATCTCACCGATCCATTCCGGATTGTCATCGACATCTATCCCCAAGAAAGCGTCTCCAGTCCCCCCCAACCGGCCGAAGAAGGATACAGCATGGCCCGGCAGCTGGGTTTGGGGATTGAGAGAGTGGTCATCGATCCCGGCCATGGAGGGAAAGATCCCGGATGCATCGGAAGAAGAGGAGTGCAGGAAAAGGAAGTGGTTCTGGATGTGTGCCGCCGTCTGAAAGAACTTTTAGCGTCTCAACAGGGCCTGGATGCCGTCCTCACCAGAGAATCCGATATCTTTATTCCTCTTGAAAACCGAACCGTGATCGCCAACCAAAAGAAGGCTGACCTGTTCATTTCTGTTCACGCCAACGCCTTTCCCAACCGCAACCGCTGTGGGGTTCAGTCCTTTTATCTCAACTTCAGTCAAGACCCCGCTGTCATCAAAACAGCCGCCAGGGAAAACGCCACCTCCACCAAAAACATCGGAGAGATGATGGGGATCATAAAAAAAATTGCCCAAAACAGTAAAATTGTAGAATCCAAGGACTTGGCTGAAAAAATTCAAAACAACCTGGTCCAATGTCTTTCCCAGAAATACAACACCGTCAAAGATTTGGGAGTAAAAGGCGGGCCTTATTGGGTCCTTATTGGAGGCCAAATGCCCTCCATCCTTGTGGAAATCTCTCATCTCAGCAATCCTATGGAAGAAGAAAGGCTCAACACCAAGGCCTACCGGCAGCAGATAGCCCAAGGCATCTTCCAAGGCATCCTGAAATACATCAAATCTCTAGGAAAGGGGTAAGCCATGAAACGAAGAGAATTTATAAAAGATCTTCC
>JAGXKI010000071.1 GCA_018335295.1 bacterium | reverse complement strand
GATTCTTTGAGATTTTTATGCTTTTCCTCTGTTTTTTTGAATCGAGCCACCTGGTTCCGTAAATCCTGAACTTCTTGGATAAGTTGATTTTTACTCTTGTTTTGATCTTTCATAACCCCATCCTTTCCTTTATCAATAAATTATGAGTTGGCTTGGAGATGATTGTTTTTGTGAACTTTAATTTTTTGAAGGGATGGATAGAAAAAAGAGACGTAGTAAATCGTTTGGTTCCTCACTTTTCAACTCTTTTGATTTTTATATTTTATCTTAAAAACTTCTCTCAAATCAAACTCCCCTATTTTTCATGGCGGCTCCGCCACCCACAACCAAGGAAAAGGGTTCAATCACTGGGATATTCGATTCCTTTTTATAGAGGATGGGTGGCATGGAATATCCTGCCGCCCGCCCGCAGCGTAAGGGACCCACTGGGGGATGGGTGGAGCGAGGACGGACGGAGGATATCCCATGACAGGACCCATCCTTAAGAAGAATAGGTTTCACTTACAGCTATTTTCAAGATACTTTTAAAAAGAAAAAGCCATCCCCAAACCCAGAAGGAACCGGCTCCCTCCCAGGTCCACTTCAACATCGAAGGGTTTGACTTTTAAGGGAATGGATTCCCACTCGGCGGCTAAAGATAATAAGGAAAAAAGTTTCCATTCAACCCCTGCGCCCACCACAGTGGTCCACTTGTGGTGGTCCACATTTCGGCGGATATATTCGCTTTCGATGTCTTGTTTATAAAAAAAGCAGGCCCCACCAAACTTAAAATAAGGCACAAACTGCCCCACCCTGTAACGCAAAACCCCACAAAGTTGAAGACCCTGGACACTCAATGTGCTTTGTTCATCGAAGAGTCCGATGGGCGCTTCCTTGGAATATCCTCCTTCATAGGATAACTCCAACCCATAAAACTCACTGGGAAAATAACTCACATAGGGAACATACACATTGCCATTCCCGTAAATGTTTTTCAAATTCGAATCTTTGAGCTGCCGATATCCTCCACGGAGTCCCAGCTTTAAGTCTGCAGCTTGAATGAAAGAGCTCCATAAGAGAATCATCAACACAGAAACAGCCCCTTTGAGGATCGATCGGCTTTTGAATCTCATTCCCTACATTCTCTCCTTAAAACTCTTCTAACTCATTCATGCTCTCTGCATCATTTATAAGTTTCCAAGTCTCTGCCTTTTTTATGAATAACCCAGGCTAATTCAAATCCGGGCATAAGTGGGATCACTCTCCCTTCCATAGGTATCCACAGAAACAATCTTATAAAGAAAAGTTTCCTCTTCCAAAAGTCCCCGTCGAGTGAAATGAAAAGTCGAAGCATCCACCTCTGCAATTTGAACAAACGTCTGGCCCTCTTCTCCCAGCCTTAGGGCGTAAATCCGGTAGGATTGGACCCGGTTCCCGTTTCGGGGATCTGAAGTCCAGGAGAGCTGGTCGACATATTGGATAAAAAATCCATAATGGTTTTCTACTCTCTGAAGAGCAAACTCATCCGGAGCATGGATGTTTTTTAAAGGATAAAAGGCCGCATCAAAGGCATCCACAAGACCCCATCCTCGTCGGTTATCCGGAGAATGAGATTGCCCAGCAGTCAATTTTACCGCCTCCCTGATATCTTTGTTGGACCAGGATGGGTTGATTTCCAAAAGCAGCGCGGCCGCTCCAGCGGTCAAAGGACAGGAAAATGAGCTCCCCGAGACATATTCATACTCATCAGTTCCCTCTGGTTTGGCTGAATAAACCGATTGACCCTGGGCCATGACATCGGGCTTGATCCGACCGTCTGAGGTGGGTCCTGTGGAACTGAAGTACACCCTGACCCCTTGGGAATTCACTGCTCCCACAGCCAGAACCTCAGGGCTGTCAGAAGGTGAAACCAAGGTGTTATCAGGAGGATTGGAAGCCCCTTCATTCCCGGCGCTGTTCACGATCAGAATCCCCCTGCTGGCTGCTATATTGGCTCCTTGAGCCACTACCGTGGTCTCCCCGTCCATATCTTCAGAAGTATAATCACTCTCACCATGGGTAAACCGGTTTCTGTAACCCAATGAACTGCTGATGATATCCGCTCCCAAAGAATCGGCCCACTCGGCACCGGCCACCCAGTGGTCTTCTTCCATATGGCGCTCCCATTCGGTGTTTTCGGTCTTTCCTAAAATGAAACTGGCCCTGAAAGCCGGACCGATGAGTTGGCCGGGTTGGAATCCGGCTATGGCTCCCAGAGTGTTGGTCCCATGGTCCCCGTTTCCCATTCCTTCTTCATCAAAAACACGGGGATCCTGGTTAACAAAATCCCAGGTAGCCCGAATATCGATATGGTCTAACGCTGCATGGTCCAAATGATTGAACCCCGAATCCAGCATACAAACCAGAACCCCTTCACCGGTGTATCCTCTATCGTGTAGCTTCGGGACATCCATCTGATTCAATTGGAAAAAAGAAGGACCATAATCGTAAAGATGGGTTTTAGCTTCAGGAGGGAGCCGCTTGGGACCTGATGGAGGTTTAGGAGAGGGCTCCCGGAAGGTGTACACCTTCACTTTCTCAATTTTTTCTACAAAAGTCAGTTCCGCGATCTGCCGAAGGGCCTCACCGGAAGCTTCCACAGAGACAGCGTTCAACCATCGGGACTCATGACGAACTTTTGTGAGATAGGGTTTGATGGATTGAAGGTAGGGTTTGTAAACAGGGATATCATATTCATCCACTAGAGATTCCATCCCGCAGCGCCGGCGCCTCTTTAAAGACTGGAGGGTTAAGGATTCTCTCACCTCTTGGAGTCTCTGGAATTTGTGGGGTCCTTTATCCTTGAAGTAGACCCAAGCTGTCAAAGAGCTCTCTGTTTTCTTTTCTATCAAATCCTGAAGAAAGTGGGAAATCTTATCTTTTTTCTGGGAAAAAATTCCCACTCCTGAAATAAAAAAAAGACACACAAAAAAAGAAAAGATTTTTAGCTTTTTTCCCTCAAACATGAAGAACCTTTTTTATTTCAATAGGTCATATTGGGGCATGGGTTTTATCAGGCATTTGGTGGAGAGGGTTTTTCCTCCTAAGTTGATTTTTACCACGTATTCTCCGGGCGTGACCCATTTCCCTTTTCTGGAGCGGGGATCTTCTTCCTCGGATTTCTTCTCGGGTTCCCCTCTCATGTCCCAAATCACTTTGTTTATTCCGGCATCGGTTTTTCCTTTGAGCTCCCTTACCTTTTCCCCGTAGGGGTCGGAAACGGTGATGAGCGCCTCCTCGGGGAGAGTTTCTTTGAGATAATAATATATCTTCACTCCTACCGGTTCATTGGGGGCAGTGAACTGACCCTGGCCGTAGATTCTCCCCCGAGGAAGATATTTCCATTGGATTTCATCCTGGATTTGGAAAAGATGCATCTTCTTTCTCAACAGTTCATAATCCATTTCTTGAAGGGGTGAAATATCTGTCACATAGATTCCTCGTCCGTGGGTGGCCGCCACAAGCTCATTTTCCCGGGGATGAATAACCAGGTCTTGGACCGAATTGGTGGGCATATTGTTTTTCATCTGGACCCAGTTCTTTCCGCCATCTATGGTGGAATAAATACTGAAATCCTTTCCCACAAATAAAAGGTCGGGGTTTTTGTGGTCTTCCACAATCACATAAATGATTCCTTCGGGCATATTTCCACTGATGGAAGTCCATGTTTTCCCAAAGTCATCTGTCCGGAAAAGGAAGGGCCTGTAATCATCTCTCTGAAACCCGGTCTTGACCACATAGGCCCGGCCCGGTTCAAAATGGGAAGCCAAAACCCGGCTCACATAGTAATCCTCAGGAGCTCCGGCTTCTTCAAGATGGGAAGTCACATCCTTCCAATGACCTCCGTGGTCTGTGGTCACCTGGACTCTGCCGTCATCTGTTCCCACCCAGATAACCCCGGCTTCTTGGGGAGACTCCGAGATGGTGGTGATGGTACAAAATTCAATATCTCCCTCCAGTTTTTCCGGGTCATTGGTGGTGAGGTCCGGGCTGATTTTTTGCCACGTTTCCCCTCTGTCCATGGACCGGAGCAGCATCTGGGCTCCTATGTAAAGGATCCGCGGATTGTGGTGAGAAATTTGGATAGGGGTAGTCCAGTGAAATCGGTATTCGGGCTCCCCTTTTTCGGCTTGAGGCTTTATCCTCACCCGGCGTCCCCGTTTCTGCTCCACCCGCTGGGCTGAACCCATTTGATATTCATTGTAGAGCCACCGGCTGTTCTCAGGGTCCACCTCATTGTACATTCCATCTCCCCAACCCACAGACTGCCAGTCGTCTCTGTTGATTTCTCCGTAAATGCTGCGGCTGGGGATTTTGATGGACCCATTATCCTGAGTTCCTCCATAAATGTTGTAAGGCTGTTCCATGTCCACACCCACTGCATAGTATTGAGCGAGAGGGAGATTTTCGAAAACATCCCAGGTTTTTCCCCGGTCAAAAGAGACGGCCAGGCCTCCGTCGTTTCCATCCCAAATGTGGTGGGAATTTTCAGGGTCGATCCACAGGGCGTGGTGGTCGACATGGACTCCTTCAGCCAGATTATCAGGCCCATTCTTTCCCCAGGTTTTCCCTCCGTCTTCGGACCGGAGCAGCGGAGTGCCGGGAAGATAAATGACTTTATCGTCATTGGGGTCGACATAGATCACTCCGTACCATTTCCCCCCACCAAGAGTCAGATCATCGGGGCTCATCTTTTTCCAAGTTTCTCCACCGTCTTCGGACCGATAGACTTCCCGGCCGATTTTCCGTTTTTCAGGTTGTTTGCCCCGGCTTCGATCCCTTTCGGCCTCTTCTTCGGTAGGAGGACGAAGATTGTTGTTTTCGATAGAGGCATAAAGAATATCCGCATTTTTGGGGTAAACGGCAATGCCTATGCGGCCAATTTTCCCAGACGGCAGGCCTTTTTCCAGCCTTTTCCAGCTCTCTCCCGCATCGGTGCTCTTATATATCCCGCTGAGGGGCCCGTGCTCTTCAAAATGCCAGGGTTTTCTGCTTTTATCATAAGTGGCAGCATACACGATATCCGGGTTTTGGGGATTCAAAACCACATCCACAACCCCCACTTTTTCGCTTATAAACAAAGATTTTTCCCATGTCTTTCCGCCGTCGGTGGTCTTATAGAGTCCTCTTTCAGGGTTGAAAGAGAAGTGATACCCTAAAGCGGCCGCATAAACGATATCCGGATTTTCAGGATGGATGCCGACCCTACCGATATGGATGGTATTTTTCAACCCCATGTGCTTCCAGGTTTTTCCGCCGTTTTCTGATTTATAAACCCCGTCTCCCAGAAGAGATATTCTTCCAGAGGCGGGAGTTCCCGTCCCCACCCATAGGATATCTGGATTTGACTTTGAAACGGCCAAATCCCCTGTGGCGATGGTGTTTTGGTTATCAAAAACAGGAGAGAATGTGGTGCCGTGGTTTGTGGTTTTCCAGATTCCCCCGCTGGCTGTCACCACATAAAATGTATAATCCTGCTGGGGATGAGAAACAATCCGGAGTATCCGGCCTCCCTGTTTGGCCGGACCTAAGGACCGGTACTTGAAGGCAGATAAAAGTTTTGGGTCAAAAAGGTCCTGTTGGGAAAAAACAGGAAGGACAACCCATAAAACCACAAAGCTTAAAATCCACGGATGTGTTTTCTTCATGATGACTCCTTAATTTTTTGACTTTACCCTCTGTTTCCATTATTGGTGGGATATTTCTGAAAATATCGGAAAACCTCTCTTCCGTCAATAAAAATTCCAAAAGGAGATGTGTCAGTCGCGTTTAAAATAATATAGGGTCGCAGCTGAAAAAATAAGGAGGGAGGAAAAAAAGTAGAACAGAAACCAAAAACTTCCCTGAAGTTTCAGTCCATTGGAAGTGGAAATAAAGAAAAATATCAGAAAAAGCCCCATCACCCCTGCAAAGGTCATCGCTGCAGCCTCCTTAATATTGGCGATCTGTTTTTCATCCAGAATGTCTGAAATCTCATCTGTCCGCTGGATTTTCATAATCAGACCCCAGTAGGCGTACATAAGAAAAAACGGAATAAATAGAAATTCAAAGAGATGAAGTTCAATTATTTTTTGCGGCCACAGCACCGCTGCTCCCAGACCTGCTATCCCACAGATAATTCCTGTTACTGAGGTCGCAGTAAAGACTGTCTCTGTCATTTTCATACTCTTGGCTATCTTTGTCTTAGGGATGATCCAGTAAGAAGCTGCACCGGCCAGAACCAGAAAAAGAACAGTGAATTTAATAATCCGCTCTGCAGAACTTACAGGTTGGGACTCCTCTTTTCCCTTTTGCAGTCCAGCAATTCCGATAATAAGGGCTACTGCAATCACTGAAATTAATACAGATTGATATTTTTTTCTCTTATCCATTATCTACCCCTTTCCTTTCTGTTTTCATCAATGATATAAAAAATTTCCTCGACGGGCCTTCCAAAAAACCTAGATAATCTTAAGCTGAGTAAGGTGGAAGGAATGAATTTGCCTTTTTCAATAGAATGGATGGTCTGTCGGGTCACTCCAATCTCAGAGGCTAATTCCTGCTGAGTCATTTCTCCCTTATCAAAACGGCATCTCCTGAGATGATTACCTAATTTCACAGATAACTCCTTTTTAAAGAAATTCAAAGTAATAATTACTTATTGTCATATTCAAGTTACATTATATATAGTTTTATTTACTTTTCGTCAAGTACTTTTTACTTATTAATTTAAAAAGACGAAAAAAAGTTATAAAACATCCTCAAATTAACAAAGTACAACTTAATAACAGATAACAAACAAAATGGATAGGCTCGACCCTGTAAAAATTGCCGTATAAGAAAATCACGGCCTATAAAGAGTTTTGATAGACCTCATCAGAACATCACTTCGCAAGGGATGCCTTTATTTTTAAACTTCTGACTAAGCTCATTTTTCTTTTGAAAGAAAAATTTATCTTTCAGGGCGTATTCCAATCCATGTTTTTTATAAATCCAATCAGCATAATGATAATTCATCTTATCGATGCCAACATGATTGAGTTTCCCATAGACCCGCTCCACCAAATTTTCCACTTTGGGAAGAATGGGGGCAATCATCACGCAAGTCTGGATTCCTGTTTTGTAGAGTTCTTCTAAAGCCTCGAGTCTCTTCTGTATTGGGGGAGCCTGGGGTTCAAAAATCCGCCTGATATTTTCATCGGCAGTGCCTATGGTGAAGTTTACCTCAACATTTTCAAAATCCTTTAACAAATCAATGTCTCGAGTGATAAGAGGCGATTTGGTTTGTATGGTTACCGGAAAATTGTGTTTCATTAAGATCTCCAGGCAGCCTCGGGTTAACTTATATTTTTCTTCCAAAGGCTGATAGGGATCACAGACTCCGGACACCCAAACCGTGCCGCACTTTTTCTTTTTTGCTTCTTTCTTCAGCAGTTCAAGGGCATTGATTTTGACATCCACAAACTCTCCCCACTCTTCTTTATGCCCCGTGTATTTTTTCATAAACCGGGCATAACAGTAGGTGCAGCCGTGTTCACAACCGGTGTATGGATTGACGGTATAGTCTCTTACTTTGGATTTGGAGAGAATACTTTTCGCATGCTTTTCTCGGACCGTTATGGAATCCATTTTAAGTTTTATTCACTCTCAATGATTTTCTCTTTCCTATCCACGTTTAAAATAATACAGGTTTGAGGCTGAGAAAATAACCTGTTTGATTAATTTTTTTACGGATGGGTCCTGTCCCGGGATGTCTCCCGTCCGTCCTCGCTCTACCCATCCCCCAGTGGGCCCCTTCCGCTGCGGGCGGGCGGGAGAACATCCCGTGCCACCCATCCTCTTTGAAAAGGTATCAGTCATAATAACGAATAAAAATTGATCCCATATCGTTCGAACCATTTTCATTTGTCGAGGGTGGCGAGGCCGCCATGGGAAATTAGCTTGGAATGGAAAGGGGAAAAAATGGCGCGCCTAGCAGGATTCGAACCTGCGACACACGGATCCGGAGTCCGTTGCTCTATCCCCTGAGCTACAGGCGCGCCCAAACTAATTTTTTATTATAACAAATTCCCCGCTGGGTTCCA
>JAGXKI010000070.1 GCA_018335295.1 bacterium | reverse complement strand
TTACAGAAGAACTTCCTCCATCCATGGAGGCACAGTCCGCAGCAACACCTATGCCTTTGACGGAGTCAACATGAACGACCCGGTGGTCATGTACCCTTTAACCAACATCAATTTTGATGTCATGGAAGAAGTGGAAATGATCACAGCCGGGCTTCCTGCTTCTGTGGGATACACTACCGGAGCTTACGTGAACATAGTGACCCGGAGCGGAGGTAATAACTTCTCTGGAGGAGGAGTCCTTTACTACACCAACGACAGTCTGGCTGAGAACCTGTGGACAGACGAAGATGTGGAAGCTCTGGGGGTTTCCCAACCCACCGTGGATAAAAGCTGGGTGGATTTCTCTTTTACCTTAGGCGGTCCCATCGTTAAAGATAAACTCTGGTTTTTCACCAACGGCCGAACCATTCAGCAGACCCAGTTTGTAAACTTCGTCCCTTTTACCGATATCCTTGGACGAACACATGAAAAATACGACTGGGAACACCAGGAAACCATGGGTTTCTTCAAACTCACTTCTCAACTGACCAAGAATATTAAAGTCATGGGCATGTTCAATTTAGTAGACCGATACCGTCCTATGTACGAACAGCCCAGTGCTTCCCGACCGTTTATAAGCACCCGAATCTGGGACCATGAAAAGGACTACACCGGAAATTTTGTGATAAACTACATCATGAGCCAGAACACGTTCTTCGACATTAGAGCTGGTTATGTCCACCGTTACTTCCCCATTCCCATGCAGGAAGAAGCCAGAGGACTTCCTTACATTTCAGACTATGCTGATAACTACGGGAGCTTAACCACAGCCCGCTTCAATGAGACCTATCTGCGGACAAGAGCTCAAGGAGGTCTTTATTTCACCCACTTCCAGGATAACTTCCTGGGTGGAAACCATGAGTTTAAAGGGGGCGTGGAGTTCGAAGATTCTTACGGTGACTGGGACTGGTGGAGACAAAATAACCTCTACCAATTCTGGTACGGAGGACCCTACTATTTCGGGGAACCCTGGGGACTGATCGCTTTCTCCACCTGCGGTCCTGAGAAAGGATCATCAAAAATCAAGGATGAGGGAAACCGGATCGGGGCCTACATCCAGGATTCAGCCACTTTCGGTGAGAGGTTAACCCTTAACCTGGGACTCCGCTTTGACCGGTCCTGGGGTTCAAAGCCTGCTGTGAGTAAAGATGCCAGCGGAAACGACCTTTCCATCTGGGTAGGAGAAAACGTAGTCAGACCTTATGTGGCTTCTAACTACCCGGACAGATTCCCCGATGGGATCAACCCCTTTGGTGAACTTTCCGTTGATGCGTGGGAAAACCTTATCACCTGGAACTCTTTCTCCCCTCGGATCGGTTTAACCTTTGATGTGTTTGGAGACGGACGGACAGCTTTGAAAGCTTCATTTTCCCGCTACACCGAGTACCTGATGCTTCAGTATTTCTCAGTGGTTCATCCCATGTACCCCAACTATGTTTACTTCTACTGGTATGATAGTGATAGGGATGGACAGGTTGAAAAGACAGATGGTATCTACGATGCAGGCTGGGAAGATTACAGGGCTTTTGACCTGGAATTCGCTAAGAAAGGTCTGGACCCGGATACCTCAGCTCCTCTCACTGATGAAATCACTGTAGGGATTCAGCATGAACTTGTCAGAAATTTCTCTGTAGGGTTAGACTTTATTTACAAAAATTGGCTCAACATCGTAGAAGACAGCCGGTATGCTCTGGATACCGGGGAATATTGGTACCATATGGACCAGGCTGCCGCTCAAGAATACTACGTACCCTTCAACACCACGGTTCCCAGTGATGAGTACGGAGAAAAAGATGTGACCATCTATGTCCGAAAAGAAGACGCTCCTCCTATCTTCTACCGACTCCAAAATCCTGAAGAGCTGGAGAGAAAATACTGGGCCTTGGAGTTCACTTTCAGAAAGAGGATGTCCAACGGCTGGCAGTTCAACGGTTCTGTAGTCTACAGTAAAGCCTACGGTCAAATCGGCGGGTGGTATGGAGAAAGCTGGGGCTGGTCTGGAGCCTCCGATAGCCCCAACTGGTACGTCAACCGCAGCGGCCGGTTGAGTGTGGACAGACCTCTTCAGATCAAACTCATGGGTACCGTGGAGCTTCCTTACAGGGTCTTTTTAAGCGGCTACTTCCGGTATTTTTCCGGTTCCCCCTATGCCAGGAATGCTAGCATTGAGCCTCCTTCTGACTGGTGCGAACAACACAACGCCGTTCAGGAATTCTATGGAGTACGTCTGGAACCCCTGGGAACCTTCAGACAACGGTCTCGAAACTCTCTGGATTTACGGCTGGAGAAAGAATTCCGGATTGGAGACTTCGGAACACTCGGTGCTTACATTGATGCCATCAATCTCTTGGGTTACACAGACCTCAACGTAGGGAAAGACGATGTCTACCGCTGGTATCCCGATGCTGAAGGCTACGGAGAAGAAGGAGAAGTCGTGATCGACCCTGACTACAAACATATATTCTCAATTGAAGGTTTGAGAGTGATCAAAGCCAGTATCCGCTTCAGCTTCTAATTTAGAACTCTTTTAGCACCCCAAGCGCCGGGCTTCTTTGAAGGAGCCTGGCGCTTTTTTTTACCTTTCATTCATTTCATTTTTTCAATGGTCTCGATGATATTTTTTACTTGGGGGGCTTGAGGACTATCGGGAGCCATTTCCAGAAACTTCCGGAAATACTCCAGAGCTTTATCATACTCCCCTTTGTTCAAGTAGGCATATCCCAATTTCCGATAAGGCTTGGGCCAATCTTTTTTAATCTGGATAGCCATCTTGAAATACTTAATAGCCTGGTCGATTTTCTGGTTGGAAAAATAGACTTCTCCCACGTTGTAAGCAGAGATTTCGTCTTCAGGGGATATTTCTAAGGCTTGGGCGAAGTATTCCTGGGCTTGGTTGAAATCTCCTTTTTTAATATAAATTTTACCAAGGCCGATAAAAGCTCTGAAAGAAGTGGCTTTTTCCTCTTTATAATCTCCTTGACTCTCTAAGATCTTATCCAGAACATAATTAAATTCTTCTTCTGCTTTATCTATATCTCCTTTCTTCAGATAACAAGTCCCGATATTGAGATGGACCTGATAAACTTTAGGATATTTCTCTTTAAACTTATCGAAGATTTCTAAAGCTTCATCGTACTGCTTTTTTTGGATGAATTCATTCCCTTTGTCAAAAAGTTCCATGGATTCCTTATCCTCCAAAAAGGACCCAAAACCAGAGACCTTTTGAAGAGTAAAATCAATAGGAGGATTTCTTTCAAGCTGTTTTATTCTCTTCTTAACTGAAGAACTGGTGTATCCTTGTTTGGAAGCGGTTATCTGCCACATGCCTGTCCCCATCCCGGCTACGGCGAAATGGCCGTTTTCATCAGTCCGGCCAGTCAGTTTGGTATCATAATTTACACTTTCCACAACAATCAGCACATCTTCCAGGGGATTTCCTTCTCCATCCACTACCGTCCCGCTTATTCTCCCTTTTCCCATGTGTTCTTGAGAAAAAATAGAAAGGGGGAGGCAGAACAATATTATTCCCCCCAATAAAACCGCCCCCAACCATTTATAACCACCTTTATTTTTCATCTTTCCCTCCTGTTTAGGATGAACCTGAATTTTATTATTTTTTTACATCTTCAGAGGGAGTAATTTCTCTCTTTCCTGGTCTCCACTTTGATTCTTTAATTGGATGTACACCGAATACTTTCCCTTATCCAGCCACGAAAAAGGAATCACTTCTTCCCACTCTCCCTCTTTATTTTCCTCCAGAAAATTTAAACTGAAATTTAAATTATATTCTTTTTGGGTTTCCCAAACAACCTCTTCGTTGGCATTTCCTACCTTTACTTCAAGTTCAAAATCAGTGACATATCTCTTCTCCCCTCTTTTAGTGAATATTATTTTTTTATAGGGGATACTGATTCTTAAACGGACATTACTTTGGTTCTCTTTATCCTCTTCTTTAATAAATTCCCAGGAAAAATCGAAAATAGCTCTTTGAAGGAACCGGGTCGCCCTTTTACTCTCTTCCTTATGCAGCTCATGAGTCAAAGCCAAATTGGGTCTAAATTCCGTTTCAACTCCCATGGTTCCGGGTAGAACTTTATCTAAGTTTGTGGTTAACTCATAATTTCCGGTTCCATGAGAATCTACAAAAACTAACCTGACCATGTGTGGTTTTTGCATGGAAGAAAACAGATTGTAGTAAACCCAGATTTCAGTTGGTTTCTCTGAAGCCTGGACTCTTTTTCCTTGAAGCATCGTTTTGGGGTCGACATAGGCATCAATAGGACGTCCCCCCATAGGGTTGGTCTGGCGCTCATCAGGAGGTCCAAACAGGATGTAAATTCTTCCCCTTTCACTTAGCCATCCAGGTTTCCCACCTCCTCTAAACAACCGATTCGCCTGTTCAATCCGCTGGAAATAAACCTCTTTGAATTCATTCCTCTCTGTTTCTGGGGTAGGGTCTCTTCTTCCCCAGAATTTTTCGACGAATTCATCCCTAGCCGAAGGGGGTAATTCTAAAAATATCTTGGACTCTTCTTGAGTCATTATGTAACGCACCTTACTGTAAAACTCTTCCATATCAGGAGAAAGCTCAGCGCTCTTCTTTATCGGAGCACAAGAAGTCAAAACAAAAGAAACAAACAGAATAATTGAAACAGAAAAAGTTTTTTGATTCATTCCATTCCCCCTTTAATTTATCTGCAATCAAAAAAATATTTCAGATGGCTCCTTTTCCTTCTTTTTTTTCATAAACCTATCTTACCCGACCCGACACTTTCATTTAATTTTAAAAATCGTAACTTTCTCTTGAACATTTCCCCCGGTCATGTTTTTAAGTATAACATAAAATTGGTAGGAACCTGGGCTTAGCTTCTCTACCCCTTTCTCCAGGATAAAAGGAACTTCAATCAAGTATTTTTCTCCTTTCATCTGTTTGAGATTTTCTTCACTCACTTTCACTTTGTAAGATTGGTTATAGTCCCAAATTATTTCTTCATTTTTGTCTTTCAGCTCCAAATGAAGGTCAAGGGTCGTGACCAAAGAGCCATTTTTTTCCTGGAACCAGATATTCTGATAGGGAACTCCTATCTGAATAATTCCTTCCACTTTTTCTTTTTTCACCTCAGTTTTTTCTATTTTCCAGTTAAAATCAAAAAGCGGTGTTTCTCCTTTTCTTATGGTTTTCTGAGCC
Organism: bacterium; assembly: GCA_018335295.1. Classification (GTDB taxonomy): domain Bacteria; phylum Acidobacteriota; class Aminicenantia; order Aminicenantales; family Aminicenantaceae; genus JAGXKI01. Next base: position 3,036 of record JAGXKI010000070.1, on the reverse strand, counting down.
GAAGATTGAGCTAAGTTGAGTTCATGCATGTATCTTAGATTGAGAGAACGAAGAGAAGAAAGATTATAGGTGACCAGATCGTAATCTCCGGTACAGGTTTTATCGACAAACACAACTGGAAAATTCCCATAGTACCAAACTTCCTGGCATTGATGAGAAGGGCTTCTTCCCATGGGTTCAGCAATCCTGTTTGTGGGAGGACCGAATAAAATGTATATCCTACCCCTATCTGTAAGCCATCCCGGTTTCCCTTCACTTATAAAAAGTTCATTAGCTCTTTCAATACGGTTGAAATATTTCATTCTGAACTCATTGACTTCTGTTGTGGGATCAGGGTCCCGGCGTTCCCAAAATTCCTCTTTAAATTCATCTCTTTCTTCCTCAGGAAGTTCCAGAAATATCTTTTTTTCTTTTTGAGTTATTATATACCTTACTTTAGAGAGAAACTCTTTATTTTCCGGATCCAATTTCTGCTCCAGGATATACATCCGGCATGAGCTAAAAGAGAAAAATAACAAAAAAAGAAAAAACAACGAGATACAGAAAAAAAAACATCTATGTAAACTTTTATCGCTTGGACTCAAAGAAATGATCATTTTTCCTTTTTTAAACCCTCTATCTTTTTCTTTAATCGAGGCTGATCGGCGTTTATCTCCAGAGATTTTTTCCATGCCTTTAAAGCTTCCTCAAGATTTCCTAGTTGGGAATAACATTCTCCTATAGAATTTAAAAGATTGGTGTTTATCCCATAATGTGAAATCGCCTGGTCAAAGACTTGAATCGCTTTCTCGTACTGACTTAAATTCTGGTAAGCCTTTCCCATCATAAAATAAACCTGGTACTTAGGTCTTTCCTTATCCAAAAAGGATTCCAAAATTTGGACAATCTTCCGATATTTTTTTTGAGCCAGATAGACCTGGGATAAATTCATGGCAAAACCCACAGACTGAGGATTCTGTTGGAATGCTTTTTCCAAATTGTTTTTAGCTTTATCTAGTTTTCCGCTGTTTAGATATTGAGTTCCTATCAAATAAGAATAGACCGGATTATTGACTGCTGGGAGGAGCTTAGAATAAATCCACGGACGGGCGATAGCTTGGGCATAGGTTACATCAAATTCCTTGGTGGAGGAAATAACTTCTTTCTCCCCCACCCGAAGAGCCACTTCCACTTGATAGTGAGCCGGGGGAAAATCCTTTAAGGAGAATTTTTCCACGATCTGAGGGAAATTCTCATATTCACTGATTTCTCGAGAGATTCCTTTAAACTCTTCTCCATTTTTAAGGATGGAATACTGAATTTCAGTCTTCTCTTTTAACTCCTCTTTTAAACCATGGAGCTGGAAGGCCAATATCAAATCATCTTCTTTAAGGAATACTCGATTGGCTTGAAAATACAACCGGTAATCTCCTGCCTGAAAAGGACGGAGTCTGTTTTCAGGAGGAATATCTTTTTCTATTTTATACCCCAGAATCAGAGAAGTCATCTGAAGCTTACTTTTTTCTTTGGGAACATTAATAGTTCTTTCTAAAGAAGTAAACTCTTTGGATGCTTCATTCTTAACCAAGATTGAGAGCTCATAATTCCCGGGAATAAGAGGGAACATATCTTCAATACAAAGAGGCCTTCTACTGATCTTCTTCATTTGCTGCTCATTAAATTCGAGAGAAATATTTTTTTCAAATTGGTAAATATTCTTTCCCTCTTCATCTGAAACTTTTCCGTTGACTTTAAGGTTGGCGTAGTATTTGTCCTCATACTGGTTCACAGAAAGTCTTTCAGGTTCAACGGCGTAATGGACAAAATACAGGCCTGAATCATTTTTCATAACTTTCACCAAACTCTCACTGTCAATGTAATTAGCTGTATATTCAACCTCGACGATATCCTTGTATTCTAAAAATTTCCGGGCATAGCGGTCTTTAAACTGTTTCTGAGGAGCTGTTTCAACTTTTTGAATCAAAAGGTCTGAGGAGAGACTGGGGCGGCCTGAAGTGACCTGTCTTTCACCGGGCACTAAAGAAAGGGAGACATCGGCCAGTTGAGGGGAGACATCCCGGAGTTTCTTATAGGCTTCCAAATAATCCATGGGGTCTCCACGATAAGATGTCAGCAGAGCTTGAGGACCATCTTGGAGAGGGCTGTACAGCCTGTATTCCCCGGTAAAGCTGTCCTGGTAGAAAACCAGGTTAAATCCAGGAGGAAGCCCTATTTCTGTTTTTCCCTGGTAAAACCATATTTCACAAGGATATACTTGGGATTTTCCCTCAACCCTTTGAATATCTCTGGGTTCTCCCAACATGATGTAGATACGCCCTCTATCTGTTTTCCATCCAGGTTTGGGGGTCCCTCGACCAAAGAAATGATTGACATAATTAAGACGGCGATAATGTTCTTCTTTGAATTCATTTTCAGGAGTCGAATGATTGGGATCTCGATGTTTCCAAAAAGCCTCTATGAATAAATCTCTTTCCCGGTCGGTCTTCAGTTTAAGAAAAACTTCCTTCTCCAAAGGGGTGATGATGTAGACAACTTCCTCTTCCAGCCATTTTCTGTACCTTTCTGGAAGATTATCCTCCTTGGCCTCCATTAAAGGAGAAAAAATAAAAAATATGGCTATCAAAAAAACAATAAGAGATTTCTTTCTCACTCCAAGCTCCTTTTCCAAATTTTCTCTTAATCTCCACTTTTAAAATAATTACTATTCCCAAAAATTTTAAGTCCATGCCCATGAGAAATAGCGGACACTATTCATAAAAAAGTTCGAGCTAATTCCCCATGGGGGGCTTCGTCACCCTCGACAAATGAAAATCATGCAAACAATGTGATAGTCGATTCCTTTTTAAAGAGGATGGGTGGCACGGGATGTTCTCCCGCCCGCCCGCAGCGGAAGGGACCCACTGGGGGATGGGTAGAGCGAGGACGGACGGGAGACATCCCTGGACAGGACCCATCCTTAAAAAAAATTAATCAAACAGGCTATTTTCGAACTATAACCTAAAACTAAGGAAAAAGTCCATGAGACTTACTTTCTTT
>JAGXKI010000069.1 GCA_018335295.1 bacterium | reverse complement strand
TGATGAGTGTGATTGCCGGATACAGAGAAACAACGGGCATAAAAAAGTCTTTGACTTTTTCCATGTTGTTCATCGTCGGGCTCTCCATCACTTTTACGGTATTGGGCCTTATATCGGCACTTATGGGCCGGATGTTCGGCGATGTGGGAAGGTTCTGGAAGTATATCGTAGCCGCCGTCTGCCTGATTATGGGCCTTCATCTCTTCGGGCTTTTCAAATTGAACTTCCGAACACCCCAGTTTTTAAAATTACAAAAAGGTGGAAAAATCGGTGCTTTCCTCCTCGGGCTTCTGTTCGGAGTTGTCTCCACTCCCTGCGCCGTTCCCATCCTCGCTGTACTCCTGGCCTATGTGGCCAGTAAGGGGAACATCGTCTACGGAGGACTGCTGCTCTTTGTCTATGCCCTCGGCCATTCGCTTCTCATCCTGGTTGCCGGCACATCCATGGGAGCGGCCAAGCGGCTGATCGAATCCAAAGGCGTGAGGAAAGTGAGTCTTGTTCTCCAGAAGGTTGCCGGTGTCGTCGTCATCCTGGTCGGAATTTATTTTTTGCTTTAGGCAAAAGTTTCTGAATGGAAGTGTCTATTTTGAAATAATAGGAGGAACCAATGGGAAACAAGAATAAAAAAACGATCGGTTTTATCGGGAGCGGGCGGGTAACCCGTATCATCCTGGAAGGATTTAAGAGAAAAGATATTGGATTTAAGGAAATATTCGTCAGCGATGCCAGCCTGGAGGCTTTAGACTCCCTTAAAAACAAATATCCGGACATAACAGCTTCCTCCAATAACCGACAGCCTGCATCATGCGATGTCGTGTTCATCGCGCTTCACCCGCCTGGTGTGCTTCCTGCGCTTGATGAAATAAAGTCTGCATTGAAACAGGATTCTCTCCTCATCTCTCTAGCGCCGAAGATAACCATGTCCAAAATATCGGAAAAGCTCAGCGGCTTTTCAAGGATCGTGCGCATGATTCCCAACGCCTGTTCGGTCATCAACCAGGGGTATAACCCTCTCACTTTTTCCCCTTCGTTGGATGAACCGGAGAAAAAAGACCTCCTGAGAATTCTGGCGGTTCTCGGAGATTGTCCCGAGGTTGATGAGGAAAAACTTGAAGCCTACGCTATTTTATCCGCAATGGGGCCTACCTATCTCTGGTTTCAGCTTTACGAACTGGAGAAAGCCGGAGTGAGCTTCGGATTAACACCTCAAGAGGCTCGGAGGGCTGTGTCTTTTATGGTGGAAGGGTCGGCAAAAACCATGCTTGAATCCGGCTTAACTCCGGATGAAGTCATGGACCTCATTCCGGTCAAACCGCTGGCCGATAACGAAGAGACTGTCAAAAATATTTACCGGTCTAAACTCAAAGGGCTTTATGACAAACTAAAAGGTTGACCGAAAACCAATAATTTCATGGACAAGGAGTTTCGAAATGACTGAAAAAGTTGCCGCGAAGCTTTCCATCCTAGATAGATATCTTACGCTTTGGATATTTTTAACCATGGCAGCCGGGGTGTTTTTGGGGTATATTTCCCCGGGGATTGTGGGATTCATCAATAAATTTCAGGTTGATACCACCAACATCCTCATTGCCATCGGCCTGATCCTGATGATGTACCCGCCGCTAGCCAAGGTGAAGTATGAGGAATTGGGGGATGTCTTCCGCAACGTTAAAGTGCTTTCTCTTTCCTTGGGGCTTAACTGGATCATCGGCCCTATTTTGATGTTTGTGCTGGCCGTCGTTTTCCTTCATGACCGCCCCGAATACATGTACGGCCTCATCATGATCGGACTGGCCCGCTGCATCGCCATGGTTCTCGTCTGGAATGATTTAGCCAAAGGAGACACAGAATACGCGGCCGGGCTGGTGGCCTTCAATTCGGTTTTTCAGGTGGTTTTCTATTCGGTTTACGCCTACGTTTTTATCACCATCCTCCCTTCCTTGTTAGGGATTAAAGGCACTGTGGTGGATGTGACCATGGGACAGATCGCCGAAAGCGTCTTTATCTACCTGGGCATCCCCTTCATCGCGGGCATCATCACCCGTTTCAGCCTTCTGAAAATCAAAAGTCGTGACTGGTACGAGAAGAAATTCATCCCCAAGATCAGCCCGGTTACCCTGATCGCGCTGCTGTTCACCGTACTTCTGATGTTTTCACTGAAAGGTGAGTACATCGTCAAAATACCGCTGGATGTCGTCCGGATCGCTATACCCCTTGTTTTTTATTTTTTATTGATGTTTTTTATATCCTTTTATTTAAGCAGAAAAGTAGGGGCAAACTATCCTATTACCACAACCCTTTCTTTCACTGCGGCCAGCAACAACTTCGAGCTGGCCATAGCCGTAGCTGTAGCTGTTTTTGGGATCAATTCAGGTGAGGCTTTCGCCACGGTCATCGGCCCGCTCATCGAAGTGCCGGTTCTTATCAGCCTGGTCAACGTTGCCCTGAAGTTCAGAAAACGGTATTTTCCGGAGGAAGATGAGGCAGCGCCTGGTATCAAATAATCCGGAAATAATCCGGGACACAATACCTGTTTCCTGATTTTTTTTCTTGAGTTTGGCTTGAGTTTGGGGTCGGGCCCAGGGAACCCTATTATTTTCAAGGACTTAGATGTACTTTTCCACAGAAATAAGGGGTTAATTTGAGCTTTTTGACCCCAAAAATACGCTTTTATCTTTTTTGAGTTAGCAAATATACTGATAGCCCTTAGTAGTTCTGTTAAGAATAATCGGGGACACAATACCTGTTTCCCTATTTTTGCTGATGAGAGGCTGTTTTCGCTTAGGGTTCTTTTTGGAAAGAATCGATGAAAAACAGGAAATAGGTATTGTGTCCCCATTTTTGTTTGACATATTAGATGATTGAGTTTATTATATGCATAAGACACATATATGACAATATCTAAATCAATTTTATCGGAGGTGCAACATGTGTCATCCTCATGAATCCCACCCTCATGACCAAGGTTGCTGCACTCCTCCTTCGGGCAGGATGCAGGGTTTTATCCAGCCTTGGCTGCTGCTTCTTCTTTCGGAGAGAAAAGCTCACGGGTATCAATTGACCGATAAACTCAACCAGAATGCAGACACCAAAGGCATAGACCCGGGTTTTCTTTACCGGACGCTTCGCCATTTCGAGGAGGAGGGCTTGGTCAAATCATCCTGGGACACAGAAGGATCGGGACCAGCACGCCGGGTTTATGAAATTACTGCTGACGGAGTTGAATTCCTGCACACATGGGCGAAACATATCCGCAGTACTAAGGAACAGTTGGGCCGGTTTCTGGAGACTTACTCTGCACGCTTCAAAACGTCAGACTCAAAAAAGGGGAGATGACCAGGATGGCGGGAGGTTAAATGAGCCCAGTGGTTGCCTTGATTAATGTCTTGGCTGTCGGCTGTCTGGTTTTTGCTCTCTTTAAAGACAGAAAAAAGGCCCGGCAGTCATTGCTCGCCGCCGCCAAATCCTTCTTGAGGATTCTCCCGCTCGTATTGATGATCATCGTCATCGTCGGTCTCTTCTCAGCTTTCATCCCTCCCAGTCAAATAATGAAGTTTATCGGGGATCAAGCCGGATGGTCAGGCATTCTGGCCATCGCTGCTCTGGGGGCAGTCCTCCACATCCCAGCCTTGATCTCCTATCCCTTAGCGGCCTCTCTTCTCCAGAGTGGAGCCGCCATTGCTTCGGTAGCTGCTTTCATCACCACTTTAACCATGGTAGGGGTGGTCACTTTACCCCTTGAAATCAAAGAACTGGGCCTCAGATTGGCTGTCCTCCGAAACGGTCTCAGCTTCATTATTGCTGTTTTTATTGCTCTTATTATGGGGATAGTGCTGTGAACAACAAAAGTCTCATCAAAGACTCCCTGATTTTTCTGGGTGTCCTGGTTGCTGCCGCTCTTCTTCTTTTCATTTTCCCGGAGAAAAAAGATGCAGCCGCTGCCACAGCCTGGAGATATTTACTTGAAATGATGGCTATTCTGCCGGCTGTGATGATCATCATGGGGCTTTTCAGCGTATTCATCTCCAAAGAGCAGGTGGTCAAATATTTGGGGAAGGCCTCGGGAGCCAAAGGACCCCTGGTGGCGATACTCTTCGGAACCCTGCCCACGGGCCCCCTCTACATCGTCTTTCCCTTGGCAGCCGCCCTTATTAAGAAAGGAGCTCGGGTTTCCAACATGGTTGTTTTCATTTCAGCCTGGGCGTGTATCAAAATCCCCCAAGAGCTGGTGGAGCTTGAATTCCTGGGATTCAAATTCATGGGAACAAGGCTCCTCTTAACCATCTTTTTTGTCATTCTCATGGGACTGCTTATAGAGCGGTTGGTAGGGGGAAAAAACACAAAAGCAGGCTTCCAATCGATAAGGAGAAAAGAGACATGAAAGTATTCAATCTTTCTGAGATGAAGGCTTTTCCTTACGAGAAAAGGGAAAAGAACGTGTTCTACCAGGCAGAGGGATTCAAAACCAGGATAATTGAATTGCCGCCTGAGGGAAAAATGCCTTCCTGCCTGATGTCGGAGCATGTCATTTTCGTTGTCTTGGAGGGAGAAGTGACGGTAGAGGTGAACTCGGAAAAAGTGAGCTTAAGGGAGAAGCATTGTTTTATCACCGAGCCGGCGACCCTGTCCATGCAGACAAAAAAGGGCGTACGGATACTCGGGATACAAATAGAGAAATAGGTATCATGCCCCCGGTACGGTAAAAATCCGGGACACAATACATGTTTCCTTATTTTTTGCCTATGAGAGGCCGTTTTCACTTGTGATTATTTCGGAACTGATTCCTAATGTGACTCCCCACCCTAAACAAATGGAATAATTCAAAAACCAAAAATCAAAAGTCAAAATTATTATTTTAAGATATTTTTTTAGTATTAACTTTTTGGATTTTGAATTTTTCCCTCATTCCTGTTGTCTGTCTTTCCCATTATTTTGTGCCATTTCCGCTATTTTCTGTTTTTCCATTATTTTCTGGCATTCCCGCGGAGACAGGAATCTAGGATATAAGATGAATTCAATGTCTGTTTTCAAACTAACGATAAAAAACAGGAAATAGGTATCATGTCCCCAATTAATTTAATTTTTGTCATTTTAAAAATGGATTTTGAATCGTTATTCCCTCGATGGTCAATCCATGATCTAAATCTTCAGTAAGCAAAATATTTGCTCCTCCTCTTACCGCAGCCTGGATAATCATGGAATCCCAGAAAGAATAATTATGCTCTGATTGGATTTCTATGGCTTCCAAGATGTCATCTCCATCATTGACCACCACCTCCCATTTCAATAGGTCATTAACAATTTCTTTGGCTAATTTGATATCTAAAGGTCCCGGTATTTTCTGTGTCACTGTAACAAATAATTCCTGGAGTACCTGAGTACTGACAAGCCCAAGTCCTGAATCCCACAAATCTATTATTATTTTTCGTGCTGTCTCATGTTTTTCCCCTGCAGAGATATCATAAGCGTAGACAATAATATTCGTGTCCAGAAAAACTTTATCTTCTGGCATGCAGTTCTTCTCTTGAGATTTGAAGGCGGCCATTTGTTCCAAGATTTAGCCCTGTTTTGAGATGCCTCAACTGTCTTTTTTTCGCCTTTTTATATCCCATATCTTCTCTGATTTTCTTCTTCATGGCCTCTCTAATAAATTCACTTAAAGAGATATCTTTGCTCACCGCCAGTTGCTTAGCCCTTTTCAGTAAAGATTTAGACAAAGATATAGTTAAATTTTGTTTGGTCATTATTATCCCTCCCAATCACATAAATATGTATAGCACATAATTATGTATATAACAACTTAAAAAATCCGGGACACAATACATGTTTCCTTATTTTTTGCCTATGAGCAGCTGTTTTTGCTTGGGGTTCTTTTGCGGAAGAACCGATAAAAAACAGGAAATAGGTATCATGTCCCCAATTTTTTTTTCAATTTTTTAAACGTCTTGCTTCTTTTCTTTTGAGTTGATATTCTTTAGCAGAGGATAAAAGGGGATGAGTGGAATGATATGTCCCAAGTGTAAAACAGAAAATCTCCAGTCAGCCCGATTTTGCAGCCATTGTGGGGCTTCTTTACGTTCTTCCCAGAATGTTTCTCATTCTAATTATACCGGAATACTAAAAAAAATGACTGGAGAAAAGAGACTGAAGACCGCATTCAAGCTATATGAAATTGCTTTTAATCTCACTCGAGAGAATATATTAGAAAACAGCCCTCATCTCACAGAGGAAGAGCTAAAAAAGAAAATTTTAAAAAGGTTTGGAAATGATCCAGGAAGATTTACTGGTAAAGCTCGTTGACCGCATCCATACACTCCATATTCCCTACATGATGACGGGAGGGATCGCAGCAATCTTTTATGGAAAACCCCGGTTAACTCATGATTTTGACCTGATCATAGAGATGGACTTCCATCGAATTCCTGAATTGGTCAATGAATTCAAAAACGATTTTTACATCGATAAAGAAGCTGTCCAGCAGGCTGTCCAGCATCAGAAGATGTTCAACTTAATCCATTTTGATTCAGGAATAAAAGTAGATTTTTGGATGGTAAAGGATGAGGAATTTGACAAAACCAGGTTTGAAAGAAGACAGGAGCACACCTATAAAGGAAGAAAAGTCTACTTCACCACTCCAGAGGATATTATTTTAATAAAATTGGTGTGGTTCAAAAATTCTCAAATCCATAAGCACCGTGAGGACGCTGTAGGAATTCTCGAAGTTCAGAAAGGTTTAGATGAAGGCTATCTTAAAAAATGGGCTGAAAGATTATCTGTGAAAAAATTGTTGAGAGAAATACAATAATCAATAATCCGGGACACAATACATGTTTCCTCATTTTTGCCTACGAGATTCTGTTTCCGCTTGGGGTCTTTTTTGACAGCAGCAATAAAAAACAGGAAATAGGTATCATGTCCCTAATTATTGAGAATTTCCCTTTCCTACTCACGTCTCTAACTATGTACGAGCAACAAAAAGCAAAAAGTTTAAGAAAATCAAAAACAGATACTGGAACTGTCCATCATGCCACGCGTTGCCCGCGTAGTCATCCCAGGTTTTCCCCATCATATCATTCAACGGGGCAATCGGCGCCAAAAAGTTTTCTTTCAGGATGAGGACAAGGCATTTTATCTCAAGCTCCTCAAATTCCACTCCCGGAAAGAGGGCATCGCCATCTGGGTTTACTGCCTTATGGACAACCATGTGCATTTCATCGCCGTCCCCGAAAGAGAGGACAGTTTGGCCAGAGGAATCGGAGAATTACACCGAAAGTACACGAATATTATTAATATTCGGCACAATTGGAAAGGATTTTTATGGCAGGGTCGATTCATTTCTTATCCCCTGGATGACCGGTATGTCTATACGGCTGTTCGCTATATAGAGCAAAACCCAATCAAAGCAGGCCTTGTCCAAAAGCCGGAAGATTATTCCTGGTCGAGCGCCAGGAGCCACGTGTTTAAAGAAGAGGACGATCTTCTGAGTGACTTTCCTTTGCTTTCTGAGATTCCAGATTGGAGCTCTTATTTGAGAGAGCCGGTTACAGAAGAGGATCGCAGGCTCCTCCTACAGCACGAAAAATGCGGTCGGCCTCTGGGGAGTAAGGATTTCCTGAGGAAAATCGAGCGTATCACCGGGAGGCCGGTGATCAAGAGAAAACCCGGGAGACCGAGAAAGAAAGCCGGGGAGAAAAACAGGAAATAGGTATCATGTCCCCCATTTTTTAGCTAACCCATAAAAATGAAAATCCTCCACAAACTCCTTTTGGCTTTTAATCTCTTTTTTTAATTGTTGAAGGTTCGCCAGGTATTCATCCAACTGTTGAAGTTTTTCATAAATTTTTTGTCGGGTTATCTCAGTCATGAAAGCTTTTTAAGGGACCTTTGGAGGTAAGCCTTATTATATTCTTTAAGGAAAGGTTGAAAATCATAATAATCCTGCATGGTTTTAAGTTCAAAATCCACTCTTTGGGCATGGGATCTCTCAAAAATGACTTTGCCTTCTTTAATAATAACGAATTTAAAGAATATAGAGCTTATCTCATTAAGGATGATGACCTCCACTTTCTTTTGAAAAAAGGATTGAATTTTCTCGATCAAAAGAAGGCGCTCTTTAAAAAGGTCTTTAACTCCCTTTTCATCCAGGTAGAAAGCCAAATCAATATCACTCTCCGAACCCACTTTCCCTGAAACAGCTGAGCCGAAAAGATAACCGAAAAGAAGGCCTTTTTCTTTTTCCAAAACCGGTTTTAACTTTTTTTGGATTTCAGAAACATCCATAATCAATGTGGATCCCTTTTCGTATTTCCTCAATTCCATTGTACCTAAATATCACTTGCAGACAAGCCATTTTTTTTCCAATAATCCAATAAAAATCCGGGACACAATACATGTTTCCTATTTTTTGCCTGGTAGAGGGGGTTTTCGCTTAGGGTTCTTTTTGGTAGCAGGAATAAAAAACAAGAAATAGGTATTGTGTCCCACTGCTGTCCGGGTGTTGGATTTTAGATTTTTCGTAACCTCAATATATACAGTAAAATAGAGAAGATTTTCACAGTAATCGATTTGAACTGAAATTATAATTTTTCAATACGTAACTTCAATTATTTCAACATAAATTTT
>JAGXKI010000107.1 GCA_018335295.1 bacterium | reverse complement strand
GGGGAGATCTGTGGCATCGTGCATTGAAGTGACACCCCCTGCTTCCACAGCCAACAGTGAATCTTTGACTACGGTCATCTGCTGACAGAGAGCTTGAGCTTTTTTAATCAGAGAAGAGGGGTAATTCTTTTTCACCAGTTCCTCCTCTCTCAGGACGGATAATATTCCCGCTGTTTCTATGGCTGGACCTTTGGTCAAAACAACATCATCGCCTGGTTTCGCTCCCGCAGGGGTGATGTAATTCTCTTTAGAGGCTGTGGAAAATACGGTGACTCCTCCGATGGTCGGGGCGGCAAAACCTGGGTAATAACCGGTATGACCCCCTACAATGGCGATGTCCAACTCCTGTGCTGTTTTGTGGATAGAATCAACGATGGTCTTGAACGACTTCTCATTCGTACCGGGAGGCATCAACAAGGTGTAAGTCATATACCTGGGTTTGACTCCCATAACCGCTACATCACTGGCCCCGATATGAACTGTGTACCAACCGAACATCTCTAAAGGCTGTTTAGGAATAGAAAAAATGGGATCTTCAGCAACCACTAAAACCTGATTATTCCCTATATCAATCACCCCTGCATCTACTCCCGTTAAAGGGGGGACTAAAACAGAAGGATCCCTTTTCCCCAATTTTTTAAGTAAATACTTGGAAAAGGTGAAGTAATCTATCTTCCCTATTCTGGAAGAAATATTTTGCTTGGCTTTATCTTTTTTCATCATTACCTCCTCCATAAATGTTTTGTGATTCGTTTATCTCCTAATATTACTATATCTCCAATAGTAATTATAGTTTTAGTAGCATATTAGAAAATATGAGGAGATGTCAACAACGATCCAGAGAAGAAAACGGACTGATTTTTTATATCAGGGATTTTATATAATATTTCCCTCTCATGGGGAGGGGAGCTAGGGAAGAGAAAAATAATAAAAAGAGAGGGGGGCCCGTTTTATGAAGAAAATGACTTATCTATGATTCCTCCTCCGATTACATTATCTTCCTGGTAAAAAACGACTGATTGCCCTGGGGTAATAGCTCTCTGAGGTTGGTTGAATTCTACAAACACTTGGTTATCCTCTTTTCTTTGGATGCGAGCTGGAGCTTCCTGATGTTTATAACGAATTTTAGCTTTAACTTCCAACTCTAAGGGGATTTCATCATCCAGAACCATGTTTGTAGGATTAAAGAGGGGACGGGCCCATATAACTATAACGTATTCAGTTAGTTAGGTATAATTTTCCACAGAAAAAAGGGGGTAATTCGCGATTTTCGGGCCCCAAAATAAGGTTTTGTACTCTTTGGTGAAACGGGGAACAAATTTCTTCCGCGTTTCTTGAGTATGACTGAAAATCCGGGACAAGAGAATCCGAAATGAAACCCCTTAATTATCAAATAAATTGTGAAAAAGGCATTTTTTGGCCCCAAAAACCTCAATTTTGGGGCTCAAATCTGTGGAAAACTCAAGCTAACTTGTTGAAATCAAATGAAATGGCTGGGCCCGTCCCCTTTATCAGCCCTTTATCAGACGAGATGCCGAGAGGGTAGGCAAATACATGATTAGACCTATCCTTTCGCTTAAAAGATTATCCCTGCATGAGGGGCAGGTGGTCTATCAATACGGAAAGCACAGCTCCGAGAGAGAGTCCATGGATTATCTGGAGTTTATAGCCCGGGTGACCTCTCACATTCCAGATAAAGGACAAGTCCCCTTGGAGGGGGAAAAGCTACGTTTTCCCCCTTCCAACGGTCGCTCCGCTCCCTGCCTCCCCTTCTCGAGCTTCGCTCTGCGACCAAAGGGTCATACCCCCTTGGATCCCCCAGACAGCTTTTTAGAAACAAAGCAGTCTGGTCAGCACCTACGGTCTCTATGCCAATGCCCACAGAGAGCCTGTCCCTGCGGAAGCAGGGAAAAGATGAGAAAAACAGACGTCGATCCTTTGTGTCCCCTTATTATTGAAGATGAAGATCCCTTTATATCATCGGGGAGATGGGCTGAGATGATAAAGAAGGTCTATGAAATCGATCCCCTTATCTGTCCCCAATGCGGGGGAATCATGCGCATTGTCTCATTTATTGAAGATCACAAAATCATAGACAAGATCATCAAACATCTCAATCTGACCTTTAAGGCTGCTCTACCCCCTCCTCCTCAAGCTCAGCTCTCTATCGCAGCTGAGGAACTATCAGAATACACCTGAAACTCTAACGTCCTGAATCAAGGACAAGGAGATCTTTATTCTTTGTGTGACACTATTAGGCTGATTTTCTGATGTTCTCTATTTTCCGTGGGTTTCTTGTTGACTTGTCCTTTATTTTTTATGTATAAAAAGTGAAAAAGTTGCTTAGTTGGTGGGAATTTGATGAAATGGAGTGAAAATCATCATCAACAAAAAAACCAAATTCCTATCTTTTAAACATGTGAGTGTGATTTTCAGCCGGATCTATAACAAAAAAAGATTCCGGATGAAAAACAAGGCAAAAAACAAACGCTTTGTAAAGGAGGCAGAAAAT
>JAGXKI010000068.1 GCA_018335295.1 bacterium | reverse complement strand
GAGAGCCGGGAGACTTGATTTTTTTCCAGCCGGTGGTCCATGCGGTCTTCTTGAGAGAGTTCTTTCATTTTCACACAGTAATCCAGGATGCTCCCTCCTTGACCGAATTCCACCTTCCCGTTTGTTTTCACAATGGATTCCACCCCCATATACATCGATGGGGAAATCAAAGAATTCAACCGCTTTTCCCGGAAACAGAACTTTTTTCTCTGTGCCAGAGTGGAATAATCCACAAATTGATATTTAACCGGTTTTTTTATTTTCCACGCATAAGTGCCGTCCAAAATGATCCAGCTCATATGAGTTTGAAACAAACGCCGCCCCTCTTTCATCAAAGGGTCGATCATTCCGGTATGACGGCTTTTGATCCGGATGCGGTTGGCCAAATCAGGGATTTTTTCTTTCCATTCAGCTTCGTCGCTCGTGTCAATAATATAATCCGGGTCTTCGATTTCCTCGAATTGTTTTTGGATGATCTTATAAACCCTGAAATCAGCTTCACTGGCATCTGCACCTGCTTTCTCCCTTTTTTCTAATCTCTTTTTCACTATACCTTGAGGACACGTGACAAAAACCACATAAAACGATTCATCATGTTTCTGGGCCAATTCTCTAGCCCTCTGCCGCATTTCCTGCTTAAAAAAGGTTCCGTCCAGGATGACTTTTTTTCCCTTTTGAATGCATTTCTCTGCTTCTTTCATGAGGGCTGCATAAATGCTTCGTTTGTGTTTTTGGGAATAATCAGGATGTTTATCGATTCTCCGGCGCAGTTCATCGGTGGTTAACCGCTCCGCTCGAAGCTGCCGGGAGAGTTCTTCGGCTGCCGAAGTTTTCCCGGTGCCAGGGAGTCCTGAAAATATAACCAGCATGATCCCAACTCTCACTTCTTATTATCTATCTGAATAATCCATAAAAAAGGCTGATGCTTATCACAAACTGTCAAAAAAGGTTCATCTCAAGTCATGAGAGAACCAAAAAAGACGGCTGGGCAAACTCTCTATTCTTTCAGGGTGAAATAAAAACTGGCTCCCTTTTCCAATTCTGATTCCGCCCATATCCGTCCTCCATGACGATGGACGATGCGGGAGACCAAACCCAGACCGATCCCCATTCCTTGAAATTTCTCCTCTGAATGAAGACGCTGGAACGGAATAAAAAGTTTGTAAGCGTAATCCATATCAAACCCTACCCCATTATCCCGGATGAAGAAAACTTCTTTTCCGCTTTTCTCCGTTTTCCCCACTTCAATTAAGGCAGTTTCTCGAGGGGTTGTAAATTTCCAGGCATTGTTGATAAGGTTTTCCACAGCCATCCGCAGTAAATTCATGTCCCCATAAGCGGTCAGTTGCTCCTCTACCCGAGCCTCAACCTTCCGATCAGGATCCATTTTTCTAAAGGATTCTAAAACCTCGCGGGCCATCTCTGTTAAATCCACCTTTTTATTCTGGAGCTTCTGGGTGGTTATCCGGGACAGTCTCAGCAAATCCTGGATGAGTCTGTTCATATGGTTGACCGATTCAATGATCCGTCCAAAATACTCTTTCCCCTCTTCGTCCAATGTATAATCACAATCCTCCAGCAGAGCCTGAGTAAAACCTTTGATATGGCGCAGGGGAGCCATCAAATCGTGGGAAACGGAATAATTGAAAGCCTCAAGCTCCCTGTTGGAAGACTCCAGGCTGAGGGTTTGTCTTCTCAATTGATTGTTCAACCGTTTTATCTTTTCCTCGGCTTTTTTTCCTTCCGTCACATCCCTCAACGAAAGAACCAGGCCCCTTACTTTTCCGGAATCATCCTTTACCGGATTGAGCGACCAATCCCAATAGGTCACTCCTCTTTCCGGTTGGTCCGCATACTTAAAAGGCTTAGCTTTATAATGAATGGGCTTCCCTTGATCCCTAACCCATTCAAATATTTTTTGATTTTCCTTATTGGGAAACAGGTCAAAGTGGTTTTTTCCGATTAATTCTTCCTTGGAGTGTCCGGAACCCCGGGCATAAGCCGAATTGACCTTTATGAAATTGAAATCCACATCCAGATAAGCCAGATGGAAGTCCGTGTTCTCCATTATGACTTCCAGGACTTTTCCCTTCTCTTCCTGCATTTTAATTCTATCTTTTTCGTAGAGGTCTTTTCTATTTTCCCTATTTAATTTCTTTTATATATTCATTTTAAAATTTTTTTTGAACGAATACAAAATTGAATCGATATTTTTCAGATTTGACCCCAAAAACTGCACAAATAGATGTGCAATCTCTCATATTTTCAAGAAATTCAAACAATTAAAATTCAGAGTTTCTGTTTTTCAACAAAGTTATCCACAACAGCAGTGGAAAAAGAAGTGTCGATGGTCGGAATATCCGGAACCTCCCCCTTCAAGAAGACCAACTGCTCTATCAACAGGATATTACCGCAGGGTGTATCCAGTTGAATTCATCCAGCACTAAAATTTGAGACTTCTTTTGCCATGAAACTGACCGGTCCTCCTCCAGCTCAGCTCTTCATAGCAGCCATCTAACTCTGTCTTCTTTGTTATCACAACGGGCATAAATCCTACTTGACAAATAGGAATACTTGAGTATACTCGGAAGACTAGCAGAATAGTAAGGATTTGGAAAGAAATCTAAAAACCAAGGAGGGAAAATGATTGCAAGGAAGATTAAAAAAGACATCCAATGGATGGGTGCGGTGGACTGGGACCGAAGGCTGTTCGATTCCCTGATTCCTCTGCCTGACGGAACCAGTTACAATGCTTATCTCATCAAAGGTTCTGAAAAGACCGTTTTGATGGACACTGTGGACCCGCCCAAGACTCACATACTGAGGGCGCAGTTGGAGAAAGTCCCAAAGATAGACTACCTCATCTCCCATCATGCAGAACAGGACCACTCCGGTGCAATCCCTGCGGTTCTGGAGCGCTTTCCTGAGGCTAAAGTCATCTGCACCGAGAAGGCCAAGGGGATGCTTTCCGATCTGCTCTTGATTCCAGAAGACCGCTTCCAGACAGTTACTGACGGGGAATCCCTGGATATAGGAGGAAAAACCTTAAGATTCATCCACACCCCCTGGGTCCACTGGCCAGAGACCATGGTCACCTATCTTGCCGAGGATAAGATTCTATTCTCCTGCGATTTCTTCGGTTCCCATCTGGCCACTTCGGGTCTTTACGTAAAGGACCAAGGCCAGGTCTACGAGGCGGCCAAGCGCTACTATGCAGAAATCATGATGCCCTTCAGGAAGATCATCGCTGGAAACCTAAAGAAGTTGGAACCATACGAGATCAAAATGATAGCCCCTTCACACGGTCCCATATACGATAATCCTTCGTTTATCTTAGAGGCTTACAAGGACTGGGTCACAGGTCCTCCTCATAACCTGGTGGTTATTCCTTTCGTTTCCATGCATGGAAGCACCCGGAAGATGATCGATTACCTGGTACCAGCCCTGGCTGAGAGAGGTCTCCAGGTTCACCAGTTCGACCTGGCCGTATCAGACATCGGCAAGCTGGCCATCCAGCTGGTGGACGCTGCAACCATCATCGTAGGCACCCCCACAGTGATTGCCGGCCCCCATCCCCTGGCTGTTTACGGAACTTATCTGGCAAACCTTCTTTATCCCAAGGCCAGGTTTTTATCCGTATTCGGGTCCTACGGATGGGGAGGCAACACCGTAAACATCCTGTCTGGGATGATATCAAAACTTGACGTTGAAGTGATAGACCCGGTGCTTTCCAAAGGCGTTCCCACAGAGGATGACTATAAATCCCTTGAAAAAATGGCAGATACGGTGGCGGCTAAACACAAGGAAGCTGGATTGATGTAGAGGAGACTGGATGCAGGTTTATAAAATGAACTCAGATAATAGAAAGGCGTATTCCGTGTCACCGACAACTTCCGGAACCATTTCATTTTCCTCACGGATAAAGAAATCGGGGAGCTGAAAAAGTGGTCCTACGAAAAAGGGATAGACGTGAACAGCATAGACCTTCGGACCTGCAGGGAGTTTTGGAGGGAGTACAGTCAGTAAACCTGAAAATTTGTGCCTTCACCCCAGACCCAAGGCCCAAACCAGGCCGGGATGTTTGTCCGCTTGTGGATTGAAATTTTCTTTTTCGAATAAAATATTTAAATCAATCTTCCCCGATTTGACTGATTCAATGAACTGTTTTTCTGAATCATTCAGAACGAACACTCTCCTATAAAAATACGAAACCGCCTCTTTAATCCGCATGGGATTCAAACCCTTTTCATGACCTTTCGCCATGAACGGGCCTACACTTCTCATCATTTCTTTGCCGTCGTACCTCTTGACTCTGGAAATAATGTCTTCCACATCTGGCTCTTTCCCCGCCATCAATATGTAAAGAATCATAAGCTTCTTCAGAATATTCTCGTTCAGTTTCAACTTCGAGATGCCGAAGATGTCAAAAATATCCCTGGCATAGAGCCTTTCCACTATCGCCTTGGTCTTCATCGCGGCAATCTCTTCAATTGTATAGGTGTTGACTTTGAACTTTTCGAATTCGAAGATAGAATCGAATGTTCTCCGGACAATCCCGATAAAGGGGACTCTATCAAGGAAATTAAACTCAAGCCTTCCGCTGTCTGGAAGCCCGCTAAGCCTCCTGTATCTCAAGGCATACCTTTCCATGATGTAAGAGCCGGGCCTCTTTGTCATCCGGTACCCCATTGATCCCGCCAGGGCGGCAATTTTTTCAGGCATATCCTTTCTTTTGGACAGCATTCCCTCTTTTTCCAGGGAACCTATAAAATTCAAATCCAGATCAACAGAAAGTCTGGGGAGAGCAAGATAAATGAAATTGAGTGCTGTCCCCCCTTTGAGTGCAAAGTCCGCCTCGAGCCGTTTATCCTTGAATATGCCTGAAAGAATCTTCGCCACATAGAAAGTTTTCTCTAATAAGTCGGGATTGAATCCCGTATCCCGCTGAAGCTTCTGCAGAGTTCTGAGGGTTAATTCCATTCAGCCACCCCAGATGACCTTTTCCAGCCTCCTGTCCACTATTATCTTCCATTTCTTTACGTAAGAGCCTTCTCTGTTCTTCTCGAAGTAGTAGATGTTATTTGAGAGTCTCTTTTCCAGTTTCCTTAGAAACTCATCAGGAGTATTCACAAACTTTCCCAGCATATCGAAGACATATCCTGTGCGGTTGAAAAGTATTTTCTCTCCTATCCTGTCAAGGTATTCGAGCAGCTGCTTCCAGTCGACCTTTTCCACATCCTGGAATGACCTGATTATTTCCTCATATCCTCCCGCGTATTCCGGACGGTTCATCACGTCAACGATGGTCCTCTCCAGGTCAGAGACAAACACTTTTTCTTCCCTGTACTTCATTTCCTCAAATCCAAAGAATCGTTTTTTCGTCAGCATTACGGGATGAAAAACAAGCCCGTGATAATCTATCTTCTGGATGTGGTTTGTGGTGGACAGGTAGAAATGGCTGGCCGGCTGCTGGGAGATACCGTGGAGATAGAGAGCCGTATAGTAAGAAAAGAAATACGGCTCCGTCAGCTCCTTTCCCACCAGCAGGGGATCTTCTACGTACTTCCCTTTGTCGTGCACTATCGAAGAGGGTATCCTCACAAACAGGTTGGATTTCACCCTGTCCAGCGCTCCCTTTCTCCGCATATTCTGGAGCAGGTTGTAGGCGTGCATTCGGGATATCCCTAACAATTCCATCGCTCTTCCGGCGCTCACTACCTTCTGGTTTTCCGCCTCCAGGAGGAAATAAAGCTTCTGCTCAAGGCCGGATAATTTTTCCAGTTTGTACATGTTATTTAATTGATTTTCTAATATTTAAACATACTGGTTAGTTATTTTAAAACAAGTTAAACATTTATGTCAATTTATAATTTTTAACCAATTTGATTTAATTATTGAAAACAAGTTAAATTACAGCTACTGACACCAGCGCATTGACTCACTTAAAATGTAACTTTACTCACCTTATTGCCTCATGAATAATGTAACCCAAAACTTAATTTAAAGTGGAGGGCAGAGAGTGAGGTTTTCTATGAGTTTTCAATCAAGACGGGAATTAACAGCCAAGGTCGCCCCTCGATACAGAGAGGCCAACAAGAGACAAAAATCAGCGATCCTGGATGAATTTTTGGCATCCACCGGGTATAAAAGAAAGTATGCCATCCGATTGCTTTCTCTTCCTGAGATTCCTCCAGCTCAAATCCCATTTCCAGCTTCTTCAGGATGGTCTCTATCTCCTCGGTGGGTGGAATTCCGGTCATCCTACCAATCCTCCAAGTTTTTCCTGTAAAAGTCGCTGAGGCAGGTCTCGCAGTAGAAGCTCCTAACAGACCGGGAAGAGTTGGAGCGCACCAGAACCTCCGAAACGCTGTAGTTCTCGTCCAGTTCGATACCGCAGCATTCGCATCTTCCTTCCATGTTACCACCTTCCTTTTTTACGTGCGGAAGGCCGCCGCCTTCCGCTCCCTGATTTCTTCCTTAACTGGGAAAGCATGGCATGGGAATGAGAAAAAACGCAGGCCCCCGGAAGGGGGAAAATCCCATTATGCCGGATGCCTCCGGCTTAAGTGATTTTTCATAAGAAATGATTCCAGGGACGTTTCAGGGACGTAAGCATGCAAAAACAGACCAAATTTGTCTGTTTTGGCCTGGTTTGTTCTGGATACGGTAATTAATTCATTACAAAGGGATGAGCGCAAAAAAGAATGCCGAGGGTCGGACTCGAACCGACACGGAGGATTCACCTCCAAGGGATTTTAAGTCCCTTGCGTCTACCTGTTCCGCCACCCCGGCATGTGGTTGATTTTAATGGATTTGACCCTGTTTTTCAACCCCTTTTAACGCTTCCGAATTTTTTCCATTGACGGGATTTTGACGGGATTGAATCAGGTTTTCAGAGGCTTTTTCAATAGCTTCTTTCTTATCTTTTTCCGTGGGATGGACATATCTCATAGTCATCTGAATCGTGGAATGACCTAAGATTTTTGAGGCTGTCACAATATCAGTAAGCTTGACAATCCTGTAAGCTGCTAAATGCCGGAGATCATGAAAAGTCAGCCCTTCTCTCTGGCCTGATTTTATCCCGGCCTTTTTGCAAGCGATTTTAAAGGCTTCTTTCACGTCCCTTCTTCTTTCTCCAGTATAGTCATTCATGAATACATAATCGCCTTTTCTCTCGATTGAGTCAAGAATGTTAAATAAATAAGAGTCTATCGGTATGGTCCTATCCTGTTTACTTTTTGAATTTTCCTTTGGGATGTAAATTGTTCCCAATCTAAAATTAATGTCATTCCATTTCATCTTTAAAATTTCAGACCTTCTCATTCCTGTAACAAGAGCTATTTGAAGGATGGGTTTGAAATAAGGCGATGCACAATCAATGAGACGTCTTAGATCTTCATCTGTGAGTTTCATATCCAAGATTTTCTTTTCTCTGCTGTTATTCTCCTCCAGTCTTTTGATTCTCCGGCCCCGGATAGGATTGGATTCAATAAGGCCATCGTATTCAGCCGCATACAGGATAGATTTCAAAAGACTGAGCTCCCGGTTAATCGTTGCTGGAGATAGTCCATTTTTTCTCCGCTCAGTAATGTATTTCCGAACATCCCCGGGGTTTATTTCTGAAAGATTAACGTCTTTAAACATCCTATTGAGATACTTTAATGACCGTTCATTCCTTGAAGCACTACGCTTCTCCTTCCACTCTGCTGAGTTTAAAAGCCCTCTCGAGTATTCTCCGAATGTATCACAGTGCTTCTGAGGGTTCAGCATTTCATCAAGCGTCCCCTCTTTGGCTGCAATTCTCAATTTTCCCAGATATGTTTTGGCTTCTTCCTTGGTCCGGCCAGCGTACCGTCTAATCCGCTTCCAGTTCAACGTTATATCGGTCACGTAATAGCCGGGTTTTCCGTTTTTTCCCTTGATAAATTTCAGATTTTTTTCTTGTTTGTTTTTTGCCATGATTCACCTTTTTATTTAGAATTTAGTGATTTTGCTATTTCCCAATCTTTTCTAATCCAATTTCTTTACTATTATTAATTTTTTCATGATAAATACTTTTTTATATTATAAGAAAATTTATGCGTTAAACAAAAAAAGACTAGGAAAAAGCAAAGGAATAAAACCGAAGGTTATACCTGTAATAAACCAAGTAATAAGAATGGTCAATATTACTTTCAATGGTCCAAAATTATTTAAAATTTTTATTCCTAATCCTAAAATATAGTAATGCCAAATAATAAAAATTAATAACGGACCAATCCAATACATATATACATCCTCCCAACTTTGTGTACGTAAAAATATTATCAATATGAAAAATAATATTATCATGGGTAAAGCGCTACTTATAGTGATAACTCTTACTTTTTCATAGGTTCCTTTACCTTTAAAAATATGGGATACAACTTTCAAAATTAAGGCTGAAAAATATACAATTACTAATCCATTTACCATTGTTCTCAGAATGCATTGAATAGGCCACTCTCTAAAAAAGTCAAATATGCTTGAATTAAATCGTAATAAGTTAGCCTCCAAAGATATAACACCATAAAGCCAAGAAATTAAAAATATTCTTTTTATCCTTTTTGGATTATGGAACGCTTCGGGAAAATTTTTTTTTGGGAATAAAACTATTTCTATAATTCTAATCCTTTGTTTTTTATCAACTTCTTTTTCAATATTTTCTTCTTTATTGCTTTTTTCTTTCTTCTCATTTATGAATTTAGGTTCCATCATTCCCCCTTCTTTAACTTCACATCAACCATTTTTGATATAATTCTTTTCCCTTTTTGGTACTTTCAAAATAGGAAAGAGCTAAAATACCATCTGACAACATCATTCCCT
>JAGXKI010000067.1 GCA_018335295.1 bacterium | reverse complement strand
CTGGTTGGTGAAAACGACCAGAGAGTTCCCATGCCCCAGAGTGTGGAGATGTACCGGGGGCTCAAAGCCAACGGAGTTCCCACAGAGCTGGTAGTTTTTCCCCGTTCCGGACACGGTCCCCGCGAACTGCGGCACCGGCTCTATAAAATGAACAAGGAATTCCACTGGCTGGAAAAATACATCCGGGGCAAAGACTTCAAATACGACCAACCTCCGGAGACAGAAGAAGAAGAAGAAGAAGAAGAAGAAAAGAAATAAAATAAAAATTGTGGACAATCAACTCATTTATTCTGTTTCTTTTTGACGATATCCACCACCACGAGGACCAAGCCGGCGATTGTAAATATGGAAAGCCAGGTGTTAATGAATAGAATGCTGAATTGACTCTTTCCGGTCATAAAAAGCTGGGAATACTTTTCAGGAGCGCCCTTCCAGATGGTCTCCGGCATCAATCCGTAAAAGGAATTGGCCAAAACGAAATTCAATATCATATATAAATCTTTTTCTTAAAAATAAAAAGGGGACAACCTGTCCTACTATTTACCTATTTATAATAAATTTGACAGGGTTCTTAAGTCTTTCTTAAAATCCATCCATTGAAATCAGGACTCTATGAAGAAAAAGAATTTTTTTCTGGGAATTTCCTTAACCATCCTCTCTATTTCAATCATCTCTCCAGCCGACCTCCTCGGTGCAAAAACTACAGACAAAACCCTATCCGGCTTCGCAGAGACTGAAACAAACGATCCCCTATCTGGAATCAAAGATAATTTCACAACCAACGACGGATTCAATCTCCTCTTGGGAGTGGGAGGCGGCTATTTCGGTTTTCCTTACCCTTATGCAGAAATCGGTTTCAATTACAATAAGATTTATCTTACCGGGGAGTTGGGCTATCTTTGGCTGGGCGGTTATGTGGCTTTATACCTCCAATATGAGTTTTTTAGAAAAAATAAATATTCCTTCTCATTAATCGGAGACTATGGAATTTTCGGAGGCGTAGGGATACAGACTCCCATCAATATAGCGGGAGGGGGTGTAGAGTATAGAGTTCAACCCTTCCGTTCCAAAACTCAGATCTTAGGACGACTCACCCTCCAATGGGGCATAAATGAAGAACTGATTCCCCTATTTCAATGCGGAATTCGATTCAAAATATAAAAAGGATAAAAAGGGAAATCGATAAAAAGGGCGTAAAAAGGGGTCGTTTTCGTAAAAAGGGGTCGGGCCCGGCCAACTTTATTATTATCAGATATTTAATGACAGCTTTCCACAGAAAATAGGGGCTAAAATGACGTTTTTGGCCCTAAAAAATACATTTTTGTTATTCACCTCACCCCTGATAAAATGAGGAATATATTGAGTTGAAAAGGCGTTCTTGGGCCTAAAAAGCTCGATTTTGGGGGCAAAATCTGTGGAAAACTCAGTTTAAGTTGTTGTAAATAAAGGAAATGGCTGGGCCCGTCCCCCTCAACAATCCGAAATTAATCAAAATAGCCGAGCCCGACCCTTTTTACATTTTTGCAACCCCTTTTTACATTTTACAAAAACAAGTCAAAAACTACTTGAAAATCCTCCCTGAATATCATATTTTGTCAAATTATGAAACCAAAACTTATTGCTCACGGCGGAGCTTGGAGTATTCCTGAGAAATTCGAAAAAGCTCATCTCCGAGGTCTCCGCAGAGCGGTCTCTGAAATCTACCCCCAGTTGCTTACCAGTATTTCTGCTCTTGATGCGGTTGAAGCCGCTGTAAAAATTTTAGAAAAAGACCCTACCTTTGATGCAGGTAAAGGATCGTTTTTAAATTTAAACGGAGAGATAGAATTGGATGCCATGATTATGGATGGTTCTACCCTGAATTTTGGTTCAGTGGTGGCTGTGCCTAACATTCTCCATCCTGTGGCATTATCCCGATTGATTATGGAAAATACCGAACATTGCCTGTTAGCCGGAACCGGAGCCCTGCATTTTGGCAAACAAATGGGGATGGAAGAGGTGGACCCGCACGAATTACTGACATCCCGGGAACTCAAATTTTATGAAAAAATAAAAAATGATCCGGATTTCAAAACCAAAAGTCCGTTTGAACCTCACCCTAAGGGAACGGTGGGGGCTGTAGCCATGGATCAAAACGGCAATCTAGCTGCGGCCACATCCACTGGGGGAACACCTCGAAAATTGCCCGGGAGAGTGGGCGACTCTCCCATCATAGGGGCCGGGGCTTATGCCGATAATGAAACCGGAGCATGTTCGGCAACCGGCTGGGGAGAATCTATAATGAGAGTCTTGCTCTGCAAAACTTCGAGTGACCTGCTGAAAGAATATCCGGCAGAAACGGCTGCTAAAATGTCGGTTCAAATTCTTGAAAAACGAGTGAACGGTTGGGGAGGAATTATTCTCATCGACAAACAGGGCCATTATGGATTCGCTCACAACACCAGCAAAATGGCGTTTGCTTATGCCGATGAAGAGGGAAAAGCCATCGCACGGATAAAAATTTAACCCCTTAAAAAATTGGGGACGGTTCTCCATTTTCCAAGAATAATCCGTTTTTTGGCCCCAAAAAACGCGATTTTGGGGGCAAAATCTGTGGAAAACTCATGTTAAATAATTGATAATAAAGGAAATGGCTGGGCCCGTCCCCCCTTTTTCCCCCCTTTTTTCCCAAGAAAATTATTTTTTGGGAAATATGACTCTGGATTATTGAATCTAACTCTCTAGATGGTACAATGACCAGGAACTGACCAAGAGAGCCGCCTGGGTGTACGAATGATCGATAAAAGAAAAAACGTCAGAATCTCACATGAGAGCAGTGTTCAGTTTGTATCTGAAGATCAGGCTTTCCACGGGAAAATGGTTGACATATCCCGGACCGGCATGAAGATTGTTGCTCACATTCCTGAATCACCTCAAACAATTAAGAGCATTACTTTTTTCCTGCCCACATCAGATAAACCCCTTCAAATCCCCTGCAAACTTGTGAGAAAAGAAAAGGAATTGTCCGATGAAGAAAGGCAAATACTAGGAATCGAGTTTTCTTACAAAGACGAAGCCCAAATGCTTCTTGTGGAGTCTTTCATAAAGGAAATGAAGATGGCGCAGCTAGAGGCCCAAGCAAAAAATGCGGAAATGCGCCAGATCCCAAGAACCGATTGTGTCATAGATAACGTTTGCTGCAATAAAAAAGGAATTTGCGTGCTGTCCATAGATAATATTTCCATCGATGGATTATTGATAAGTTTTCGAGGTGAAGGACTCAACTCTCAAGATAACATAACCTTGACATTCAAATTACCCGATGACTCAAGAGACCTGACTGTATCCGGCACAGTTGTTTATGTTATAGAAAATGCCTTTAAAGATACTTCCAATGCTGGAATTGTATTCAAGAATATCAGTGAATTGGATCGTATCAGAATAAAGAATTTTATCTCCTCCTATACCTTTGCCATGGCCGTAAAGACACTTCATGAAAAGTTTTCTGACATAAACAGGGACGAAAGATATATCATTCACGATCAGGCCAAGATCGATTCCCTCTTTTCTCTTTTAAACAAAGAGCAGATTCAAATGAACGTATTGTTTGAAGATAACTACGAAATGCTAGGATTACACGTCCAAAATTATGACTCCGATCATAAAAAGTTCAGCCTCGATAAAGGTGCGTGTCCACCCAATTTGAATTTAAAAAAAGACCACCTCGCCTACTTTTCATTCACCATACACACCGGAACCTATTACTTCAAAACAAATCTGTTAGAAGCGCTTGACAGGCATATTTTTTTTCCATTACCAGACATTATTTATCATTTGGAAAAAAGGTCGCACCACCGAAAAATAACCGGAGAAAACATTGTCTTTACAAAGGTCTTTGAGGATCAGTCAAAGGGATCTTTCCAGGGCGATTTGGTCAATGTGAGCCGACGGGGGTTCATGTGCGAACTGCCGGCTGCAGAAGAGAATAAAGGTTTTTTTCAACCTGGAAGGACAGTCCATTACAGAGCTAATGAAGAGTTGGGACTGGGGTCTTACGGGGAAATTCGCCATGTTTCAGAAAAAACGGAACAGAACGGCAGAAAGATACTTCAAATAGGTGTGGAATCCGGCATCAAACACAGTCCTTTTCAGTTCACACGCTGCTCTCAAGCAGAATGGGACAAACAAAAGCGTTATCAAGGGGAGCTTCCCTCATCCGCAAAAATCAGTATAAAATCACAATTAGTGAAATACCCCAATAAAAAAGGCCAAAAAATCGCGGCATTGGTTAATGCCACTCATAAAAAAACCACAGCTCCGGTTGTGATACTGCCCCCTGCTTTCGGGAAAAAAAAGGAAACCCTCTCCCCCTTGGTTGCCACCTTGATTACCAATTTCTGGTATTTCAATAAAGAGCTAGTCACTATTCGGTATGACGGAATCAACCGCCCGGGTGAAAGTTACAATGAGGAAATGCTGCCCAAGCGCGGATATGAAATGCTTTATTATCGACTGAGTCAAGGCCAGGACGACCTGCAGGCCACCCTCGACTATGTCCACAACAATCCTCTTTTCAAACCCAGTCGTGTTATCGTGATTGCCTTCAGCATGTCCGCCATGGATGTCCGCAAACTTGTTTCCAAATCCAATGATCCCAAGGTGGATTATGTCATCAATGTGATGGGGGTATCGTGCGGTCAGAGTGCCTTCAAGAATATGACCGGGGGTTTGGATATTATTGGGTATTCTAAGCTGGGTATACTGAACGGTCTGATCGGCATACTCGGACACATGTTGGATATAGATAACCTGGCCAAGGACTTGATCAATCACAGGTATGCTTACATGACAGATGCCAGGTTGGATATGTCTCGGATTTCAATCCCTATTCTATGGATATACGGCAAATATGACAATTGGATAGATGAAAAAGAGGTGAAGGAATTAATGGGGATCGAGTCCAAAGGGTCACGAGAAGTCATAGAAATCCCCACCGGTCACAATATCCGGTCGAGTGAAGATGCGATCCAAACATTCAAATTGATAACCTCTTGGATTTATAAGAAATTGTACAACCAAGAAATCACGCCTCTAGACCCTGATAGAGATAACCTCGTGAATTTGATTTCATACGAACGAGAACGAATCGATTCATCCGAAGAATTTAGTAGAGAAGAATACTGGAAAGATTACTTGATCGGGACGAGCAGACAAAGTTTCGGTTATGATTTTTATAAAAACATCAAAGAATTCAGGGATTTCTTAACCCTAGAAAGTGAACTCATCGACCTCCAAGATAAAGAAAGAATTGTGGATATGGGCTGCGGAACTGGTTTGCTCGTTGAAAACATGTTGGATCTGGCCCTCAGTCAGCAAAGAGATATTCGCAACGCGCACTTGATACTGATAGACCTCATCCAGGAGGCTCTGGATAAAACAAAAACAAAGGTCCAAAAGATACAAAAATCAAACAGAACACTGCTTCCTAAGCACATCAGTTACCTCGTCAAAGACCTGGAGCCCAACCGATTGATTCCTGTGCATAAATTCATCAATAATAGCGACCTTGATTTCAATTACCTGCGGAACCGCGTAGAAGGTTTGACCAATACGGCCGTCGATCGATTGATCAACAAATCGTCAAAAAGACTGTATGAAATAATGAGAGGTGACAGTCTAACAAGGAGGGATGAGGTTTGGATTCGTTCGGAATTCCAAGACGAAGACCGCCAAATGATCACAGAGTTCAACCGTGCAGCCAGGTTTCTGAACAGAAATCTAGAGGAAAATGATTTGGTCAAACCCAGAATCGCCAAAGGGAAATCTTTGGAGACTCTCAACTATGACCAACTCCACACCTCAGACCTTAAATTTGAAAAACTGAATTTTGGACATCACGGTTTACGGCTGCATTTGGATTTCAAGAAAAATTATTTTGATAAAATCATCGCCAGTCTGCTTATTTCGTATCTTTTTAATCCAGAAGAGATATTTTTCGATTTTTACCGAATGCTTAAGCCGAATGGCCTTCTGCTCGTATCTTCCATGAAACCAGACAGTGATATCTCTATGATATTTACAAATTATGTAGATAAGGTTCAGCATTTTGATTTTGGGGATACCGATATCAAAAGCCAGGATATCAGCCTCTTGGGAGCGAGAGAGATGTTAAACGAGGCCGCCACCCTCTTTGAACTCGAAGAAGAAGGGTACTTTAAATTCTTTGAAGAAAAAGAACTGGTCGATATGTTCCAAGCCGCCGGCTTCAGTCAAATTCAAGTGCATCCCTCATTAGGCAATCCTCCGCAAGCGTTGATTGTTACAGGAAGGAAAATTCGGTAGTGATGAATATCTTAGAAGAAGTCTTTAAATCACTGGATGGATGGGGAGAACATCCGGTTTTTATTGAATCAACCCCCCATCAAAAGCCTGTCTACACGGAAGCTGAAGATTTTAAGATGAAAATAATGAAGACAGCTCAGTGGCTAGAACAGGCAGGCATAAAAGAAAATTATCTGGTCCCTTTATTCTTAGAAAATTCTGTTGATTTTATTTGTTTTTTCTTAGGACTTGTGAAAATCGGTGCCAAACCGAGCCCTGTAAAACTCGAGTATCGGAAGGCTGAACTGGATGAAATCTTCAGAAATTCTCGCCCTCAAGCCGTGATATCTGAAGCTTCCCACTTAAAAACAATCCAACCCTATTTACCGCAAAAAATCGTGATAACAAGGGAAAACGGAAAACCAAAATCACACCAAAAAACATCAAAAAAGACACCTCTCCCAAAAATACCCGATGAAATAGCTTCAATCAACTACACTTACAGAGGCTGCGGCTATCCTTTAGGAGCGATGGTGCCCCATGTTCAATACATTCACGGGGCTAAGGTCCTGCAGGCGGGACTGCAGGCCGAACCAAAAGAAAAGATGTTAATCATCCTTCCTATGTCACACATATTTACTTTAATCGGATGCATATTTGTTCCAATCCTTCACCAAATAACTTCAGTCATTGTCAACACCTTGCATCCAAGAAAGATTTTTAATCTCATCCGAGAATTCCGGATAAATCACATCACGGCTGTCCCGGAGATCTATTTGATGCTGGAAAAATTCAAAGATATGGCTGGAAAATTACCATCATTGAAAGTTTTTGTCAGCGGAGGCAGTTTGCTTTCTTC
The DNA here is from genome assembly GCA_018335295.1 of bacterium. Classification (GTDB taxonomy): domain Bacteria; phylum Acidobacteriota; class Aminicenantia; order Aminicenantales; family Aminicenantaceae; genus JAGXKI01. The sequence continues at coordinate 1,724 of JAGXKI010000067.1, read as the reverse complement.
TGAAGATTATCATCGAATAAAGAACGCTTTTGACATTGACCTCCTCCATGGGTATGGATTGACTGAGTTCACACCTGCCAGCAGAAATATTCGAGGGGAAGCCAGAGCCGGGACCGTAGGTCCTCTTTGTGAAAATGTTGAATGTAAGATTATGCCGAACGACAAAAATAATGCCGGAGAGATTTTATTAAAAACGGATGCCATGTTCCGAGGATACTATAAAAATCCGAAAGTCACCAAAGAAGCTTTCCAAGGAGATTGGTTTAAAACGGGTGATATTGGTAGAATGGAGCGAGGACATTTGATATTTGAAAAAGAAAAGAAGAAAACAAGAAAAGTGAACGGCAATATGGTTGATTTGAAAGAGTTGGAAAGGTTTGTCCATTCAAATGACCAGGAAAATCAATTGGCCGCATATAAGATTCCATACCTCAATTCAAAATTCAGGTCTTAGAGGAGGGATAGATCATGGGAAAAGTGAGTCAAAATAATAGAGATCAGGAAATTCATCAGGACATCATAGAAGTTTTATCTAAAATCACGCGCATCGATGCTTCCAGCATTAATGATGATGTGTTGATCAGAGATGAGCTGGGGATCGATTCATTAATGGGGATTGAAATCATCGCTAAGGTTGAAAAACACTATAATATACATATTGAAGAATCCCTGCTCCTCGAAATCAACCGAGTGGGAGATTTCATCAATTTGGTGAAATCGAAACTGAAATAGCAGGAACACCATGCCCAAAATATGTTTCATAAATCCCAAGTGGCACATCTGCATGGACCCGGAATTCAATGAATTTTGGAGAGCCTCTGTCACTCCCAATCTCATCAGGAATACATATTCCGGCTTTGGACTTTCAATTCTCGTTTTGGCTGCACTCACTCCTAAGGAATACGAGATCGAAATAATCGATGAAAACCTACAGCCGGTCGATTTTGACAAACATTATGATTTAGTGGCGGTCACTTGTTGTACGCATCAAGCAACGCGGGCTTATGAGATTTCCAAAAAATTTCAAAGCAAGAACATCAAAACGGTCTTAGGAGGTATCCATCCCACAGTATGCAGTGAGGAAGCATCCCAGCATGCTGATTCTGTGGTGGTTGGAGAAGGGGAGGAATCATGGCCCCAGCTTCTAAGGGATTTTGAAGCGGGGGAATTAAAAAAAAGCTACAAACAGACGCAATTGTATGACCTCAAAAAAGCTCCTCTCCCCAGATATGATTTGATGAAGTATTTGGATTACAAGATGATTTGGATACAGACCACGAGAGGCTGTCCTCATGACTGCAATTTCTGTGTTGCTTCGAACATCTTTGGCAAAAAATTTCGGTACAAATCTGTGGAACAGGTGGTGGAAGAAATCAAATTCATAAAGTCAGTGAGCTCAAATCCAAGAATCAGCTTCGCGGACGACAATATGTTTGTGAATAAAAACTATTCCAAAGCCCTTCTCGAAAAGATGATCCCTTTGAATATCAGATGGTTTGCCCAAACAGATATTTCAGTGGCTGAAGATACGGAATTATTGAGGTTGTTAAAAAAAAGCGGCTGTTCCATCCTGTTCATCGGTTTTGAAAGTGTATCCGAGGAGGAATTGAAAAAATTAAATAAAAACAATTGGAAAGCCAAGAGGGCAAAATACTACGAAGAATACATACATAAAATACAGTCAATGGGAATAGGCATCTTTGGGGCTTTTATGATTCCTCTCC
>JAGXKI010000015.1:9458-49305 GCA_018335295.1 bacterium | reverse complement strand
AGAGTCGTAGATTTTATTTGAAAATCCTTGGTATTTTCCAAATGTAGATATTCGTTCGGTTTCCTGAGCTCCCAAGATCGATGGGATCAAGAAAAAAATGAGGATGAATAAGGGAAGAATCCTTTGGTGAATAATGTTCATTCTTTTTTCTGAAGGGCGCATTTAAACCTCCTAAAAACACTTGTGCGTATTCTCTCCAGCACAAGTTGCAGTCATTAGAAAATCATTCAGATTTTTCTTGCGTTTTTTCCTTTAATTTATTCGGCGTTTTTATTTATTACTACGAAATGAAGGAAAATTTGTTCCCTTGAATTTCAATGAATTTCTCAAGCCAACGAAAAAATTCATTTCTTATTTTTTCTATATACAGTGCTTCCTTGTAATCGAGAATGGCTTTGTCTTTATCTTTAAACCTGTCTGGTTCCACCTGAAGCACATAGGAATTGACCTGTCTTTCCCAGAACCACTGGGCACACCCAAATTGGACGTTTTGAGGATCCAGAGATATAATTTCTTTCAATCTGTCAAAAAACCTTTGTCCCGAAGGTGTGTTTTCTTTCCTCTGCTTTTGATAATGGGGGTTATCCACAAATACTTTAAGCTCTCTATATGTTTCCAATTTTTTGATGCCTTATTTTCCTTGAGTTCCAGAACTTTCCACCTCACTCTGAGAAGCAAGTGAGGATTCCGGCTTGGGTCTCACTTCATCTTTACTCTGAGCTAACCAGACTGTCATCTCCCCGTTTCCCCGATGAGCCAATATAATTTTTATCAGATTTAGCCTGAATTATTCATAAAAAGGCCGATTTACTCGTTGAGGGTAGCGACACCCTCATAAGGAATTATCCATCCCTACAATAGAAAAGCCTCTCCCCTCCTTTGTTTTGAATCTCTCCCAAAATTTATGGCCAGACGCTATTTTTATTCCTGTATATTTTTCAAAAAAATTCTAGGGACCATTATTCTGTTGCTCTAGATTCAGTCTTGAATCCGCCGGCACACCCGATGGATTTTGTTACCTTGGGGGTTTTTTATCGATGAGATAAGGATTGGGAGCTTTTCCTGCTCAAATAAATGCTTACTTCAGCTCCAAAGAAATACAAGAATATAGAGTAGAAAAGCCATAATTGAAGGAGGATCAATGAACTGATAGAACCATAAATTGCAGAGTACATATTGATGGTGGATACATACCATCCAAATATATGTTTGGTGATTTCCCACAGACATGTCATAACCATACCCCCAACCAGTACATGCTTTAAGGAAATAGTTTTATTGGATAGATACCTATAAGAAAAGGAGAAAAAGATAACCTCGATGAAGAGATAGAAAGGCAGAATTATGGTGTAGGATTTCACGATAGGAATTTTCTCCATCTTCCTGGCTACAACAAACAGGGTTTCCCCACTTAAAACAATGACCATCAGAAAAAAGGCAGTTATTAGGAAAAAGGAAAAGGCCGTTAGAGTGGATTTCCAGCCTTTTTTAATCTGTTTGGTCCCTAGAATTGTATTCAAACCCTTTTGAAGCTGGTTGAAGGAGTTGAATGAAGTAAAGATTAAAAAGAGAAAACTAATCCCGGTAACCAATTCACTGCTTTCTATCATTCCCCTTAGTGTTTGGATGAAGTTTTCGGATATACCTTGAGGAAATATCTGCAGGTACTCTTCCAGTTTAGCGATGGTTTGAGCTTTTTTTATGAATAACCCAGAAACGGAGATGATCAATAAAAAGAAGGGGAAAATTGAAAGAAAGGTGAAAAAAGAAACGGAAGCAGAAACGGTGAATGCGTTTTTCTTCTTCAGTTCCCCCAGAATCTCTTTAATAGAGATGTAGATTTGATTCACCTTAAACCGACTAATCATCGCTTCCCTATAATTAACCTGAGCTATTCATAAAAAAGGCCAATACTTATAATAAGACAAAGAGCATGAATGAGTTAAGAGTGTTTTTTCAAGGTGGACAGTCAGTTTCATGGACTTTTTCATTCTAATTCATCTAGAAATCGGACTTTTTTACCTTTCAGGCGAGCCGATCTGGCTGCATCTGCTTCGTTACAAGAAAAGAAGGGGGCAGCCCCCAAGGCGTCTGATCCCTTCTTTTCACAGCTGCGCACCCTGTGCCTCGCGCCGTCCCAACCTAACCTCCAGCCACCTTGACTCGTGAATAATCCAGGTTAATAAAATTTCATTCTTATTATAGTAAAACCTTCCTCAGAAAAAAATCATCAGGATGAATATTTATGAATCTTACGATAAATTACTCAAATTTCTTTTTTCTAAAAATCATTAATATTTATGGTTTTTTCTAGATAAGTGATGGCGTGGGAAAGAATCGGATCTTTTTCACCGAAAATTTCTTGCTCTGTCAGAGGCACAGGATTCTTAATGATTCTTTTTCTCTGTTTGGGAAGTAATATGGCCCCACAGTTCTTCCATGTAACGGGGAAAGAATTCCGAAAATGTTTGAATCTTTTCTTGACAAAGAAAATCTCTTCCGGTTTAATAAAATTCATATTAAAGGAATTTTATTTCCATGGCCCCTCGATCAAGTTATATCATTCCTTCCAAAAGTTTGAAGTCTGAATGGATATAATCTGGATTTTTTATTCTTAAAAGGAGAATTAAATGAGAAAGTTTGTCCTGAAATTTTCAACCTATCTGTGTATATTGATGCTTGTTTTTCTAGTGAGTCCTCTTTATTCTCAACAAACAAAGTTTAAAATGACCCCACAGGAGAACATGCCCCGATTCGGTTTGGGAGTCCTTGCCGGATATGCCATGCCTTCTAAGGAGGGAATCAACCCTGTTGATTTGGAAGAAAACTACAATAGAGGAAGTTTTTCTTATGGGGGGAATATTTATTTAATGATCTCCGAAAACATTGCCGTTGAAGTCAACGCCTTTAATTTTCAGTATGATGTCAAAGCCAGTTCGGAGGGCTTGAGTAAAGGAAGCTTAACCATTAACCCAGTTGGCATTAGCCTTCAAGGGAGACTGCCTGTGACTCCTTATCTGGTTCCTTACGTTGTGGGCGGTGGAAGTTACTATCTCAACGAATTTAATTTAGATGAGCAGCTTATAAATGACTGGGCCAGTTTAGGGTTTGATTTAGAAGAAAAAGTGGAAAGTGGAATGGGATATCATGTGGGAGCTGGATTGGATTTTTTTGTAAGCAGAAACTTTGCCCTCAACGTGGATGGGAGGTATTTTATAAATAACATGGAGGGTAGCTGGTCGATTGTGGATCAGAAAACTAACGAAGAGGTGACTGGTAAACTCGATAATCTGGATATGAGTTCTATTTTTGTTGGGTTTGGATTGAAGCTTGTCTTTTAACTTTGATAGGAGGAAAAAAAATGAAAATAAAATTTAAATTAAATCGATTTGTCTGGATTTCTATACTCTTTCTTTCTCTATCCATAATTCTCTATTCAAACATAACCTGGACTGATTTTCCCCAGGGTCAAAATATTCCTTTTGTAGAGGATGTGGAAAAAGAAGGAAACCCTAAAATGGAATCCGTATTATACAGACTCATGAACACCTATTTTGAGGAGGGTATGGAAGAAGCCAAAGAATTCGCTCAACAGAGAGATGTTGGTATGAAGGGTGATCAGGTGCGAGTGGTCGCCCATGCAAAGGCCCAGAGTGCAGGAAACAAACTGAGAATCAGAACTTACACCTTGAGAAAACAGATTGAATCTCTAGGGGGCACGGTTGAATTAACTCATCAGAATCTGATTCAGAGTCTTCTTCCTTTGCATTCTCTTCAAGATTTTGCGAATTTAGATTCGGTGAAATACCTCAGACTCCCCAAAAAAGCCATCCCTTTAGTCGAAAGTGAAGGGGTTCAAACCACGAACGCCGTTCAATGGCAGAATATCTCTCAATATAGATCCACTGAAAAAGTAAAGGTTTGTGTTCTGGATGCGGGTTTTAAAGGTTATGAAAATTTGTTGGGAACAGATTTGCCCGAAAAAGTGACCACCAAGTCTTTCAGAGCGGACGGAAATTTATACGCCCATAAACACGGGACTGCCTGTGCAGAAATTGTCCATGATATGGTTCCCCATGCTGAACTTTACTTAGTTAATTTCAATACTTCAGTTGAACAACATAACGCGGTGGACTGGATAATAGACCAAGGGATCGACATTGTTTCCTTTTCCATGGGATACTTTAACATGGGAGCCGGAAATGGCACTGGACCTGTTTGTAGGGATATAAAAAGAGCCAAAAATAAGGGGATAGTCTGGGTGTCTGCTGCCGGAAATTATGCCAAATATCATTGGGAAGGAATATTTAATGACCCAGATAATGATACTCTCCATAATTTTCCAGGGGCTCAAGGATTGCCCACTGATGAATTATTGGTTTTTTATGTTCCGGCCAATACCCCTGTGAGTGCTTATCTCAACTGGAATGATTGGGGCTCTTGGAATGGCACCACTTACCAAGGGTCAAATCAGGATTATGATTTGTATCTCTATTTTTGGAATGGGTCTAATTGGAGTAATGTAGCTCAATCTATGAATATTCAATCCGGGTTTCAATGGCCTGTTGAATCAATCAGCGGCTGGTATTCTCAGCAATCAACATGGTGGGGAGTGGCTATTAATAGATATAGCGCTGCCCGGAATGTTAAATTGGAACTATTTATTAAAGGAACGTCTCAAGAAATACTGTACAATAAAAAATTCGGAAGCTTATCCATTCCCGCCGACTCTCCGGATGGGATCACCGTGGGAGCCACGGATTGGTTCGATGATTCTCTCCATTCTTACAGTTCAAGAGGCCCCACCACGGATAAAAGAAAAAAGCCTGATTTCAGTGCTCCTGCTGGAGTATCGGGAGTGACTTACGGCAATCTAGGGTTTTATGGTACCTCTGCCTCAACTCCCCATGTGGCTGGTGCCTTTGCTTTACTGAAAGGGAAAACTCCCTATTCTTTAGAGCAAATAAAAATGATTCTGGAATCCCGGGCTAAAGACCTCGGTCCTAACGGAAAAGACAATCAATTCGGTATTGGGAGATTAGACCTCAAAAAGTAAATTTCTCCTCAACGGCTGTTTTTGAGTCTGGTTTCTAACTTCTTCTGGTTGAGGGAAAGAGTGTACAGCTCCGGGTGAAGGAAGGGAACACCCTATTTTCACATTGAACCTAAGTCCAAAAATTGATAATTTAACGTGCGAATCCTATTTAGATTTGGGAAAGGAAAAAAGATATGGAATACAGAATTTTAGGACGGACCGGGATTAAAGTTTCCTCTCTTTGTTTGGGCACTATGTCTTTTGGCGGAGATGCAGATGAGAAGACTTCCGGAGAAATGTTCCATTTTTGCCGGGATAGAGGGATAAATTTTTTCGACTGCGCCAACGTTTACAATAAAGGCCGGGCTGAGAAGATTTTAGGTCAATTGATTCAGGACCACCGGGATGAAGTCATCCTGGCGACTAAGTGTTATTTCCCTACTTCTGATGATGTGAATGCTCGAGGTGCTTCCCGGCGCCATATCATGATCTCTGTAGAAGAAAGTCTGAAGCGTTTAAAAACGGATCGGATCGATCTTTATTTTATCCATCGTTTCGATGATTACACACCGCTTGAGGAATCTCTGCGCGCTCTGGATGATTTAGTCCGTCAGGGAAAAATCATTTACACGGGAGCCAGCAATTTTGCAGCCTGGCAGGTACAAAAGGCTCTAGGGATATCTTCTCTTAAAAACTTGGCTGGATTTTCCTGCGTTCAGCCCATGTACAACCTGGTCAAACGTCAGGCTGAAGTGGAAATCCTTCCCCAGGCATTATCCGAAGGGTTGGGAGTTATACCTTACAGTCCTCTTGGTGGAGGTCTTCTTACCGGGAAATATGGAGTTAAGAAAACCCCTCAAAAAGGAAGGCTTATAGATAATAAGATGTATAAGACCCGTTATTCTTCTCCATGGATGTTTGAAACAGCCGAACGGTTTACCCATTTCGCTAAGGAGAATGGGTTCGACCCGGTCAGCTTAGCGGTTGCCTGGGTGAAAAGCCATCCAGCGGTGACAGCGCCTATTATTGGAGGCCGCAGCTTAAAGCAGCTCAAAAGTTCTTTGAACTCCTTGCAGATCAACATGACTTCAGATTTAAGGAAAAAAATATCGGCTCTTTCACCGGAACCTCCTCCCGCCACCGACCGCAACGAAGAACGCACGGCTTTTCATTATGGAAGCCGCTAAAGCTCCCATACAGAAGTCCAAAATTTAGGGATTCAAAAAAAGATTTGATTGCAATTCCAGATAGATTACGCTCACTTTTTGATTTTATTGGGAAGAAAATAATTTCAAGGGTTCTTGGGTGTGAGGTTTACGGGAAGCTTTCCAGTTGTATTCTTTATTGGATCCTCCTTTATTCACTGTACCCTGCATTTGATCCCCATGGATGCGGCCGGTAAAATTCAAGGAGCCGTTGGCCATTTCTAGGGTAAAAGATATTCGGTCACCATTGAGTTGGACTTCCGTCAGTTCTCTTTCCCCGTTTTTAGTAAGAAATTTCCCCTGGGGAAATTGATAGATTTGGTCAAAGCTAAGATATGAATTTATCCCTGATGAAAAATTTTCTACCTTTAACTCCCATTTTCCGGTTATGTTAGCAGGAATCACCCAATAGTAAACTTTGTGTATTTCTTCCTCAACCATGACCGAGGAAGTTTTATCCGGCCTCCATTCATCCATGTCAAAGTCATGGGAAATAACTTTTGTTCCCGGCTTGAGTTCTCTTAATAATTTGGGACGGAGTTTCAAGTTCACAGAAGAAATGAGGTAGAGCATCACCACCGACGCATCACTGATATCTGTTTTAAAAAGATCTTGATGATAAAATTCAACCAAATGGTCCACACCCGCAGCGGCCGCATTTTTTCGACTTTCTTCTATCCGTTCCGAATCGATATCGACACCAATTCCTTCAACACCATATTGAGCGGCTGCTTGAATCAAGATGCGTCCGTCTCCACATCCTAAATCATAAACAATATCATCCTTATCCAAATCAGCTAGGTTCAACATTTTCTGGACTACAGGATGAGGAGTAGGTACATAAGGGACATCAAGGTTTTTTGGCCATATGTCTTCCTGCCAGCTGTTTCCTAAAATAAAGGAAAAAAATAAAAAAGGGAGTGCAACAATTATAAATATATTAATTTTTTTTATCATTTTCTTTTGAACATTATTTATCAAATTTTATTCAAAATCTAAGAAATTATCAATAATAATCCTTGGAAGAAGTAAAAATTTTGTTTAAACTAACCCTCAAAAGTGAAAGCCATGGAATTTATAGAGTAAAAAAGGAGATTTAAAAGACTCGAATGAGCGGTCGAACCGAAAATGGGCTCCAGAGAACACTAGGGGTTTTCCCTTTATCTAACATCGTTATTGCCAATATGATTGGAGCTGGGATTTTCACAACCTCTGGACTCCTTATGGAAAACTTGAAAAACCCTTGGGTTATGATCCTTTTATGGATTATTGGAGGGGGAATCGCCTTGTGCGGAGCCCTCAGTTATGGAGAACTGGGAGCTGCCATCCCTCAAGCAGGAGGAGAATACGCTTTCCTTTCCCGGCTGTTTCATCCTCTCTTTGGATTCCTGAGCGGATGGGTCTCTTTCTTTGTGGGATTTTCGGCCCCTATTGCCGCCTCAGCGATCGGTTTTTCCGAATATCTGATCAGAGCTTTCCCTTCTTTTCTCCAACCCGGAATTTTAGAAGCCGAGGTTGAAGTTCAAATCGTAAAAAAATTTTTTGCTGTATTTATCATCGTCTCCTTCACTCTGATTCATCTCCGGGGAATAGAGGTTGGGGCCAAGGTCCAGAATTTTTTAACTATTTTAAAAGTAGTTTTAATCGTATTCTTGATAACAGCGGGATTTCTGTGGGGAAGTGGAAGTTTGAGCCATTTCGATTCGGATAATGGGTATCTATTTGATTTTGGAGGCTGGAAAACGATCGGTCTTTCCCTCATGTGGATTATGTTTGCCTTCAGCGGTTGGAACGCTTCAGCCTATATCGGTTCGGAGGTAAAAAATCCCCGAAAAAATTTACCTCTTTCTCTGTTGTTAGGTACGGGGGGAGTTATAATTCTTTATTTTGGATTGAATTTTCTTTATGTGTATGCTGTTTCCCCAGAAAAAATGAGCGGAGTCATATCCATAGGAGGACTGGCTGCCGGAAACCTCTTCGGTCAATCTTTTGAAAGCCTTTTTTCACTGCTTATCGCGTTTGCTCTTTTTTCCTCTTTGAGTGCTTTCATCATTCTGGGACCCCGTGTTTATTATTCTATGGCCAAGGACGGCTATTTTTTCCGGTTCGCTTCCAAAGTGCATCCTCGGTTCCGGGTCCCTTCCAAATCAATAGGGCTTCAGTGCTTGATAGCTGTGATTATCGTATTGACGGGTTCTTTCGATCAGATCCTTACTTACATGGGGTTCTCATTGGGAATTTTCCCTATTTTGGCTGTTATAGGGATTTTTAAGTTGAGACGCTCTCAACAAAGCACTTTCAAGATGCCCGGGTTTCCTTTCGTTCCCCTCTTGTATATTCTTTCTGGGTTTTCTATTCTTGTTTTAGGTTTGCTTGAACAACCGATTCCTTCTTTGATTGCTGTGTTGACTGTTTTGCTGGGAATCCCTGCTTTTTTTGTCTTTAAAAAGAAGTACAGAAAGAGTAAATCTACGCAAAAACTATCATCTTGATTTTGGGAGAGGGCTATGCAAAAAGGAATAATGATGATTTTTGCTGTTTTTTTAGGGATTTTGATTTTTTGTGTTTCATTTTCTGCCTGGGGAATTTTTTCTCAACCCGAAAAAGATAAAAATCTAGATAAAAAAGCCAGGAAATTTCTGGACACCATGCGTTATGAATGGAGAGATATGAATATTTCCCAAGAGGATGGAAAAGTCCTTTATAACTTGATTATCAAGCACAAATACACTCAAGCTCTGGAAATAACAAAAAAAAGGTAAAAAATAGGATCGGACCAACATAAGTGATTGATATCAGAAAAATAAACTTCCGGAAAATTTTTTTTGAAATTCCAAATAAAAATATCAAAATTAACTCACAGGAACTTCAGCTGGAGGTTTGAAGATGAGGAGGCCTTATTTTTATTTAAAAAAAATTTTCTTTACCGGGATTTTTCTTCTTTTAGGGACTATTTTTCTTGAAGGACAGTCCGGTACGGTCAAGGTTTGGGAAGAGCCCCTCACACTTCCCACTTACAAGGTTGAAGAACCTTGTGTCCTTCCTGTTTTTTACAACGGCCGAGCCTATCAAGGAGCTGAAGGGCATGTATATCCTTATCCTTTACAGGATAATCTTACCCAAGAAAAAGAAGAAAAGACGTATAAAGCGGTTTATCTGGAGAATAAGTACCTGAAAATCTGTGTTCTCCCTGAGATCGGGGGCCGGATTTTTTCCGCTTTGGATAAAACAAACAACTACCATTTTTTCTACCGTCAGCATGTGATCAAACCGGCTTTAGTGGGGATGCTGGGAGCTTGGATCTCTGGAGGAGTGGAATGGAATTTCCCCCACCACCACCGGGCCACCAGTTTTATGCCTGTGGACTATACAACTGAGGAAAACCCCGACGGAAGCTGCACCATATGGGTCGGAGAATTGGAGTACCGCCACCGGATGAGATGGATTGTAGGTCTTACTCTGCGTCCTGGGAAATCTTATATTGAAGTCACTTTCAAACTGTTTAACCGCACTCCCTATGCTCACTCTTTTCTCTGTTGGGCCAACAACGCGGTTCATACAAATAAAAACTATGAAGTGATATTCCCCCCGGACACCCAGTTTGCGACCTACCACGGGAAAAATCAGTTCTCTCACTGGCCCATTTCTAGGGAGTTTTTCCATAAAGTGGATTATACCGAGGGAGTGGATGTGAGGTGGTGGAAAAATCATCCTTCCCCTACTTCGTTTTTTGCATGGAAAAGCGGGGGAAATTTTATCGCCGGCTATGACCATGGGAAAGAGGCTGGAGTGATTCATGTGGCCAATCCCCATCTGGTTCCTGGAAAAAAATTCTGGACTTGGGGCACGGGGTCCAAAGGGAAAATGTGGGAAGAAATTTTAACAGATGAAGACGGGCCTTATCTGGAGTTGATGATCGGAGCTTTTTCCGATAACCAGCCCGATTACAGCTGGCTTCATCCCTATGAAGTGAGAATCATTAAACAGCACTGGTATCCACTAAGGGAAATAAAGGGAGTGAAGAAAGCTACACCCGAGGCTGCTGTCAATCTAGAGCTGGATAACTCTGGGAAAGCTTTCTTGTCCTTCAACACCACTTCCTTTCATTCCCGAGCCCGCTCTGTTCTCAAATCCAAGGATCAGCTTATTTTTGAAAAAGAGATTTCCGTCAGTCCTCACAAACCTTACACTCAGAAAGTCCAAATCCCTGAAGGGGTGAAAAAGAATGAACTGGAAGCCGCCCTTTTTTCAGAAGAAGGAGAACTTTTGGTCCATTATTCCCCTTCTCCCAGAAAAAAGAAACCTATGCCCGAACCGGCCAAACCTCCCCCTCCCCCTGATGAAATCTCCACTCAGGAAGAACTCTACTTAACGGGTTTGCGGCTGGAACAATTTTACAACCCGGCTCTCGAGCCTTACCCCTATTACCGAGAAGCTTTAAAAAGAGATCCCGGCGATTCAAGTGTGAACACTCGTCTGGGCATTCTTTATGTCAAAAGATTTATGTTTGAAGAGGCTCGGAAAAGATTAGAAAAAGCTGTAGGCCGGGTAACCCAAAATTATACCCACCCTAAAAACTGTGAACCTTTCTACTATTTAGGCACTGTACTCGAAGCTTTAGGAAAAGATGACCGGGCTTTTGATGTTTTTTATAAAGCCGCCTGGTCCTCTGCCTGGGCGGCTTCCAGCTATTATCATTTAGCCCAAATTGCCTGTCGAAGGAGTGATTACAATAAGGCGCTGGAGTTAATCGAAAAGTCACTTTCCTTGAATACATTGAACACCAAAGGAATATCGCTCAAGGCAGCGGTTTTAAGAAAGTTAGGACGATACAAAGAGGCCAGCCAAGCAGCACAAAAAGTTTTATCCATAGATCCACTGGATTTCTGGGCTGGAAACGAGGTCTATTTATCTCAAAAAAAGTTGGGAGAAAACAAAGAAGCCGTTCAGAAATTAGAGAGATTAACCCAAAAGATGAGAGATTCAGTCCAATCTTATCTAGAGCTTGCTCTGGATTATAAAAGCTGCGGATTATGGGAGGAAGCTCTGGATGTCCTCAACCGGCTCATTCAATCCCAAGAGGACTCCTTCACCCAACCTCTACTCTACTACCATGCCGCCCACATTCTGGATAAAAAAGGGCAGGATTCCAGGGCTTTGGAGTATTATAAAAAGGCATCTCAAATACCTTCCGACTACTGCTTTCCTTTCCGCCAGGAAACCATTCCGGTCCTCCGGAGAGCCCAAAAACAAAATCCAGAAGACTCTATGGCCCCATATTATCTAGGAAACCTTCTCTTCGATCACCAGCCCCGTGAGGCCATTAAGGAATGGGAAAAGTCTCTCCAGCTTGACCCTCAGTTTTTTCTTGTTCACCGCAATCTGGGGCTGGCTTATGCTCGAGTTGAAAACGATTTGTCCTCAGCCGTAGAGCATATGGAAAAAGCGGTCCATTTAAATTCTCAGAATGCCCGGCTTTATTTTGAACTGGACCGGCTTTATGAGGCCGCAGGGGTATCTCCTCAAAAGAGGTTGGCTGTTTTGGAGAAAAGCCATGAAGTAGTTAAAAAAAGAGATGATGCTTTAGCCAGAGAAATCCGGCTTCTGGTTCATCTGGGTCACTATGAGAAAGCCATTCACCTTCTGGAAACCAATCATTTTCACATATGGGAAGGAGGGGGGAGTATCCACCGGGTTTATGAAGATGCCTATTTGCTTAGGGGAATCCACTTCTTCAGGGAAACGGAATATCACAAAGCCATTCAGGATTACAGAAAGGCTTTGGAGTATCCAGTTAACCTTCAAGTGGGAAAACCTCCTCATGGAGGCAGAGCACCGGTAGTTTATTATTACATGGCCCAGGCTTTGGAAGCTATAGGTGAAGAGGAAAAGGCAGTAAAATTTTATAAAAAATGTTTCCAAAATCTGCGGTTAGGGTCTTCTTTAAGTTTTTACCAGGGACTGGCTTTAAAAAAAATGGGAAGGGAAGAAGAGCCGGGAAAAGTCTTTGAGGAATTGATAAAGGAAGGAAAACACCAGCTGGAAAAGGCCTCTTCCATGGACTTTTTTTCCAAATTCGGAGAAAAACAGGATGCCGCCCGCAAAAGAGCTCAAGCTCATTATCTTTGGGGATTGGGTTGTTTAGGGAACGGAGAAAAGGGAAAAGCCCGGGAGCAATTCCAGAAAGCCTTGGAGTTGAACCCCACCCATACCTGGGCCCGATATTTCTTTGAAAATAGTTCTTCTATTTTTAAGGAAAGTTTATCTTCCTACTGAAAGAAAGGGTATTGGCAGTTTTTTATTCTTGCAGATGAGAACCCCGGAGTTGAGAGGCCTTCTCCCAGACTCTGTCTTTTACACTTTCGATATAAAGCTGAAGATGAAAGATTTTTCCGTTTTCAAATTGTTATTGACATCCTTCTAAGCGGGAGGTTATATTTTTTTTACAGATAAATGAAAAGTGCTCTCAGGATATTTATTTTGACCTTGCAATCAAAAAATGAGGTATCATCAATATTAATATAGGATAGAATCTTATGACCCCTGAAAAAGTTAAAAGCGTCCAACGCACTTCTCTTTCTCTTCACCTGGCGGTTATGGCCAGTTTGTTGTTATATATTGCTGTTGTGGAATTTTTGGGAACTCGAATACGCCCAGACGCTGGCCCTTCCAGTTCTCTCTCTTCCTTACGTTATATATTTTATGGAATCACGATTGCGCTCATATTTTTTATCAGAAGAATGAACAGCCTTTTCAAATTTGGGGCAAAAACAGAAAAAAGAGAAAAAAATCTTCAGAGATTGTTGAAATTGAGTTTGGTAACTTCCTTATTGTGTGAGATCCCCGCACTTCTGGGATTTATTTATTTTCTGCTCAAAGGATTCAAAAGGGACTTTTATTATCTCATCATTCTTTCAGCGGCACTTCTGCTTTTAAATTTTCCGAGATATTCCAAGTGGAAGCCTCTGATTGAATCAGAAGAATGAATAAAAAATGAAAACATTCCCGCTGCCAGTATTCTTCAATTTTCAGGAAGGAGAAAAAAGTTCTCTGAAATCATCAGGCAGCACTTCCCTAACATCTTGCATTTCACCTTGGGATACTGCTTCTTGAAGTACGGATAAAACAGCCTTCGCTTTTTTTACCGATTCTCCGTGAAGGATTCCGGCTCTGGCCCCCACCCGGTTGTAAAACTCTTCAAGAGAATACCTGTCTCCATGTTCTTCGATTTGCTGAGTCACTAATCTTTCATGAAAAAATTCTTCAAGTTCTTTGGGCAGTTGAGTTGTGAGCCTTCTTCTCTCAGTGGAAGGCAACCGCTCTCCCAGAGTCGCCAACACGGCCCGAACAGTTCGGAGACAATCCTCTTCGTTCTCAAAGCGTATTTTCTTCTTAACTTTATCCATGAACTCCTGATACTGCATAAATTTTCTCCTCTTTTTTTGATAAGATTAATTAAATTGTAACATAGACTTCAAAGGAAAAGTTTTATTGGTAGGTAAGCACCCCTTTCAATAAGTAGAGATATTTATACTCATCACGGTTTTGGGGATGCTTCCTTTTGGTAAGGTTTTCTTGACATTTTTTTTACCAGGGAGTTATACTCACTTTTCATGTCCAAAAGGCCCCGCCTCTTCTATCCAACACCCTATACAGTTTTAAATTCTCCCTCTTCCGAGGAGCTTGCTATAAAATAAAAATTAGGATCATTTTTCAATAAAAAGGAGGAGATATGAAAAGAAGAATTTTACTCTTCGGTTTTCTTCTGTATGCGACCTTTTTCCTGGCCGGACTGGCCCTTTCCCCGGCTGAGGAAGGCGATGTGACCTATGACGTCCTCATAAAGAACGGGAAAGTCTTGGATGGTTCACTCAACAAAGCGTTTGAGGCGGATGTCGCCATCAAAGGGGACACCATCATCGAGGTAGCCAAGTCCATCAGAGGTAGAGCCTCAAGAATTATAGATGCTAAGGGTCTCCATGTGACCCCCGGCTTCATAGACCTCCATACCCATGTGGACCGGGGAATGTATTTTCCAGAGAACAGAGATTGTCTCAATTACCTCAAGCAGGGAACCACCACGGTCATTGTTGGACAATGCGGAGGAAGTGCCTGGCCCATCTTTGAAAAAGCCGTTGATCAGATGAGACGCTGGGATGAAGAAGGAATTGGACCCAATGCCGCTCTTCTGGTAGGACACGGCACAGTGAGAAATCTGGTGATGGGAATGGAAGATAGAGAGCCCACTCCCGAAGAACTGGAGAAGATGAAGGAGTTGGTCCGGGAAGCAATGGAACAAGGGGCCTACGGAATGTCCACTGGTCTAATCTATCTTCCCGGCCGTCATGCCGAAACGGATGAAATCATCGAATTGGCAAAAGTGGTTTCCTCTTATGGAGGAATCTACCATACTCATATCCGCAATGAGCGGGATAAGCTCTTGGATGCGGTTAAGGAAGCCATCCAGATTTCAAAAGAATCTGGAGCCCCGGCTCATATTTCCCACTTTAAGGTAATGGGAAAAAAGAATTGGGGTCTGGTGAAAGAGGCCTGTGCCCTCATCGAAGAGGCTCGGGCCAAAGGGCTCCAAATCACAGCGGATCAATACCCCTATCGGTTCTCCAGCGGTTATCCTTACCAAAGCCTCGTTCCCGATTCTCTCTGGAAAGGGAAAGATGATCCAGAAACTATAAGCTCCGACGATGTCGAACTCATCTTTGATCATCTCAGAGATTCACAGTTGATTGAGCTTTACAAAAAGGCCACTCCTTACATTCCTCTCAATAAGCACCATAAAGAATTCTTGGAAAAACTTCCCCGGAAAAGATTGGTAAGAAGGGTAGGAAACCAGCTGATAGACCTCGGAGAATTCCATGGACCGGATAATGCCCGAGAAAGAATGCTTTTTCTCCAAAGGATGGAAGATCCTGAAGAAGCCAAAAAAATACGTAAGGGAGTAAAAAAACATATCGACGAACTGGTCGGTCCTGAAAATTTCATCGTGGGAATCTGTGTGGAAAAAGAACTGGAGGGAAAATCTCTGAAGGAAGTAGCCGCTCTCAAGGAGAAGTCCATCGCGGAGACAGCCATCGAGCTGGAGCTCATGGGAGCCAAATGCATTCCTCTTCAGATGTGTGAAAAGGATATTGAGCACATCATGAAAAAAGACTATGTGGGGACCGGAAGCGACGGAACAGCTCCCTTTTACGGAATAGGACTGACCCATATCCGTTCCTATTCCACCTTCCTCCACAAAATCAAAAAGTACGCTCTCCAAAGAAAAGCGGTGTCCCTTCCCCATGTTATCCGCTCTCAGACATCCCTTCCTGCCCAGATCATGCATTGGGAGGACAGAGGTCGGATCAAGGAAGGATACAAGGCGGATGTGGTGGTGCTTGACCTGGATAACATAAAAATAAATACCTCCATTTCCAATCCTCACCAGTACAGTGAGGGTGTGGAGTACCTGCTCATAAACGGCAAACTGGCCCTGGATAAAGGAAAATTCACCGGGGATCTTCCGGGAGAGGTGCTGAAACTTAAGGATTAGTCAGGTTTAGTTTATAACGCATAAATTTATACCCTGTGTAAAAAGAAAGGAGTCGATTGTGTATCGTGTAAAAAGAAACATATTTATAGTTTTTTCAATTTTTGTTTTCACAGTTTGTGTGAACGCCTTTCAGGTTGAAACGAAAGGAATCTCTCACGGACACAGGTATGATAAGCTCATTATAAGGAATGCGACTCTTATTGACGGGAACGGAACTCCAGCCCGGGGACCTGTGGATGTGATTATCAAAAACGATACCATAAGCTCTGTACGAAGAGCTCGTTCCGGGAGTCAGGCTTATGAAAAAGAAAATCATGTCATCGACGGGAGCGGATTGTATTTGCTCCCCGGATTGATCAATATTCACGGTCATATCCATGACAGCCGCGCCGGACATCCTTTGCCCTTTGAGTATATCTACAATTTGTGGCTGGGGTGCGGTATCACTACGGTCCGGGATGTGGGAAGCAACACGGATAAAACAATCGAGGAGCGAGAGAAAAGCAGAAAGGGAGAGATTGCGGCACCAAGAATTTTCCTGTATATGCGGGCTGGAGGGAGAACGCCTGAGGAAGCCAGAAAAAGTGTTCAGGAGATCAAAAAAGCCGGAGGGGACGGAGTTAAAATTTTCGGACTGGACCGGGATATTATGAAAGCTGTGTTGGAAGAAGCTCACAAATTGGGATTCAGGGTAGCCCACCATGTGGGTGTTGAAGAAACCGATGCCTGGGATGATGCCGAGTTTGGAACAACCTCCATCGAACACTGGTACGGGGTACCGGATGCAGCCTTGAAAGGATCCCAAAATTTCCCTTATTGGTATAATTACTCTAATGAGAGCCACCGGTTTCGGTATGCAGGAAGGCTTTGGCGTGAAGCAGACCCAGAGAAACTGGCCAAAGTGCTCAAGACATTGAAGGAAGCAGAAGTGGCGTGGTGTCCTACGTTTGTTATCTATGAATCAAGCCGGGATTTCCAGAGAGCCCGGACACAGCCCTGGTTTGATGAATACCTCCACCCCGCAGTCAGAGAGTATTTCAAGCCCAATCCCAAACATCACGGCTCCTACCAGTGGAACTGGACCACCGCCGATGAAGTCTACTGGAGAGAAAATTACCGGATCTGGATGAATGCGGTTCAAAAGTTCGCTAACTTAGGTGGAGTTGTGGGTGTAGGAGAAGACGCTGGTTACATCTATCAGCTTTATGGTTTCAGTTTGATCCGTGAACTGGAGCTTCACCAGGAAGCGGGATTTCACCCCATAGATGTCATCAAGCACGCCACAGAAAACAATGCTCAAACCCTGGGAATGGAGGATAAATTGGGAAGGGTCCGGAAAGGTTATTTGGCTGATCTTATTCTTGTGGATGAAAATCCCCTTGAAAATTTCAAATTCTTGTATCCCACTGGGGTGTTGGATATCAAAGACGGAAAATTGATAAAACGCGGGGGCGTGAAGTGGACCATAAAAGACGGCATCGTCTATAACGCACCCAAGTTGATGGAAAATGTCAAAAAAATAGTCAAAGAAGCCGAACTCAAATAAAAAATAAAAAGGGGACGGTTCTATTTTTCAGTGTTTGAACGATTGAAAAAAAAATAGAACCGTCCCCTTTTTTAAGATAAAATAAGAATAGAAATGAAGATATTTATAACTGGAGGGACTGGTTTTGTGGGAAGCCGCCTCATCGGCCGGCTTATCCAAGAAGGGCATGAAGTGACCATTCTCACAAGGAAGCCAAGACAATCTGGAGAACGGTCTGGAATTTCTTTTCTTCAGGGAGACCCCACAGAGAGGGGGAACTGGCAGGAAGCCGTTAAGAAACACCATGGGGTGATCAACCTTGCAGGTGCCTCTATATTTAACAAATGGACAGAAGAATACAAAAAAGCCATCCTGGAAAGCCGGATAAAGACAACTCATAATATTGTTGAAGGAATTCCTTCTCACTCTGAAAAACAATTCCATTTCTTCAGCGCTTCAGCGGTAGGATATTATGGTTTCTGTGGAGATGAGAAGCGAGTTGAAAATTCTCCTCCTGGGGATGATTTTTTAGCCAGTGTCACTCAGGAATGGGAACGGGAAGCTTTGAAAGCGAGGGAAAAAGGAGCCCGGGTGGTTCTTACCCGGTTTGGGATCGTGTTGGGTGAAAAAGGAGGAGCCCTTGGTCAGATGATCCCTCTTTTTAAAAAATTTCTCGGCGGACCCATCGGAAGCGGAAAGCAGTGGTTCTCCTGGATTCATATTCAAGACCTTTGTGAAGCTTTCCTCTTTCTTTTGAATCATCCAGAAATATCCGGTCCAGTCAACATTTGCTCCCCCAACCCGGTAAGAAATAAAGAACTGGCAAAATCCCTGGGGAATGTCTTGAAAAAACCTTCCTTTCTGCCCGCGCCCGGATTTTTGGTGAAAAGCATATTGGGAGAGTTCGGTTCCATCGTGCTTAAAGGACAGAAGGTGATCCCCCAGCGCCTTCTAGATAACCAATTTCGATTCCAGTATGAAAATATCGAGGAGGCCTTAACAGATATTCTAAAATAAGACTCAATAAGGGAAAGATGAGGTTTCTCTATTTGGAAGGCATTTCCTAACTAATTTCCCATGGTGACATCACCACTCTCAACTATTTTAGACTAGACGCTCGGTTCCCGGACTGACTCCCGAAAAGAGAGTAAAGAAATCATTTTTTTGATGCAAATAAACTGATGATTGTCTTCTATTCAGCAAAGCATCAATAGAAAAGGCTTTTATTATTTGAAGCCATATCCGTTTCTTCTACTTACAAAGAATAAACCGTTCCAAATATTCAATTATTTTTCTGATAGTCATCAAAATCGAACTCATGATAAGATATTAAGAAAGACGTAATGACTCTTCTTAAAAAAAAGAAGTTCCATTGAGTGAATTGCTACGAGTATCAAAAAATGGCGGAAAAAAACTATAAGAAGCATCTCCAAACCGCCCTTTTTTTAACGGGGATTTATTTTATCGTTGAGGTTATCGGAGGGTTGATATCCGGGTCGCTGTCTTTACTGGGAGATGCCGGGCACATGCTGAGGGATGTGTTTGCCCTATTTCTTTCTTTGAGTGCCCTGAATATTTCTAGAAAGCTCCCATCAAAAAGAAAAACATTCGGCTTTCATCGAGTTGAAATATTCGCTGCTTTTTTGAACGGAATTTTTCTTATCGCGGTAGGACTTTGGATCTTATGGGAAGCCTACCGCCGGATCTCCCATCCCCAGCCTATTCACAGTATTCCGATGTTGATTGTCGCTTTTATAGGTCTAGGGGTGAATCTTTATGTGGCCTTGAAGCTCCATGGAAGTCATGACCTTAATATTAAAAGTGCTTTCCTTCATGTCCTCACTGATGCTTTTTTTTCTCTGGCAGTCATTGTGGTAGCCTTTCTTATCTTTTTAACAGGAAAGACCATTTTCGATCCTATTTTGAGTGGAGTGATATCTGTGGTTATCATTATTTCAGCCTTTTTCATACTGAAAGAGTCCGCAGCCATTCTAATGGAGTTTACCCCCAAGAATGTGGATTTCGACCAAGTGGTCAAAGACATGCAGCAAGTGGATGGCGTTGAAGGAGTGCACCATGTTCATTTGTGGAGCCTCTGTTCCAATATCAACGCGATTGACGCCCATATTTACACAAAAGATACGGATATGAGAAGGGTGGATAAAATTAAAACTGAGATCAAAAAGAGGCTAAAAAAATACAATATAAAACACGCTACTCTCGAATTTGAGTGTGAGGAATGTCTTCAACCGGACAATCTGAGACAAATCGATCATTAGGAGAATTTTAATTTTTTGATTCTATCCCTTCATCCATTTGAAATATTCATGTCATTTTATAAAATAATAAGTCCCTAACAAACTACCCAAAAGGAGAAATCAATATGGGCGAATATTCAGGGGATAAAAAGAAAGCCTTGAAAAAAATAATCGAAAGGCTGCATAAAGGTGAAAGCCCTGAACAGGTCAAAAAAGATTTTAAAGAAATGCTGCCGGATATTTCTCCCGAAGAGATATCCAAAGTGGAAGAAGAGTTGATCAAAGAGGGCATGTCAAGAGAGAAAATTCACAAACTCTGTGATGTCCACTTAGCCGCTTTTAAAGAAAGTATAGAAAAAGAACAGCCTTTGGCTCCCGAAGGACATCCTCTACGGATATTGATGGAAGAACATAAGCTCCTTCTTCAATATGGAAATGAACTCCAGGAAGTCTCTTCAAAAATTTCACAGGCTGAAGATTTTCAATCTATTAAAAAGGAATTGAATCAGCTTCAAAATATCAAAGAGCATTTTCAAAGCTCAGAGAGCCATTACAATCGGGAGGAAAACGTGCTTTTTCCCTACCTGGAAAAGCATGGAATCACTCAACCTCCGGCTATCATGTGGTCCGAACACGATCAAATCAGAGGATTAGAAAAAGATTTTTATGAACTCCTAGATTCAAGAGATAGAATGAAAATCCAGGATTTCTCACCCAAACTTCAGCAGAAGGCCCATGCTATAAGAGAGATACTTTCCAGTCATTTTTATAAGGAAAATCATATTCTTTTTCCCACGGGGATGAGAGTTATTGAACCCCATGAATGGAAGGAAATAAGAACTCAATTTGATGAACTAGGGTATTGTTGTTTTACCCCTAAGGATGTGAGAAAAACTTTTAAAGGAGGAGTAAAAACTATGTCTAAGAATAAAGAAGGGAAGGTTTCTTTTGAAACAGGTTCTTTATCAAGGGAAGAAATCGAAAACATTTTCAATTCTCTACCTATGGATATCACTTTTGTGGATAAAGATGATACAGTCCGCTATTTCAGCAATCCTCCCGAAAGAATCTTCACCCGAACCAAAGCCATACTCGGAAGAAAGGTCCAGAATTGCCATCCTCAAAAAAGCATTCATATGGTCAATAAAATAGTGGAAGAATTTAAAAGCGGAAAACGAGATAAAGCTGAGTTCTGGATTAATCTCAAGGGTCGTTTGATCTATATCCGGTATTTTCCTGTTCGAAATTCCGAAGGTGATTATCTGGGATGTATGGAAGTGACCGAGGATGTAACCGATATCAAAAAGCTGGAAGGAGAAAAAAGACTTTTGGATTGATTTATGGCCAAATCCGAGGAAATCCTTCGCCAAAATTTGGAGAATGTTTCCTTCGATAGGTATTTTCTCCAAATAAAAGAAGTGAAACAGCTTTCTAAAAGCGGTTGGAACGGGTTCTCGGTATTTCTTAAAAATCAAGAAAACCTCCTCAGCCAGAATCCTGTGGTCAGAGGGATTTACAGCGTGGGAGGAAAAGATGTTCAGCCCTGGATCGATATGGAATACTGGCAGGAACATCGGTTTTTCCACCGAAACATGATCAAGGAAAAACTCGATCTAGAGAACGAAAATAGAGCTGTGAGGCTCTTCCAAACTCTAGGGAACTTAATTCCCCCAGGAGGTCATATGATGGTCTCTTACGAAGGAGAACAGGATATTCATAAAGAGACCATTCTGGGTTTGGAAGGGAATATTCCTCCTGCCGCAACACCCCTCGGTTATTTGATATTCCAAAGCGGATTCCATTACATAAAGAATTGGTATCTTTCCGAAGGAGGTTTTGAAGGGCCTCGAAAATTATGGGGAGAAAAGGCCCCTGATAATGAATGGGAAAAAAATTTCTTGGAGCGAACTTCCCGCGAGATTAAAGGATTTCTGAATAAAAAGCCTTCGTCCTCTTATCCTCAGTTGGAAAAAAAAGCGAGGAACTGGGCACAGAAAATCAATGAAATTATATTCTTATATCTTTCCAAAAACAATTCTTAGAGGATAAGAAATATCAGCTTGGGTTATTCTTTTATTTCCACATCTTTATCAAACGCCACGTAATTGGTTATATATTCAGCC
Source organism: bacterium (assembly GCA_018335295.1). Lineage (GTDB taxonomy): Bacteria > Acidobacteriota > Aminicenantia > Aminicenantales > Aminicenantaceae > JAGXKI01. The sequence goes on along the minus strand of JAGXKI010000015.1, from coordinate 27,609 downwards.
ACTTTCTTGGGATTCGGGTAATACCAGGCTGTATTCTCATTGACTCGATCATCCACTACTACATCGTAATAACTTGCGTTCCCTTTCCAGGGACATTCGGTGTGATAATCGTTCTTTCTAAAATACTCCCTGTTTAAAGAATCGGGCGGGAAATAGTGATTGCCTTCCACCCCAATAGTATCCCTGCTTTCAGCCAAAACCTTACCCTTCCATATTGCTTTCATTTTAATCTCCTTTAAAACTCATAAGAAATGATGCTTTTGAAAATCCATTGGTCTGTTTTTGCCGTTAATCCCTTCCCTGCCCCAAGATGCCAGTGGAATTCGCCAAATCGCATATCCACTGTGGGAAAAAGGACGTGTTGCTGTCGTTCTGTGGATTTGAAATCCACCATCTCTCCCATCATTCCGTGGAATTCAATTCCCGGTTGGATGGAATGAAATTTGCGATAATAGAGCCCTACTGCGTAATTGAATTCTAATCCTTCTTCAACCTCGGCACCGCTGGTCACCTTTTCAAAGATGGGATTGATGTCTACTCTGAAATTTCCCAAATCCTTCTCCAATATCAACCTGATTTCTAGTTCTTCATGATCCTCATAACCTTTGCGCGGAAAGTAGTACTCGGCATAAACCGCTGGGTCAAAAAAGAATTCCCCTTTTTGTGCGAACATGTAACGGAAAAAAACCGCTCGAGTTTGAACGTAATGGAGATTTTCTCCCGAAGGAGATTCAAAGTCAAGATAAGCAGCCAGAGTGAGCCGGTCGGTCAGGCCGTATTCCAATTCCAAAGAATGAGACCACAATCCTTCCCGGTCTAAAGCTTTTCCAAAAAAAGAATAGGACAAATCGCTTTGGGCGATATAGGAAGTCCAATAAACCAATTCTGTTTCTCCCCTTTCTGGAGTCTCATATCCATAAACTTTATAAAACTGAGCTTCGGAATAAGAAAATATCATTCCTACTAGCAAGATCAATAAAATTCCTCGCATCGATTTGATTTTATTTATTTTCATATTTTTCTCCTTTCCTCAATCAAAAGTTTAACCGTTAAACAGTTCAACAATTCAGCTGTTTGACAATTTAACCGTTAAATATATATATATCACGTCATCATTCCCTCGATTGCCTGCCTTGTTCCTGGCAAATGAATTTTATTTTCAATAATTCACGTTCTTGAGGCTGTAAGCCTGACAAAATCACTTCAGATAAAGAGGGATGAATATGCATTCCCGAAGAAGCATCCCATATATTTCCCCCTTTGGCTATAACATTCACCACTTCCTGAATCAGAATGGGAGCGTAGGGACCTATGATGTGGAATCCTAGAATTTTTCCATCTTTATTAATGATAGATTTGACAAAACCGCAGTCATCCATCATGGCTTCGCCTTTAGCTACATCTGAATACTTAGCTCCTCCTACCAAAACATCATTCCCATAGATTTCTTTGGCTTCTTTTTCTTTCAATCCCACGGAAGCAACCTGAGGATGGGAAAAGACAGCATGGGGAACGGTGTGGTAATCCAACGATAAGTTTGTATTGTGAAAAACATTCTGAGAACAATAGGCAGCTTCCCGATTGGCCACATGTTTGAACATGGATTTTCCTACTGCATCCCCCAGAGCCCATATATTTTTTTTAGAGGTTTCCCATTTTTCATTTACTTTTATAAATCCTCTCTCGTCTACCTCCACTCCTGTATTCTCCACTTTCAATAACTCTGCATTACTTTTTCTTCCCGTCGCAATCATAATTTTCTCTGAACTGAATTCTCTTGTTATATTTGTTTTCTTATTCTTAGCTTTCACTCGGTATCTTCCCTCTTCTTTTTTCACTCGGAAAGCTTCCATGTTGGTATGAACATTCATTCTCTTCTCCATCTGCTTTTTTAACATATTTGATATTTCAGGTTCTTCATCCGGCAGCAGTCGTTCGTTCCTCTGTACAATCGTCACCTTTGTTCCCATAGCATCAAAGAAATGGCTGTATTCAGCCACAATATATCCACCCCCCACAATAATCAATGACTCCGGTCTCTTTTTTAATCCCAGAACGCTTTCATTGGTGAGATATTCCGTTTTCTCCAACCCTTTTATGGGAGGAATAAACGGCCGGGCCCCGGAGACCAGAAATATTTTCTTCCCCTTTATTTTTTCCTTTCCCACTTGAAGTGTGTGATCATCGACAAAATGGGCTTCTTTCTCATAATAATCCAAAGGGGCATCCTTGACTCCCTTTCTCATGTTTTCTCTATTATCGTTTATACTTGTCCTCATTCTTTCCATTATGGATTTAAAATCAATATGGGTGATTTTTGCCTCTATTCCTAATTTTTTGGCTTCTTTTATTTCCATAATCCTGTCTGCAGGAAATATAAGCATTTTAGAAGGGATACATCCTAGATTCAAACAGGTCCCTCCTAAAGGCCCCTTATCGATTAAAGCAACCGTTTCTTCGTGAGAGAGCGCTTTTTCTACGAACTCCATTCCTGAACCTGACCCCACCACAACCGAATCATACTCTTTCATTTCCCATCCCTCCTTATCATTATCATTCTTTTAGGTTGTTTTTGCTCAGAGCAGAGAAGACAATTCGTTTTTTTAGTCGCTGAGATATCTCAATGCCTCCATAGCGGCGACAGTTCCCTCTCCAGCTGCAGTCAAACCCGCTGGTCCGGCTCCCAGAACCAATACATCTGTCTGAGCCGTCTTGACTTTTGATTCCATTTCACCTCCTGGATTTTTTTGTTTGGAGTTACGTTCATTCCTAACTGGTCTTTTCTTGAGCGATCCCGATCACTCCGCAGGCAACTCTGGGACCGGCCGCTCCTGAAGGCTGGGAGGTAAAATCGTCTTCACCCGCATGGACCACCACAGCCCGTCCGATTATGGAATGGGCTCCTTGGAAGGCGATGTAGGTGTCAATCCTCTCATAATGGGCTTTTCCGTTTTCATCGGCGGTCACATTCCCCAAATCTCCCACATGGCGTTCCTCATCTGTAGGGGCTCCATGGGAGGTATTATCTGGATTGAAGTGTCCTCCCGCCGATGAGGCATCCGATGCTCGGCAGTCTCCCAGCTGATGAATGTGGAAACCGTGTTTCCCAGGAGTCAGTCCTTTGATATCGGCCACAACTTTGATTCCCTTTTCCATTTTGGTAAAAGTCACCGTACCGTGTACATCATGACCCTTTTTGGGGTGCAGTACCGCCACAGCTTTTTGAATATCCTCTTCTTCCATAAACCCTGCTGCTTCTTCGGGAGAACGTTCTTGCCTGGTGCATCCGGTCAAAAGAAAGATCATAATAAAGACCGATAAAATTCCGATACCCAGGGTCCATTTCTTGGTCATTTTTTCCTCCTTTTATTTTCAGTCAAATAGATCCCATAAAAAAGGCTAAAATGAGTTTTTTTTATACAGATCATTTGTTTTGGCAGCCATAATAAAATCATTCTTGTGAAGCCCTTTAATCTTATGGGTGAACCATGAAACTTTCACCCTTCCCCATTGGGTCACAATTTTGGGATGATGTTCTTCCTCTTGAGCCAGTTTTCCTACTTCATTGGTAAACCGGAGGGCCTCCTGAAAATTTTTGAATCGGAAAACCCTTTCCAGCCTCTCTACATTCTGACGTTCCACAATATTCCATTGAGGAACTTTAGGCTTCATTTCTTGAATTTTTCCTTCAGATAGGGGGGGCTCCCCTCCCCGGCAAGGAACACATTTCAATTCCTTCAAAAAGCTCACCTTTTACCTTCTCCTTAGTTCAAAATTTAAAGATGACTTCCGTTTTTTCTTTCTAAAAAAATACTTCCTTATATCCGAGCCTTATTTTCTCACTTTATGTCTATTGTTTGTTTCTGTCTGACAAATTTGAAAGATATTCCTTAAGGCAACCGTACACCTCGTTGAATGAAAAAACTATTTTTTCATTACAGTACAAAAGCTTATCCAGTAAGCGTTGTCCAGGAATCAATCCTTTCTATGAATAGATTTCGGTTTCAGTGTGGAATGATCGAAGTGTAAGCTCTGTATTATTTAATTTCGGTAAAGAGCCAGTCGTTTTCTTTTTTACTTTTGTGACAGTTGATGCACCCCTCCACTTTCCCAGAAGCCATAATTTTTCCTTTGGCTCCGTATTTGGCCCAAAACCAATTTCCGGCATCCGGATCGTAATCTTTCACCTTATACATGGGGGTTATGGCCATAAGAGATTCTTTATCCTTTCCGTAGTTTTCTTTGATGATGATAGCTCCATCAGGCATAGTTTCTTTTCCATTTTGAATGGCTTCATGAGCAATGTCGTTAACATAAAGCTTCAAATAGGCTCCATGAGGGCTTTGTCCGGGATACATATCCGGATATCCCGGCCAATGGTCCCACATCTTATAAGAATTTGTTTCGGTGATGTAGGTCCAGAATTCTTCTCCGTTCGGGGAAGGCATTTCTTCATCAGCACCAGAATAAACAATCAGAAAAGCCAAGACAGTGGCTAAACCTAAACAAACAATCAGAATTTTTTTCATCTGAATCCTCCTTCATTTAGATATATCGCAAAATCCATACCAATTTCATAAGAATTTGGTTTAAGCAACTCATTTATTAAGTTTATGTTTTGTTTTCAGAATGTTACACTTCTTATTGAATTTAAAACTAACGTGAAGAAAAGTCCAGCCAAAAAGCAATTGTCTTGAAAAACAGGATTCTACACGGTAGGATGGATGTTTTTTTACCCTCTCCTTATTTTTTATTGATTTGGACGTTTTTAACCCCTTTTTATAGCATAAGCTACACGATTATATCCGATTAGATGCCGTATTGAAACGAGGAAAATATTTTATGAAGACCGTTGGGGCCATTTTTTTAGCCCTTTGCGGAGAATTAGGGGAGCAAGAAGACTGGTTGCCAGGGCCACCATAACCATCGCCGAAAAAGTTTTCTCAGGGACCGCCCATTCTCCAAGTTCTTTTCCTCTCTGCATGACCACCATGGCAATTTCTGCACGGGGAACCATACTTATACTGATTAAAACTGAAGGAATCCATCCGGTTACAGTCAGAGAAAAAACCGCGTTTCCGATTAATTTCCCCACTACGGCAGTTAAAAGCAAAACCAATCCTATCCCCAAAGCTGGAGTCAAAGATTGAGGATTCATACTCAGTCCGATTCCAATGAAGAAAAAGGGGGTAAAAAAATCATAGAGGGTTTCAAATGAAGAATCCAATTTGACCGCATCGGGGTCCCTGCTGAACACCAATCCAGCAAAAAATGCCCCAAGAGCAAAAGAAAACCCTAAAAGAGCAGCCAAGGATGCAATAATAAATCCAAAAGCGGCGATCATGAGCATCGGGTCGGGAGAATGCTTCATCCCACACATAAATTTTGTAATATGCTTCTCTACATAACGGGAAAAGAGAACGCACACGACCCCGAAGGCCACCAGCTTGAGGAACAATATTCCCAAACTATGACCCAAAGACGACCACAAGGATGTGCCCTCGACGCCTCGTAGGACAGGAACAGCTGAAAAGAGTAAGACCATAAAAATGATTCCCGTAATATCATCCATTTCAGCCACATCAATAAGCAGTTCTCCTGTGGGAGAGTTGATGGCTCTTCTCTCCTGCCATACGCTTACCGATATTCCTACACTGGTAGCGGTCAGAGCAACCCCAATGAATAAACTAGGGATAAGTTCTAATCGGAGAAGATAATAAGCCACAACCACACCCATAACCCCACTGAAAAGCACATTGCCCACCCATATAAGGCTGGCATGTCGGATCTGTTTAATAAGACCTTTTAGATTGCTCTCCAAACCTACTCGGAATAAAAGAGTAATGAGTCCAATTTGAGCGAGAAGCTCAAAAACATCCAGAGTTTGTTCATTGAGAAAAGGTTTTTGAGTGTCTATCAAACGAAGAAGAAATCCCAAGAGAATGAACCCGATTAATGAGGGAATGCCTAATTTTTTAAAACCGCAACGGATAAGAATGCCTGCGACGATGATGAATCCAAGGAGGAGGATCAAAATGGGAATCGAATAGCTTTCCATATTTGATTATCCCTTGAAATCATTATAACAAGGAACTCTCTTTATGATAAAAACTTGTTTTCTACTTTTTTTTTAAAGATGTTCATCCATTTTTCATCAATCTCAGCTTTGGGTCTTCCATCTGAGTATTTAGTGATCAAATGAAAAAACAGTTTTTTGGCTGCTTTTTGAGCCTCCAGTGCGCACATGGAGGAATAGGAAGTTAAAAATTCCTTCGCTGAAGAGGGGTTGGACTCATAGAGTTTTTGAGCTAGGTCTTCAATACTCCCCTGCATTTGAAACTCTTTATCCTCAAGACCCCCAAAAACTTTCCTGACATCGGAGTGAATATCCCTGTACCTCAGCCAGGAAAAAGTATCAATAACCTGAAAATACCACCTTGGTGATTCGGGATCAAACTGTGTGTAATCGCCCTGCTGCCAGGACTCCGGGATATGGGTGATTCCTACATAAAAGGGCACATAGCATGTGGAGCGAGGAGAATCCAGACCAAACCATATTACCCCTCCAATACAATCAGGGAGATTTTCCCTGGACTGGGAAACCCAAGTGTATCCCGAACCTGCAATACAGATACTCCTCTCCGATTTAAGTTCTTCAATCCGGAAACGCCCGGGACAATTGAAGGGACCTGCAGCCATCCCCTCAGTCCTGTCGTAGGGAGTTCCTTCTAGGTGATCTCTCCATACATTATCGATCCACCATCGTGCAGATATTTTTCTTTCCGGTTTGACAGAAAAGGGAAACTCCTGATCGATTTTCCACTCTTTGGAAGGGCAAAGCAAACTAAACATTCGCCATTCTCTTATTCGATTGCCTCTGGATTGATTCCCACTGTAAATCTTGGCAAAATTGAACGGTCCATCTTTCTCGGGATCATAAAATCCTTTATCTATCGCATTTTGAATCAGTCCGGGAGCCATCATAAAATTTTCTTTATCTTTGGGGTCCACCACTCCGATCCTCATCCGGTTGGCATGGGGACACACATGGTCATGAGGAATTTTTTGAGCTACCCATAGAGTCGATTCCCCTACAATTTCAAAACACCAAGCTTCATGAGGGTCGGAGACTAAAAAGCTTTCTCCGGACCCACCTAATCCTTTCAAACCATACTTTTGAATCAATTTTCCAGCTTCTCGGATGGCTTCCCGTGCAGTTTTCCCTCTCTGCAATCCCAGAGCGGCCACTTGAGTGTAATCCAGCATGGCTTCTCCCTGAGGCAAATTGCTCAGCTCTTTTCTGGTGGCACAAGTGTTTTCTCCGAAAAATACTTGATGCTCATTTCCTATGGGACATTCAATCAAAAAATATTTGTAAGTTTCGGAAACTTGAGGGATCTGGGTTTCACCGTAAATTTTGTGGTCAAATCCACCCTTTATTCCCTTGTAGTTAATTATGACCTTTTCCCCGGGTTTATGCTTTTTCCCCGGGATGACTTGAAGAGTGAAATCACAAGGACCATCACAAGTATGGCCACTCATGGCATATCCTTTGACGGTGGCTCCTGGTCCGGCTGCAAACTCTTTTTATATCGATAATATCCAAGTGCCTAATATCAATCATTATCCTCGATTGGGCTCCACAACCGGTTCTCTGGGTCTTTTAAATGTGGATTTCATACGGGATGTCCATTTTCATTCGGGTGACTTTTCTCCTTCCTACGGAAATACCCTATCTTCGGTTATGGATATCCGTTTCCGGGAGGGAAACCTTGATGAACCTGAGTTTCAATTGGGTTTGGATATGATGGGAGCGAGTGCAGTGGGCGAAGGACCTCTTCCCAAGGATACTGGCTCCTGGATGCTTTCGGAAGAACCCGACCGAGTGGAACTATGGGGTATCCTCCCCTGTTTTGGTTTGGAATATGAATTTTGAATTATTTTCTTGTTTGTGTGTATGTTGGAGCCGCCATAAGGAATTAGCTAGATTTCTTCGTTGATAAAGTAAGAATCTCCGATTCGGCGCCGCTCTTCATGAAGCAGCTTGAAGTTTCGGTTCCTGAGGAACCGTTTGCATTTCTCTCGAAGTTCAGGAGTGTGCCATTCTACCACCAGTTTCCTGACCCGTTTTAAAACCCTTTTTGAAGTCTGAAGAATTTTCATTTCACTTCCTTCCACATCCAGCTTGAGAACATCCACTGTGCCCAAATTATATTCATAGAACAATGAAGAAAGAGTTTTCATAGGAACTTTTATTTTGTTTATTCTGTCAGGATGGATCCAAGGCCGTTGGAGCAGTTCCATGTTTTCTGCGGAAATCGAGCTGACATGAGGGTAAACTTCCATTTCCACTGTTTGATTTCGATCGCCTACCGCCAGGTTGATTGTCTGGATATCGTGAAAGCCGTTGGCCTTGAGATTGCGTTGAAGAATTTCAAAGGCAGAAGGAACCGGTTCCACACTGAGGATTCGAAGATGGGGATTCTTTTGTTTCATATAGATGGAATAGAACCCTTCATTGGCTCCGATATCAAGGACTGAAGTGCAGTTTAGGGGTTTGAATGGAGGGAGTTTCATATGAGCTTTGTCCCGAAAAATCTCGATATAGGTATCCACAGAGGCGGGTGCTAGGTCTTTCCGAAAATAGAAAAGAAGTTCCCCGAGCTGGATATCGATAAACCGATTATCGGTGAGGATTTTATTCTGGATGCGAACCTTTTGCCGGTCTTTTTCTATGTTTTCGAGCTTGACATAGTCTTCCTTTCTTGAAATTTGAGACCGAAGATAGGAAAAATCTGTGTGTGCAGACATGTTTGTTTTCGAGCTAATTCCCAATGGCGGCTTCGCCGCCCGCAACCAATGAAAAAGATTGTCCTTCATTCATCCCTATCCGTCATTCCCGCGGAAGTGTGAATCCAGGATTTAAGATGAATTTAACGTCTACTTTCGAACTAACTCATCAAGACGCCTCCGCCACCATCAATAAATTAATTTCAGGGGAAAATGTCATAATGTAAGACACGACCCCATTTTTTCTATATTTATTTTTTCAATTCAGCGGATTAAAGCGTTGAAAAGCAGTTTGAAAGTTCCATGGGTCTGGAAGCGGTGCTGAGTCCGGAAGCCGATGAGAACCACCTGTCCTGCCCCATATTGAGCATTGATCATGGCCGATTTGTGAGAGAGATGTTCTTCTCCAATGAGCCACCCGCTTCTGAGTATATCCTTTTCCTTATAACGAACCACCGTTTCGTACTTCTCATTGTCTCGGCTGGGGACTATCTCAAAAGCGGGATTGGACCAGAAGAGTACTAATCCTTTGGAAGGCATCCCATAAGCCAAAGGATGGGTTTTATCAAAAGTCACTTTGAGTGTGGAACCGGGACAGAAAAATTCCTTGGAAGGAAGATCTGAAACCACATTCCGAACATTCAAATCGAACTTATCGATAGCGAATTCACAGGAGTTGCCGAAAGTAACCAGGATTCCTCCATTTTCCACGAATTCATTCAGAGCCTTCACTCCGTCTTTACCTATTCCGCTCCGATATTTTGGGGGATAGCTAGAGAAATAACGGCTGTATGATTCAGGTATATCTCCTGTGATCATGAAGGTACGGTCATGAGGGAGGATTATAACCTCGTATTTTTTGTGAAGGCTGCCTTTTTTGATCTCAGCATCTTTCAGCCGGGTGTAGGGGAAGGAGAAGTTCTCCAGAAGGAAACGGGTCCATCCTTCATCCATATTGCCGCCGTAGTATCTTCGGTACATAGCTGTGCGCATCCGTTTGACCTCGTGAGTTCCTTCTTTAATCTCAGTTTCCAGTTCTTGGAAGTCCACCCCTGTTTTCTCGGCTACATCCTTGATGATATCTTTCTTTCCTCCCGAAACAATGAAGTCTCCGGGTCGAAGATGAGAAGATTTTTCTTCTACTCTCCGAATTTTGACTCCTTGATCCAGAAGAAGATTCACAGCTTTGAAACTGTTGTTCAACCGACCGTCAAGCACATAACCCAACTCTCCTGTTTCCACTTTTCCGGAGAGGGGAACTTGGCTGTCAAGCACTCGAAAATCGCCTTCCACTTTCACATCCACAGGATCGACTTGAACCCCCATAAATTCATTCATGGTGTGGGTGGCCAGGTCGTAAGGCCGCAAAGGAGATCCATCATCAGCCCGGGTCCATTCATTGTCCGCATAAGAAGTTTGACCTAATAGATTCTTGATCAATCCCATCTTAGGCTGAGCCAAAGAGATGACAAAAGATCCTTTGGGATATGTCATAGGGCCCACCGAGAATTGTTTCTGGGCTTTTTTGATCTCTACCCCTGAAAGAAGAAGGGTGTTGATCATCTTTACGGCTGTAAGAGGGTCATGTTGAGATTTGGGGATCACATAGGCTTTGGCTTCACCTTCAGCTCCCCGCTTTATCTGTCTATTGGCTTTGAGGTAGGCATTGTGGAGGACAGTTTTCTTATTCTTTGCGGCCAGGTCAAGGAGAGCCCATGCGGATATTTTTTTCTGTTCCACAATATCCCTCAGTCTCCACCATCCACCGGGCCAAGGATGGGGGAAGGTGCTTTGGGCCTTGTATTCGGGGAACTGGCGGCTTCCTCCCTCAAGCTGTTCAGGATGGATATACATGGGGGTGGCCAGTCTTGTGCTTGCGGATTCCGTGAGCATGCCCGCAATGTTATGGAATGGGGTAATCCAGTGCCATCCGAAATGTCCCCACCCGGGAAATATGGCGTCGTTGATGATACCGGTTTTGCCGTTTTCTTCCAGTTTATAAGCAATGTGAGCGCCGTACCAACTGAGTTCCCGCCAGATAAGAGGATCGGCATGGGGCCGAATGGGATCGCAGTAAGGGGGGACATAGAACCGGGCCCCGTAGCTTCCCATTTGATGATGATCGATATAGGCTTGAGGGAGCCATTTCCGGTACATGATTTCAGCTGCATACTTGGACTCGGTCAGGTTGAGAAAATCTCCGTCTCTGTTGTTATCGTGTCCGGCATACTTATGGTAGAGCCAGGGAAGGCTGGAACCTTCATATTCGGTCCCTTTGGTCTCTCTATACCAGTCGGTGACCATAATCTCTCCATCCGGATTGAAACAGGGGATCATAAAAAAGACCACATTGTCCAAAATGCGTTGGGCCTCTTTATCTTCCCGGCTGACCAGGTCATAGGCAAGTTCAGGGGTCATCTGTGTTCCCCCGATCTCAGTGGCATGAAGACCCATAGATTGACAGATGACAGCTTTCCCTTCTTCGATTAACTGTTCGATCTTCTCTTTTTCAACTCCTCTGGGATCGCTCAAGGTCGCGTTTATTTCCTGCAGTCGGTCCAGATTGGCCAGGTTCTGAGGAGAGGAAATGATGAGTACCAAAAAGGGATGGTCCATGGTGGAAGGGCCCATGTTGAGGACCTTGATTTTGTTGGTCTCTTCCTCAAGGAGTTTGAAGTAGTCAACTATTTTATCCCAGCGGGCCATCTTCCTGTCTGCTCCCATTTGGAACCCAAAAAAATCTTTAGGAGTGGTCTGGGCTTGGGCTAAGGGAGCGAATACGCCCAAAACAATGAGAGCCGTAGCTAAATAAATCTGTAAACGACGAAGGATTTTTACTTTATAACTCATAGAAAACCTCCTTTATAAAAATAAAACGTTTGATTCGGGATTTGGATGAATTGAATTCTTTTAACCCATTCATGCTCTTTGTTTAATTTATAAGTAACAGCCTTTTTTATGAATGATTCAGATTTACTATTATCTAGGAATGAGAGGATAATTCAACCAAAAATTTAAAGTAAGATAATTTTTCCCTTTCAGGAAAGGCGTGAATCGCAATTTTTCTTTTATATTAAAATCTTATCTGATTCTTGGGACTTTTTGGAATTCAAGAGTTTTATTTCTTATAGGAAGGTGGCCTTTCCGCTATCACAATCCGGCTGCTCCCGAGGTCCAGATGAACACTGGATATTTCTTTAAGTCCGTTCTTATGGATAAATTCTTTCAGCCCTCCTTGGCTTAAAAATTCCTGACTGTTCTGGAAATGTTTCTTCCCAGCACTCCTCTCTATGATAAAAGTAGCCATGCGCCCCACACGGGAAATGAAATTCCGAGGAATCTCATAATCAATAAAGATGATTTTTCCTTCAGGAATCAAAACTCTAAAGACATCCTGAATCATTTTTTGACGCAAAGAGGGAGCTTTTTCATGAACCGCATAAGAAAGGATAACCGACCGAAAAAAGTCCGGCTTAAAAGGAAGCCATCGGGCATTCCCACACACAAAAGAATATCCTCGATGTCGGGTTGAAGCATATTGGAGCATATTGAAATCAAGGTCCACTCCATAAACCCATTCCCTATTCTTCCCTAAAAGTTGGATCTGAGCTCCTGTGCCACAGCACAAATCAAGGACCGGAAAAAGGTCTTGATTTCGGATGTACCGGGAAACCCACTTTCTTGACTTTTTGAGTGCTGACCCGATGAATTGGTCATAAAACCACCCATAGAATTGGTATAACCATTTCCAGGTTTTGGAATTTCTTTCCATAAATCCGCCTTCTGGTATTCTGATTATCGGAAATTTCAAGATGGGATACAAGAATGAACTTTTAAATTAGTTAAATAAGGTCAGACCGAATTTAATTAATTGAAAATAAAATAATTATATCAAAAAGCAGGATTCATAAAAGGTGTGCTTTTAGCAAAACCCCAGCTCTCAGCTCATCATGGAAATAAGGAGAAGTGAATCCGGGAAAAATGAAAGGAACATTGAATATTTGTCTTTCCTCTTATTTTTCTTTTATCTTTAAACTGTAGCTTAATTCGATGATTTTTCCGCTGCTGTCCACTTTAATGAGGAATCCTTTGAGATGATTGATGAATGTGCCTGTATACACCACCCATTTCCCTTCTCCCAACGGTTCGATGTCTTGAACCTTGCTTCTTTTGAAGTACAATGCATCCAGAACTCTGGCGAACTTTTCAACATCCTCTTTATTTTTCAATCGGATATTCTCCTTTTGAACCAGAGTGAGACCGCTTTCAAGCGGCATGTCTGTGGCAGGACTGCTGATGATGAGAACTGATTCATCCTTTTTGTGAACGGCCACTTTATCCACCGGAATGTAGCTGAAGCTGGTTCCCCCTTGGATCTTTTTTTCTCTAGATAAATGGAATATTTTCCAGTCAGGAAAATATTCTTCCAGTACAGAATCATTTCTTTCTCTGATTTGGACCGTTCCATCTTCCGTCACCCTTTGAATGTTTTTCTCTTCCAGCTTTTCAAAAACAGCCTTTTCAAGGGCGGTCAAACCTTTTGTATCCAGCTCTCTTTTCTCGGACCGAGTTTTTGTTTCCTCCGAAGGAGGAGAAACCTTATCTTTTTTTGGAGAAGACATCTCTTTATATGTGGATGGAATTTGAAACAGAGATTCCTCCACCGGTTCCTCTTTGATGTTGATCAGCTCAACTTCCCTGGAAGGTTCTACTTCAAGGACTATCTTCACCGGCCAGTCCAACTCATCGGACACCCAAACTGTCATCAGCTTGTTTTCTTTATCATAAATCTCGCTTTTCTGGCATTCGTATCCATTCAGAATTTCAGAACCGGATTTTTTGGAATCATATTTTTCAGATGAATGCCTTAAAGCCTCGAAGGGATTATTGGAAAGGCTTTTTAGACTGGTGTTTGAAATTTCCTGAGAAATTTTTTTGGAGTGGATCAGGAGTTTTGTCTTATTGGCCGGAATATCCACGATGATACTTATTTTTTCCCCTTCTTCGGTCATATCCATTCGGTACTTATTTCCCTTTACGAACAGTTTTCCCTGGATGCTCTGACCGTTCATTTTTTGAATCATATCGGCTGAAAAACTATCCGTCCTAAGAGAAGCATCAATCATAAAAGGCATTGCCGCTATAAGGGCTACAGCAACCCCCCACCTTGTTTTAGATCTCATGATTTCCTCCTCCTTTTTGTATATCTTAAGGTTATTTAAATCCGAAGGATTGATACAAAAATTGGACGCTTTTTCCGTGGAGTAAGGTTGAACCTCATTTGTTTTTCTAATCCAATGGGACAAAAAATATCAATCGATTTTCAAAAATCAATTGGGAGGTTTATACATTTATATAGACTGGATGATCAGTATATACCTCACCACTTTCAGAAAAACAGTTGTGAGAATTCACTATTAAATCAGGAAGTCCCTGAGGTTTTTTTGCCGGTTTTAGGCAATAAGAAAATCAAGACATACAAAGCCGATACCCCTACCAGAATATAAATTATCCTGGAAATGACAGATAATGTTCCAAATATCGCGGCCACAAGATTGAAATCAAAAACTCCCCACAACAACCAGTTTAAGCCACCAATGAGAATGAGAATCATGCAAATCCAATCCAAAAAATTAAGTTTAGACAATGTTCCCTCCTTTTAAATTTACGAATATTGTATATTTACCCAACTCATTTTCTTTTTTTATCAATTTAATTTACAAAAGTCAATAAATTTTCGAATGAATTCCTAGTATTATGAAGGAGGTTTTGGAGACCACCCTTCTCCGGTCCAGAAGAGCACATCATCCCGGCATTCTTTCAAAAACTTTTCAAGGGGAGTTTGAATAACTCCTTGATCAAGAAGCTCTTCATATTTTCTCTCAAGATCAGCCCCGGGCTTTACATAACGAAGATGAAAATCAGAATCGAAAACAAAATAAAGACTCAAATTGCCACTTTGATGAACTTTAATCAGGATTTCATTCTCTCCGGCTCGAACTTCAATAACCTTGAGCCATTTGGCTCCCATTTTCCGGCTGAATTCATTGTGCTTAAAGCGCAAATATTCCTTCTGATGGGCCGGAACATAATCCACAGGTTTGTACTTGAGAAGGCGTTTTTTCATAGGGGTTAAATCAGGAGGTACTGAATAAGGAGGCCCCAGTCCGCTTTTCAACCGGCTGCAGTCCAGAATAGAAAGCACCGCACTCCCGTTTAAGAGATTGTTGGTTCCGGCTAAAAATATACATTTTCGATTTTCATATATCTCCTTGATTTGAAAAAAAGGCAGGTTTCCGGTGTGGCTGTACCGGAGAATCTCTTTTCCTTGAAGGTTATAAATGACAAAAATACTAGGGAATCTCCGGCTGTGAGACCAAAGAACCAATATTTCCTCTTTATTATCCTTGTCAATATCGTGGAATTTCAGTTTATAGACTAAATAATCATTGACAATTTTGCCTTTTACATACTCCTGGTCAAAACGAATGGAACGGGTCCATAAGATTTCACCATCATTGTCCACAAGAGCCACACATCTTTTCTCCGGGTTCTCATGATTGAGAAAGCAAAGCACCTCGTTCCTTCTATCCTGGTCCACATCCGAGAACGTCACTTTGGTTCTTCCCCAATGCAGTCTCATTTCACTCAAAGGATCATCTTTGGCTTGGTCAAAATAATAAATCTCCTGGTCTTTGGAGCTTTCGATTTTGTGCTTCCACAGGAAATGGTCATGGATATCATAAACCGCTAGGTAGTGTCCTTTGAGCTTCCAGCTTACAGGATTGGGACTAGAGATTGTCGCCTTTTCCCTTCTTAATATAAAAAAGATAATCACTACAGCCAAAACAATAAGAGAGAGCGAAATTATACCTGCAAAAAAATATTTATTTTTATAGAAAGGAGAGGCAGCGTTTTTCCAGGTTTTGTTCCACCATTCATCCAATTCGGATTTGTAGCTGAAGATACGTGATTTTCCTGTGGATTGCCCTACTCTGTAAACAGGGAGATTGAATTTTTCTTCCCACCTCTGGCAGGTTCTAACGTCCTTATCCAAATAGTTAGAAATGGCCTTCCATCCCTCCAATCTTTCAAGGAATGATTTCTTTTTACTGGATTTCATTCATACAAACCGAAATATAGAAATTTTTACGCTTTTCATAATAAAAAAATTACCTGCCAAATTCAACGCCATCAGGGATTTTTTCCCTTTCATCTCCAGGGTCCTCTATCTGACCATCAATATCTATTGATTGGATGAGATTTTCCTGGAAATCAGAAACAAAGATTAGATACAAGTTATTCTATTCAGTAGATAACCCTCTAGAGAGATTCTTTTAAATCTCTTCTTGAATTTTTTAATGAACCCCTTTCAACGGAAACAACCTGGAATAACTTAATTGAAAAAACCCTCACCAGAATATAAAATAATATTGAAAAATAAACAAAAAACGATTAGTTTAACAAATGGATGAAAAAAACATCGAGTTATCGAAAAAAAAGTCACAAAAAAATAAAATAGGGTTTATATTAATTCAATCCATAACCTTATTCAGAATTGTTTTATCTATCATATTCGCCGGAATTCTTCTTACCTGCAGCAATGTGGAGTCCTATTTTATCATCTCTCTTTCAATTCTGATTCTTATCGAAGCCACTGATTTATTGGATGGTCCTATTGCCCGACAATACAATTTAAGTTCAGAATATGGAGCCACACTGGATCCATATGCAGACAGTATATCAAGAATCATCGTTTATTCTTCTATGGCTCTCTCAGGGCTTGTTCTCCTGCTCCTTCCTCTCTGCATGGCCTTGCGAGACATAACCGTGGCCTATTCCCGTATCATTCTTGCTCAGAAAGGCTTTTCTGTCTCTGCCAAAAAGAGTGGGAAGATAAAAGCCACCTTTCAGGCAGTCGGAGGAATTTTGGCCCTTCTGGGGCCATTTTACTGGCCGTTTATAGGAAAGTGGAGTTTTTATTTTCTCTCATGGATTCTTATTATTGTCACCTTACTATCTTCTGTTGAGTATGTATCTGATGCTTTAAAATCTTTTAATAAGCCCAATGGAAAATTTCTTAAAAAATAAGAAATTATTTTTCTTAGATTTAGACGGGACCGTCTATATTGGAAACCAGCTCATAAGCGGAGCCAAAAAATTTATCAATCTTTTATCTTCGTTTGGAATTCATTATTATTTTCTTTCCAATAATTCTTCTCGTTCGAAATTTGATTACGTGAAGAAACTTTCTCATTTGGGAATAAATGTCCCTACAGATAGGATTATTCTCTCCACTGATGGGGTTCTGGATTTTCTCATCAATCGGAATATCAAAGAAACGTATGTAGTGGGGACCCGATCCATGATCGACATGTTTGAAAAAGCAGGAATTAATTCCGATTCCCCTTCTCCCCAATATATCGTTCTTGGGTTTGATACAGAGCTTGTATATGAAAAATTAAGGAAAGCGGCACTTTTTTTGCAAAAAGATGTTCCTCTTTTAGCCACCCATCCTGATTTAGTTTGCCCTACCCCGGAAGGCCCCATACCCGATACTGGTTCCATGTTGGCTCTTTTTGAAAAAGCGACAGAAAAAAAAGCCTCCAAAATATTTGGCAAACCCAATATTGAAATGGTTCAGCATGTGATACAAAAGTACGGCGTGACTCCCCAAGAAATTGCCATGATCGGAGATAGAATTTACACAGATATGGAACTGGCAAACAGGTTGAAATCTGATTTTTTCCTGGTTTTGAGTGGAGAAACATCGGCGGAAGAAGCGGCTCGCTTGAAAAAGAAGCCGGCTTTGATCGCTAAAAATATTGGAGAAATTGCAGAAAAATTAGAAAATATGTGAAAACATTTTGACATTTTTCCCTTAATTTTTCATAATAGCCAGGATTGAATCTCAAACATAAATCATATGATAAATGAAGAAAAATAAGTGCGGAATGAGACAAAAATGGAGATATATTTTTCTTTTTATGGGGCTCTTTATATTATTTTTGGTTCAAAGCTGCATTTTTAAAAATCGTCAACACAATTTCATTCTCATCACTTTAGACACCCAACGGGCAGACCATATCAGTGCCTATAATCCTTCCCATGCTTCTACGCCTCATATTGATTCCCTGGCCCAAAAAGGGGTTTTATTTGAGAATTGCTTTAGCTTGATTCCGATCACTCTCCCTTCCCATGCTTCTATTTTTTTTTCGCTGCCGCCTCATGAGATAAAAAATTACAATAACGGCCAGCCCATCAAAGAAAACCGGGACGAGCCCTCTCTTGTTCAACTCTTAAAAAAAAATGGATTCCATACCGGAGCCTTTGTTTCGTTAGGAGTCCTGAAATCAAAATT
>JAGXKI010000015.1:0-8798 GCA_018335295.1 bacterium | reverse complement strand
AGGAGACCATGGAGAAGGTCTCGGCGAATATTCGTTACCTCACGGAAACCTTCATTTCGGACACATCCATTTTCTTTATAATATCTATCAAAAAGTTCCCTTGATTTATTATGGACCTGGTTTGGAAAATAAAGGCAGTAGAGTGAAGACTCCTGTAAGTCTTCTCGATATCGGGCCCACCATTATGAATGAGATGGGGCTCAACCAACCCTCCTATTTTCAGGGAAAAAATCTGTTGAATGTAAAATCCGGTAAGAATTCGATCATTTATGAAGAAACTTACAAACCTGAAGCCGTTAACTATAAATTTGCTGTTTTGAAACACCCTTGGCATCTCATATTGACTCCCCAAGACGGGAGTTATGAACTTTTCAATCTGAATAAAGATCCCTATGAGCAAAATAATCTTTTCACTTCCATAAAAGACCTGCCGGCCCCTGTGAAAAAACTCAAGAAAAAGTTAGACACTTTTACCAGAGATATTCTTTCCAGTAAAAAAGAATTTAAAATAGACGATGAAACCAAAAAAATGCTCAAATCTCTTGGTTACATTAAATAACATTATAGATTTCTTCGGAAGGGGCTCGGATGGGGGGTAACGCAAAACGTGGTCCTAAAAAAATTTATTTTCATGTTAATTTTCTGTTTTTACTTGAATCGATACTTCAATGAAAGGAGAAGATGACTTCTCTGAAGTTTCCCTTTGAATTCTTCTTCGTGGAGTGTATGAAATGAGGGATTCAGAGCGGCGAAATATCTATATCCGAGATCAAGGATAAAGTTCTCTCCCACTAGATAGGTCAATCCGAACCCTGCTTGGTAAACAAACTGCCACGTTTTATCATCCACAAAAGGATATTTTTCCACAGAAGCATCTGGATAGACCGGAGCTATATGAATGACCACATCCTTTAAAGAAATCTGTCCGGCTCCCGCACCACCTAAAATGTAAGGCGTCCACTTCCTTCCTGAAGGAAAATTATAACGTCCGTTCGCTGTCAAGGACAGAGAATTAAGACTTCCCTCTCCTCCTTCAATGGTGATACCTAAAACTCTCATTTCCACTGTGTTTAAATCAGAGATGTTCATCCAACCATGGTTCATTTCTAATTCCATTTTAATGTTGTCGCGGAACTTGAACCCGATTCCACCTCCAAGGAGGAGCCCTTGATTCGTATCGGTTCGAACGCTAAATTTATTCAATCGAGGAATAATGGTTTCCTGGTGAGGAAAAACACCTCCAGTAGTTAAGAAAAAATAGGGAGTGTGAGTATTGGCTATCACTGGCATGGTGAGGAATAAAATCAAAATAACCATTCTCAATAATTTCATATCTATCCACCTTTCCTTTCTACAAATTATGTAAATATTTTCTTGCCTTAGCGGGGCTATTCATTACGATAGATAACATTTCCCCACAGGTCAAGTTTTCCGAAGAATAAATCCCTCTTTTTATTAACTTGGTTTTAAGAAAAAGTCACTTTTTAAAGGCCCCCCTTTGATTCCTCCAAAGAGGAAATTACATGTCACTGAAATTCCTCACTAGTCAACAACTATGAAGAAAAATATCAGGAATAAATAAGTTTTCTTACTGGAGTTCAAAGATAAGTGGACGATTCTAAAGTTTAGAGGCCTTTGCTCATAGCGTTAAGAAAATGGGAGTTGGTTTTCGTCTTGGACATTTTTTCCTGAAGAAGTTCCATCGCTTCCACTTCATTATTCAACTGGCTGAGAACTTTCCGGAGAACCCAAACTCGATTGAGGTCATTTTCACTGAGAAGGAGTTCTTCTTTTCGCGTTCCCGAACGATTGATATCGATAGCGGGAAACAGTCTCTTGTCCACTAATTTTCTTTCCAGGTTGATTTCACAATTTCCGGTTCCTTTAAATTCCTCGAAAATCACATCATCCATACGGCTTCCTGTATCCACAAGAGCAGTGGCGACGATGGTCAAACTTCCCCCTTCCTCAACCTTTCTTGCGGAGCCGAAAAATTTCTTCGGTCTATTCAGAGCATTGGCATCAATACCTCCTGAAAGAACTTTACCTGAAGGAGGGATAATGGCGTTATTAGCTCTGGCTAGGCGGGTGACGCTGTCGAGGAGGATAGTGACGTCTTTTTTCAATTCTACAAGACGTTTAGCCTTTTCCAATACGATATTGGCCACTTGAGCGTTCCGAGCCGGGGGCTCGTCGAAAGTGGAGGCAATGACTTCCCCTTGGATGCTTCTCCGAAAATCAGTCACTTCTTCGGGACGTTCGGCGACCAAAAGCACGATAGGATAGGTTTCAGGATGATTTTTTTCGATGGATTGGGCGATGGTTTTAAGAAGAGTGGTTTTTCCCGCACGAGGAGGAGAAACAATCAGGGCTCTCTGCCCTTTTCCAATAGGTGTAAGAAGATCCATGATTCGAGCATTGAGGTTTTTTGAATTTCCATCTTCAAGAGCGAACTTTTCGTAAGGGTAAAGAGGAGTTAAATTGTCAAAGAAGACATTTCTTCGGGTATCAATCACATAGTCTGGGTGAGCAAAATTTATGGCCTCGATCTTAATCAGAGCAAAATACTTTTCCCCGTTTTTGGGGGGACGGACTACGCCTGAAATGGTATCCCCTGTTCTAAGCCTGAACTTTTTGATTTGGGACGGTGAGACATAAATATCGTCTTGACTGGGAAGATAGCTGAATTCAGGGGCTCTCAAAAAACCAAATCCGTCAGAAAGGCATTCCAACACACCTTCTGAGAAAAGTCTACCGTTCTTCTTCGCCTGTGCCTCAAGGATCCTAAAGATAAGGTTTTGCTGGTTGGAATCTTCCAGATTCTCAACTTTAAGATCAAATTGTTCGGCAATTTGAGTGAGTTGTTTGAAGTCTTTTTCTTCAAGTTCAGCTAAATTAAACTCTTTCATTTTAATTACCTCTTTAATGGAATGTTTGAGATTTGAGAATGACTACTTTTTTATCGACATAAAATGAATTTATTACTAACCCCAAAAAAAACTAATTAATGAGTAAGAGGCGGATTTTGAGGCCCTTCTCCCTCCCCTTCTCTATTGGATATTTCGGAAGAGAGGGGTAATTTATCCTTTTTCAAATTTTCAGGAAGTTCTTTAATCAGCATAATCTTCAGAGCTTCATCCATATTACTCACAAAGTGAATGGTTATCTCTTCTTTGACATTTTGAGGAACATCTTTTAGATCAGGTTTATTATCAACCGGAAGCACAGCTTCTTTAATGCCTTCTCTATGAGCCGCCAGCAGTTTTTCTTTGATTCCACCTACAGAAAGAACTTTTCCTTTTAAGGTGATTTCTCCACTCATAGCCACCTTTTTGTTCACCGGAATATCTGTGAGAAGGGATATGATGGAGGTCGCTATAGTGATACCCGCCGAAGGTCCTTCCTTGGGGGTAGCCCCTTCAGGCACATGGATATGGACATCAAAATTTTTGTGGAGGTCCTTAGCAATATTCAGTTCGTATATCTTTCCACGGACATAACTGAAAGCAGCTTGAGCTGATTCCTGCATAATTTCTCCCAGCCGACCTGTGAGCATAAAGTTTCCCTTTCCATGGACTTTATTGACTTCAAAGGTTAAAAGTTCTCCCCCAAACTCAGTCCAGGCCATACCTAGGGAAACACCCACTTCATTTTCTTTGTCTATTTTGGAACGTCTGTACCTAGGAATACCCAGATGTTTTTCCAAAGTTTTTGGATTTACATTTTCTTTGTGCTCTTTTCCTTTGGTCACAACTTTTTTAACCACTTTCCGGCATATTGATGTCAGCTCCCGTTCCAGGTTTCTGACTCCGGCTTCTCGAGTATACTCTCGGATGAGTTTATTGAGAGCCTCATCGTTTATATTCAGATTTTTCTTCTTCAATCCATGTATCTTCATCTGTTTGGGAAGGAGGAACTGTTTTCCAATCTGAAGTTTTTCATCCTCTGTATAACCCGGGATCCGGATTACTTCCATTCTATCCAGAAGGGGTCTGGGAATGGGCTCGGCCATATTGCCTGTCACGATGAACATCACCTGGGAAAGGTCAAACTCAGTATCTATATAATGGTCCAAATATGTTCTGTTTTGCTCCGGGTCCAAAACTTCCATCAAAGCAGAGGAAGGATCCCCTCTAAAGTCCACGCTCATTTTATCCACTTCGTCTAACAAAAACACCGGATTTTTAGTCCCGGCTTTTTTGATCATCTGGATGATTCGACCCGGATAAGCTCCGATATAAGTTCTCCGGTGTCCTCTGATTTCAGATTCATCTCTAACTCCACCCAAGGAAAGCCGGACAAATTTTCGCCCCGTCGCTCGAGCCACGGATCGGCCTAGAGAACTTTTTCCTACTCCCGGAGGACCAATTAGACCGAGGATGACCCCTCGGGGATTTTTGACTAATTGACGGATCGATAAATACTCCAGCATCCTTTCCTTGACTTTCTCCAATGCATAGTGATCTTCGTTCAGTATTTTTTCAGCCTTTTTGATATCTCGTTTTTCTCTGGACCTTTTATTCCAGGGTAAAGAGGTAAGCCAGTCTAAATAATTTCGGCACACAGTGGCTTCGGCAGACATAGGGGGCATAGATTCCAACCGTTCAATTTCTTTGTAGGCTTTATCTTCAGCTTCCTTGGTCATGTTGGCTTGGGAGACTTTCTTTCGAAGCTCTTCGATTTCATTGGATTGATTCTGTTTTTTCAGGTTGAGACCGGAAGGAAAAACTTTTTGTCCTTGAGGAGATTTGTTTTGATTTTTTTTCCGTCCTTCTTTTTTCAGTTTTGAGTGAATCTTTAGGATCTCATTTTCGAGGACAAAATTAAGCCTTCGGATTCTTTCTATGCTGTTGATGGTTTCCAAGAGATTCTGTTTTTCTTCTAAGGGTACATACAGATGAGATGAGATGATGTCCGACACTCTTTCAGGTTTGTTGTCTTTTAAAGCGGGAATGATGGTCTCAAAATTAGCGTTTTGACTGAGTTTAAGATAATCCTCGAACAGAGTCAAAACTCTTTTGAGTTCATCCTTTACATCTGTTTCACTGGTTTCAATTTCATTAATTTCTTTGGCCAACACCTGGTAAAAAGGGTGAGTATTAAGGTATTCGATGGCCCTTGCCCTCTTTTTTCCTTCCACAATGACTTTTATGTTTTTCTCATCTATCTTGATGGTCCGAATAATCTTTGCTGTCACACCCGTGGAATAAATATCTTTAGGTCTTGGGTTGTCCACAGAGGCGTCCATCTGGGCTGATAAAAAGATTAATTTATCTTTTTCCAAAGCTTTTTCCAAAGCCTTCACAGATGACGGACGCCCTATGATGAAAGGAACCAGAGTGGACGGAAAGACCACCAGGTCCCTTAAAGGGATTAAAGAAATGTTTTTAATGATTTCGGTGTCGTTTTGGTTTTGCATGATTAAACTCCAACCTCTTGTTTCAAAGTCTCATATCTGACTTTGTTTTCTTTGATCAATTTTTTGGTTATTTTCACAGTATCCGAGTGTTTGGAAGAAGGAAGATGAAACATAATATCCATCATCATATCTTCAATAATGCTTCTCAATCCTCTCGCTCCCAAATTTTTTTCCATGGATTTTTCGGCAATGAAAGCCAATGCTTCTCTAGTGAACTCAAGTTTAACCCCTTCGAGCTCAAAAAGTTTTTGGAACTGCTTGATTATCGCATTCTTAGGTTTGGTAAGAATGTCTACCAAATCTTTAACCGTAAGTTCTGAGAATTGTGAGACCACTGGAATTCTTCCCACCAGCTCAGGAATGAAACCATACTTGATTAAATCTTGAGGAATCAAATGTTTGTAGAGTTCCTCCGAACTTTCGAAATTTTGTTTGGAGGCATCTGATTGAAAACCAACATTGTTCTTCCCGATTCTCTGAGAAATAATCTTATCCAGTCCAATAAAAGCACCTCCACATATGAACAGAATATCTGAAGTGTCAAGAGGAATATACTCTTGATAAGGATGTTTTCTTCCCCCTTGAGGAGGAACATTGGCTACAGTGCCTTCGATGATTTTTAAAAGAGCCTGTTGGACTCCTTCCCCAGAGACATCTCGGGTGATGGAAGGGCTGTCCGTTTTGCGTCCGATTTTATCGATTTCATCGATGTAAATGATCCCTCTTTGGGCTTTCTGAATGTTTCCATCTGCGGCTTGGAATAATTTGAGAACCACATTTTCTACATCTTCACCTACATAGCCTGCTTCTGTGAGAGAGGTGGCATCTGCAATAGCGAAGGGTACTGATAGTATTTTCGCCAGACTCTGGGCCATCAGTGTTTTTCCTGTTCCCGTAGGCCCTATAAAAAGGAGGTTGCTTTTGGTTAATTCTACATCTTTAATATCATTTTTAAAGTTAATTCGTTTGTAATGATTGTGTACAGCTACAGAGATTTTTTTCTTGGCAGCATCCTGTCCTATGATGTAATCATCCAGTGCTTTTTTGATTTCCGTTGGAGTAGGAATACCTTCCTTCTGTTTTTTTTTCTTCTCTTCTTCTTTTTCTGAAAATATGATGGAATGAGCTATCTTAACGCAATTGTCGCATATGTACACTCCTCCGGGTCCTGCAATCATCTTGTTAACCATGGAGGAATCACGGTTACAAAAACTGCATCTTGCTCCTGGTTTTACCTTTTGATATTTATTAACCATACTAACCTCTCTCTATTATTATTGCCTTTTTTGGAGAAGAACTTCAAGGGGTCACTTTTTGTTCGTTTTGGAGGACCTGCTTTTATTCGAAATTATCTTATCCACCAATCCATATTTTTTTGCTTGATCCGGGGTCATAATGAAATCCCTTTCGATATCTGATTGAACTTTTTCCTTCGGCTGTTTGGTATGATGGGATAATATTTCGTTAATCTTTTCCCTTATTCTCAGAATTTCCTTGGCTTGGATAGCTACATCAGAGGCTTGTCCTTTGAACCCTCCAAAAGGTTGATGAAGAATAATGCGGGAATTAGGAAGAGCATATCGTTTTTTCGGAGAACCCGCGGCTAGAAGTAAAGCCGACATGCTTGCAGCTTGGCCCACACAAATCGTTGAAACATCTGATTTAATGAATTGCATGGTATCATATACAGCCAATCCCGCACTGATACTCCCACCCTGGGAGTTGATGTAAAGCGAAATTTCCTGTTGAGGTTTCTCGGCTTCCAAATAAAGAAGCTGAGCAATGATGGTGTTGGAAACTTCATCGGTTATTTCAGACCCCAAAAATATGATGTTGTCTTTAAGAAGGCGTGAATAGATATCGTAGGCCCGTTCACTTTTTCCTTCTTGTTCAACAATATATGGGATTAAAGTCATGGGATAATTCTCATTCTATTATAGCGTGTTTCATTAAAAAGTCAACAGTCTTACGGAGACGGATGTTATCTCTAATTTCTTCTCTTTTTCCTTCTTTATTGACGCTTTGGATAACTTTGGAGAGAGGAACGTTGTTCTGTTTGGCTATATTTTTCAACTCGTCGTTGATTTCTTCTTCAGAAATCTCAATCTGCTCCTTTTGAGCTATCTTATTGAGAATCAAATGATTTTTTATATTCTGCTCTGCTTTTTTTCGAGCTTCACTCTTAAGTTTTTCCATTTCCTCTTGATTGGGGTTAGCCTGTCCGTATGAAGAAAGAAATCGTTTCAAGACAGCCTGCTGTTCCTTTTCCACCACTGTCTCCGGTAGATTGAGGTTCAAAAGGTCAGATATTTTTTGGATGATCTCATTAGCCGTTTCATTCCTTTGAGCATTTTCTTTGGATTTTTCAAGTTCTTCTTTGATATGTTTTTTCAGATTCTCCAGATTGTCATAATTTCCTAGATCTTTGGCAAAATCATCATTAATCTCTGGTAACTTTTGTTCTTTGACCGATAAAATTTTGACAGTGTATTCCACATCTTTTCCGGCAAGTCTCTGGTTGGAGTGATCCTGGGAATGGGATATATCAAAAGTTTTTTCCTCTTGAGGTTTCATCCCCAGAATATTTTCATTGAGTTCACTTGGGTTGTTTTCATGGCCCACAATAAAGTTGGCCTTTTCTGTGGGCAAGAATTTGTTGGTGTTTTTATCCCTCCCCTTAAATTCTGCCACTACATAGTCTCCGTTCTGGATCCCCCTCTTCTCTACAGGAATATATTGAGCTGATCTTGCCTGGAGTTCCCTTAATGAGTTCTCCACTTCTTTTTGAGAGACTGAGGACGTCTTTTTTTTCACCTTAATATTTTTATAGTCAGGTAATTCAAAATCAGGCCAAATTTCAAGCTGAGCTTTAACCTGCAGTGGTTGGCCTTCTTCAAAGTTTAGTTCTTTAATCACTGGAGTGTCTACTGGATTGATATTTTGCTTTTTTAATTCTTGCTGGAGGGCTTTGGGGACTAAAGAATCAATCACCGAGGATTTGATTTCGGAGTGAAACAACCGTTTGACCATGTCTTTGGGAGCTTTTCCTGGTCTGAATCCCTTTATCTTTGCCTTTTGAGCGTACCTTTTTAGGGTTTTTTCAAACTCTCTTGAAGCTTCTTCAGAGGAAATCTCCAACTGGAGTTCCTTCTTGCATCCACTTAAATCTTTTAAATCACTTTTCATTTTATTTTCATTCCACTTATATTTTCCATCTGGTGGGCAGAGCGGGACTCGAACCCGCACTCCTTCATCAGGAACTAGGTCCTAAGCCTAGCGCGTATGCCTATTTCGCCACCTGCCCCTCTTTTAAGATATATAATGGAACACTCCATTTTTTAGAATGTTTGATTTGAGAATTATATTGAATTCTCTCCCC
>JAGXKI010000106.1 GCA_018335295.1 bacterium | reverse complement strand
ACACATGGAGCCGCTTGTGGGGAAATTTTGCCGGCCTGGCCAGTTCGGATGAGCACGGAAGAAAGGACCCCAATGTGGAGAGATATTTTGATGTCTGGTTTATGCCTTACACCGCCCATTATCCTGAGGAATCCACAGGTGTATTAAACACGGACCGACCCCATCAGGTTAAATTCTACGGCGCGTACAGCCTTGAGTTCGGGTTGACTGTGGGTGCCAATTTCTACGCCATGAGCGGGACTCCTGTGAGCACCGATTTTGAGCTCAACAACATCCAGGGTTTTTATCCAGAGGGTCGAGCTGACCAAGGACGAACTCCCTTCTTATGGAGAGGAGACCTCTATGCCGAGTACAACATAAAAGTTACGGAGGCCCACACGATCCAGGTGAACATGAATATTCATAATTTGACCAATAACAGGATAGCCCAAAGAGTGTGGAACCGCTACAACAGACAAACTATCTACCTTTCCAATGAAGAAATTAAAAGCGGTTTTGATTACAGACAGGTCAGCGAAGAAGAAGATCTTCTGCTCGACCCCCGTTATATGAAAGAATTCTACTTCCAAAGTCCCATTTCACTCAGGCTGGGTGTTAAGTTCATCTTCTAAATCAGTTCTGTTCCCAAAGCTGAAATCAAAAGGGCTCTTTCCCCGGATGGGGGAAGGGCTCTTTTTTTATCCGGAAGTTTTTGCTTTTCTCGATTGTTTGGGTGTCGGTTTGATTCTCCAGTGAGACCGTGACCCTGTATGTTCCAGGGGAAAATTCCTTTTGAAAAGGGATAACATAAGACTTCCCCCTTTTTTCTTTTAGCCTTTCAGGAGTCAGAGAAAGGGGATAATCTTTTTGGAAATTCCAGATTTTCTCTTGAGACTGAGTGAAAATTTCCATGTGGAGGGATAGAATAGTCTGTAGTTTTTCTTTCTCTTCTTTAAAAGAGATGGTTTCATAAGGAACGTGAACTTGTATTTTGATTTGGCCGGGAGAGAGCTTTTCCAATTTTAGGTTGAAATCAAAGGGAACCCGGTCCATTTCCACATCGGGTTTGAGGTCCATCTGAGCTTTGAGAAGAAGGGCCAGGTTCTGGGCACTTCCGGGTTCGAGATTGTAATCTCCGGAGTAAAATTTATCGGTGAATACAATAGGATAAATTCCATAGTACCATATTTCCATAGGGGGTCCGTAGAAGGTGTACCCTCGGGGGTACGCATCTCTGTGCTCCGGGGGACCTAGGAGGATGTAGATGCGGCCTCTATCCTCAAGCCATCCCGCAGTGGCCCCTTCGGCAAAAAGATGGTTCGCTTCTTCGATGCGTTCAAAATATTTTTTTTTGAATTCGTTCTCTTCTGTTTCTGGGTCCGGGTCTCTTTTCTCCCAGAATTCTTCAATGAATTCGTCTCGTTTTGAGGGAGCCAACTTGAGGAACCTCTTTTTTTCTTTTTGAGTGATGATGTACCGGACTTTAGAGAGAAATTCCTGGTGGTCTGGAGACAGATTCTTTTTCGGAGTGAAGAGACTGCAGGAAGAGAGAAAGAAAGAAACGAGGATGAAAGTTATAAGATATTGATTTGATTTTTTCATTTGGTATCCTCTCAAGGAAAAATCATCCATTCTTTCCCATTTTTATTTTAGCAATTTTTTTAGAAAATTATATTTTCAATTCAAAGTCCCGTTTCTCCTCTAACTCTTTACAGATCGACCCCTTCTATTTGTTGTGATTTCTATTTAAGTGGAGTTCCATGAAGTTCCTAACGAAATTTATATGCAAAATATATGCCATTAACCAAAATGTTTACATACTGGTATAAATGAAAGAGTGATTTCCCTTAAAAAAGGAAAGGAGGAGAATGATTTTCTATATTTATTGTAAGCTTTAATCTATTTAAGTTTGTTGATTTTGAATGTGAGTTCAATTTGCGTGTGTAAATTTATTTTTGAATTAAGGAAAGTATCTTACTAAATCTATTTTTCCATGATTTCTTTGAGCTTTTGGGCTAGTTGGGGATCAAGGGAGGTGAGTTTTTCATACTCTTTATTGGCGCTGAATTGATCTTTAAGCACATAATAGGCAATGCCCAGGTTGTAGTGGGCTACGGCGTAATCGGGCTTGAGTTCCACCGCTTTCTGGAGAGGGGAAAGGGCCTTTTCGTATTTTTTGAGTTTGAGGTAGCCGGCCCCGATGTTGTAGTAGGCATCGGGGTTTTTGGGCTGGAGCTGGGTGAACTGCTTGAATGCCTCAATGGCTTGTTCATGTTTTTCCTGTCTGAAACGGATGAGACCGATGTTGTAGTAGGCCTGGGAGAATTGGGAATTCAAAGATAAAACCTTTTGGAGGCTCTCCAGGGCTTGGGGGTAGTCCTCTTTCTTAAAGTAAATCATAGCTAAATTATAGTGGTGATTGGGGTTTTCGGGAGAGAGGGCAATGATTTCCTTCCCGGCTTCCACTGCTTTGTCAAAATGTTTGGATTTATCATACAAACGAAATAGTAAATTATAGTAAGTGGCTGCGTCTTTGGGATTCAATTTAATGAGTTTGTTT
>JAGXKI010000105.1 GCA_018335295.1 bacterium | reverse complement strand
GATGACAAAACGACAGAGAAAGAGGAATCTCTGAGTTATATTGTGAGAGAGGCTTTCCGTGGGGCCGTGAAAAATCTTAATGAAGATTGGGGGACTTTCAGTGAAAAATGGGCCTGGGGAAAAGTGCGGGGGACCGACATCTCCCATCTGGGTTTGATTCCGGGATTCGGCCGGGAGGACCTTTTTACGGGCGGGAACTCCCATGTGATAAATGCCATTAAGAAGAGCCACGGACCCTCTTGGCGCATGGTAGTGGAGATGGGTCCGGAGGTCAAAGCGTGGGGGATATATCCGGGCGGGCAGTCCGGGAATCCGGGGTCCCGGTATTATGACAATGGGGTAAAAGACTGGGTGGAAGGAGAGATCTATGAACTGCTCTATCTTCAGTCTCCTGATGAAAAAAGACCAGGTATCCAGGGAATAACAGTCTTAGGAGGAGAGCGATGAAAGGAATGATCTCAGGGACAGCGGTTTGTTTTTTTCTTATCCTGGTTCTCCAGATGCTCAGTCCACTATGGTGGTGGATTGGGGTCATTCCTTTTCTCTACGGGCTTTTCAGGGCCCGTACCTTCAGGGAAGGAGTGGTGACAGGAACAGGAAGTGCCGGTCTGGTGTGGTTTTGCAGTTCGTTGTATTTTTATTTTACAGGGAGCCGGATCATTGCCGCCCGCACAGCCGAGATGTTCGGGCTGAATGTCTCTTGGCTGATGATTTTGGTCACGGCGGTGGTGGCGGCTGCAGCCGGAGGAGTAGCCGGTTTCACCGGGTATTCCCTGAAAAACCTTTTCACCCCAAATTCGTAATCACATCCCGGTTCACCCCTCCTTTCAGTAATGAAGCCCCTCTTTTGTTTATCTTATTCCCATTCTATGCTATATTGCTTTTAAGAGAATGATGGGGTATAGGGTTCATCTTTTCACCACAATCTATCAAAGATACCGGCTTTTCATGGGGAACTTTCTGTATGTATCGTCATAAAGACCGTCAAACCCAATATCTTTTCCCTGACCTTTTTCCTTTTGGGGGGAGATTGAATGAAAACAACCGCTGGTTGAGGGTGTCGGAATTGATTCCCTGGGAAAAACTGGAGAAGGAATACTCTAAGTATTTTTCGGAGATGGGACGGCCGGCCACGGATGCCCGGTTGATCATCGGATTGATTCTTTTGAAACATATGACAGGGTTGTCAGACAGGAGTGTGGTGGAAGAGGTTTTGGAAAACCCTTACATGCAGGCTTTTTGTGGGTTTGAGCAGTTTGTGACAGAGGATATTCTTGATCCCAGCACATTAGCCCGGATGAGGGAGCGTTTGGGAGCTGATTTTTTTGGGGAATTAGAGAATCGAACATACAAAGTGTTGATTGACCGGAAAATCATCCGCAGGAAAGGGATATTGGTGAATGATACGGTTTTTCCAGGTAAGAGCAAGTACTCTCGAGAAAAAAGATTTTGGAGAGGGGCTGTCAAAAGGATAATCCAGTTCCTGAAAAAAGCAGGAAAAGCTTTTCCAGGGAAACGCCGGTCCCGGCATTCTCAAAAAGGTATTCTGGATTTTCCCAGAAATCACAAATAGCCAAAAATCTGTTTTGACTTCTCCCCCGGGATTTGGTATATGCAGATTTTGGGGATGAAAAAATGAGGAGAGTGTGATGAAAAAAAATATCTTTTTGTATCTTTTTTTAATTTCTTTTGGATTATTCGGAAACCCGGCCCTCTTTTCTCAACAAGAATCTTCTTCAACTTCTCTCGAGAAGATGAAAAAACAACCTGTGGTTGAGTACAAGATCGAAGCCGAACTGCTTCCTGAAGAAAAAGCGGTGGAGGGGGTGGAAACATTAACCTGGTTCAACGATTCTGAAAAAGCCATTTCTGAACTTCAGTTTCATCTTTATTTGAACGCTTTTAAGAACAACCGTTCCACTTTTATGAAGGAAAGCGGCGGAGCCCACCGGGGTTTCCGTCTGGGCGAAGAAAACTGGGGATACATCGATGTGGAAAGAATCAAGTTGAAAGACGGTCCTGATTTGAGGGAGTCCATGGAGTTTATTCACCCGGATGACTCAAACCAACAGGATCAGACGGTGATGAGGGTGAAGCTTCCCACTCCTGTCCCCCCTCAATCCTCCATAACTCTCTATATTGAATTTTATTCCAAACTACCCCGGGTTTTTGCCCGCACCGGGTTTTATAAAGATTTTTTTATGGTGGCCCAGTGGTTTCCCAAAATCGGAGTCCTGTGGAATGGAGAATGGAACTGCCATCAGTACCACGCTCAATCGGAATACTTCGCTGATTTTGGGACTTATGAAGTGGATATTACTGTTCCCGAAGAGTATGTAGTGGGGGCTACAGGGGAAAGAATTGAAGAGAAAAAAAATGAACAGGGCACTCATACCTACACTTATTATCAGGAGAAAGTCCATGATTTTGCCTGGACGGCCTGCCCTGATTTTGTGGAAGTGAGGGAAAAGTATGTCCAGAAACATCCCCCGGTGGAAACAGAGATGATTTTTCTTATTTACCGCCCTCATTTGAACCAAAAAGACCGGTATAT
>JAGXKI010000014.1 GCA_018335295.1 bacterium | reverse complement strand
GGAGAACACAAACCCCAGAGCTAGAGAAAGGACCAGGAAAATGAGAGGATCCTCCACCGGGTCAAAAATCATCAAACTGGGAACGGGAAAACCAAACCAACCCCCGATGAGGGCTCCCATGATGATCGTGGATATTCCCAGCATAAAAAGGAGCTGGAAAAACCGCAGGGAGCTTCCTTTGGGCTTTACATGCCGGATGTAGAAAACACTCAGCAGGGCAGCCAGAATCCCATAGCCCGCTTCGCTCACACAAAGGCCCACAAAAACGAAAAAAAACGGGGCCAGAGGAAGGGTGGGATCCCAGGTTTTATGCTGGGGAAGACCGTAGAGGCGGGTCATCATCTCAAAAGGCCTCCCCCATCGGGGATTTTCCAGGATGACCGGAGGGTCTTCCTCTGGCAGAGGCGGCCGAAAATACAACTCTGTATAATCTGAAAAAGGCTTCAAGGCGGTGCGGACTCTTTTGATATCCGATGAACGAACCCATCCTTCCAGATAAAAAACCTGTTCGGTTTCTCCAAGAAGGGAGAAAGATTGAAGCCTTTGGGTTTCACTGAGAAGAACATCGTGAACCAGCATCAACCGTTCCCTGTGAACGGCTAGCTCCTGGGCTTTGTGATCCAGCTTTTCCAGCTCCTTCTCTTTCTCCTGGATTTCCTTTTGTTCTGTTTCTATAACATCTTGAACCCAGTCTTCCGGTCCAGCCTTCTCCAGGATGGAATCGGAAAAAGCAACCGGAGTAAAATTCAAATCCCGGGTTAATGACTCATAAGCCCCTTCCTTTCGTGTATAGATAAGCACCAGGTAAGCATGCTTTTCATCCTGACTCAAAACCCTGTACCACAAGGCTCCCTTCTCGCTTTTCTCTTCCAGGGCTTCCCCACGGGAGAGGGGGATCTGTCCCAACTGGATTTCCACGGAAGGGGTGGATTTCACCGAATGAATAGGAAGGCTCAGAGCTTGAAAAGGGGAAAGGAGAGAGATTTCTCTCTGGAGAAATCTTATTTCGGAGAGGCGTTTATTCTTTGTTTTTTCCAGATTCTCCACCTGTTCCACCACCGGGAGATAATCGAACTGCAGGACTTCTTCTCTTTTCTTTTTAGAAAGCTGGGGTTTGGGAGTAAAAAGTTTCTGGACCATTCCTTTTTCTTCCCAAAAGGATAGATACTCCAGGACATGGGAGACCCTCTGGAGTTTTTCTTCAGTTTGGGAGAAATCGGTTGAGGAAGGCTGGAGTTTGTTTTTCTCAGAATCCACTCTCTCCAGATGAATGATGCCTTGTTCCTGGATGGAAGAAAGGACTTCCCTTCTTTTGCTTCCATGGGCCAGGATCTGGATTTTTTGGACTTCCGCAATGGCCATGGATTAAAAGGTTTCCTCCAAGTACTGTTTAATTTTTTCTGCGGTCTTCTCCACCGCTTGATCTATGGAATTTTGGGCCTTCTTTCGAAGCTGGTCTCTCTCTTTCTGGCCTTCTTTTTTTATTTTTTGGGCCTCTTTTTGGGCTTTCTGGATAATTTCCTTCTTCTGGGCCTCAGCTTTTTCTCTGGCTTTATTGAGTTCATTCTTATTTATCTTCTCTGCTTCTTCATAGGCCTTCCGGGAGACCGTTGAGGAGGCCTTTTCCCGGGCGTCTTCAACTATTTTTTTAGCCTTTTGCTCGGCCTGTTGGATCTTTTTCAACGCCTGATGAGCATCATGCGGGGAAGCTTCCCGTCCCATTTCTATCCTCCCAAAGAGAATAAAGTGTGGATTCTTTTATCCCTTTTCTCATCAATACATTCATTCTGCTTTATTTAAATGAAGGATTATTATATCCAATGGAAAGTCCTTTTTAAAGAGAAAAGCAAGAATTCCGAAATAATAAAACCAAAAGTCAAAATTTGTATATAGGTTGAGGTTAAGGTTAAGAGGAGCAGGAAGTCAATGATAAGCTTGAGTTAATCCCACGGAATCAACCAAAAAAACTAAATAGACTAAAGGGGTAAATCAATGCAATTAAGGCTTTTCCCGCTATCTCTTAACGCAATCAACGCAACAAACGCAAATAACGCAATAAACTCTTATCGCCTTTCTCGCTTCACCAAATACATTCCATGAGAGGACCTATCCTAAAAAATGATCAAAATATCTCGGATGAATAATTCCCGTTAGAAGACTCCTGGGAAAAAGTGGGAATAAAGGTAGTAGGCTCTGTAATCCAGTTTTTTCTTCCTGGCTTTATCTGCGATTTTCTCGAAGGGGTAGCGGAGATCCATAAGTGAAGGCTTCAACATGATAGAAGCTCCAGCCTTGCTTAAATCCAGAAGCTTGGAAAATTCCAGTCCCTTTTCCATATGAAAAACCACTCCCGCTCCTGCCGATTGAGCGGATTTCACAGTATCCAGAAGGAC
Organism: bacterium; assembly: GCA_018335295.1. Classification (GTDB taxonomy): domain Bacteria; phylum Acidobacteriota; class Aminicenantia; order Aminicenantales; family Aminicenantaceae; genus JAGXKI01. The sequence continues at coordinate 47,212 of JAGXKI010000014.1, read as the reverse complement.
GCGATAATCATTGTCTTCCTGAATTATCTGGTCGGAAACATGAATCCAGGCTCCATTTTCGGCCAGGTTGACGAGTTGAGAATCCACAGAACCGTGATGATAATAAACCAACCAGCTCCCTCCTCTTTGGCACTCCCCGGCCAAACTGATGATTGAGGAAAAATCGCTCTCTTCCTTCCCCGAAACGAGATAGATATAAACGCCTTCTCCCCCCAAATTCATCAAATCAGCCCAGGACCACCCTTCTTCTTTGGGTTCCTCTTTTCCCTCGAGCTGGTGGAAAAATCCCAGTAGGGCTTTACCTTTCTGGCAGCCCTTGTTAATAAATGTCAGTTCCTGAAGGTTTTTTCTTGCGGAACTCGAGGTGTATACATCTGCCCCAACTTTTCCCAGCCATTCCAGAGAGAAGGAGTCCAAATTCCCCGAATCAATCAGACGGAACCGCCCTCCTTTTTGACGGCAGAGCTGGATCCCATCCAAAAGTTGAAGGAACTCATACTGGTCGTCCCGGACCGTAACCTCCTGCCCTTGTTGAGCCCAGGAAAGAAGTTCAAACGTTGAATTTTTGGACTGTTCTTTTTTTTCTTTTGATTCTTCTGCCATTTTTCTTTTTATTGAGGGTTAAACCTTAAAAAATGAAAATAAAGAATGTCATAAATAATTCTCAAAGTCAATTTACTCAAACTCTAAATCGAAACATTCTCTTCAATTTATCTGACTTACCCCCATGTCATTCCGGCCTTAACCTGGAATCCAGTCTAGTCTCCCGCACATGCTTTTGTGTCATTTCGGAACCAACTTGAAAAAAACCAACCTATCTTTTATTATCAGAGCGAAAACTCGGGAAAATGAAAAAAGCTTTAGTTCTCTATTCGGGAGGCATTGACTCTACAACCGCCCTTTATTGGGCTCTCCATCAGTACGAGCATGTTTCGGCTATTACCGTAGATTACAACCAGCGCCACCGTGTGGAGATCCCCCTTTCTCAAAAAACAATCCAAAAGCTCAACATTCCTCAAAAAATATTAAAGGTGGACTTAAAACAGATCGGAGGGTCCTCTCTCACAGATAAACAGATCCCTTTGCCAGAGTTTGAAGTTTCCTCGGAAATTGAAGAGACTCCCTCCACCTACGTTCCTTTCCGAAACGGGATACTCCTGTCTCTCACCGCAGCCTGGGCAGAGAAAGAAGGGATCAAAGAAATCGTCTGCGGGTTCAATGTGATAGACTCTCCTCATTATCCGGATACCACTCTCCCTTTTGTCCAGGCTATGGAAAAAGCCATAAACCAGGGAACCAAAGCCTCCTCGGAACGAGAACCCATGAAAATCCGGGCTCCTTTTGTCAATATGAAAAAATCAGAGATAATCAAAAAAGGGCTTTCCTTGGGGGCTGACTACTCCTATTCCATCTCCTGCTATAGAGGAAAAGAAATCCCCTGCCAGAAATGCTCTTCCTGCCTCCTCCGCCAGAAAGCCTGGCAGGAACTGGGATTGAAGGATCCATTGATTCAAAGATTAGAAAAAGAGGGGAAACTATGAGCTGGATTCTCAAAGTCAAAGACCGTTTTCAGGCGGCCCATTTTCTAAAGGGCTACAAAGGGAAATGTGAAAAGGTCCACGGTCATACTTTTCAGGTGGAAGTCCAGATTGAAGTGAAGAAGCTGGATCAAACTGGACTGGGGATTGATTTTTCCATAATAAAAGAAAAACTCTCTCAAATTCTTCCCGACCATACCCTCCTCAATGAAATCTATGATTTCAACCCTTCCTCTGAAAACTTAGCCCGGGAGTTCTATAAGGAATTGAAAAAGGAATTCCCTGTAAAGGAAGTCACCGTCTGGGAATCCCAAGATGCCTCCGCCACCTACTCTGAAGATTACTGAGATTTTCTCTTCTATCCAGGGGGAAGGCCTCAGACAAGGCGAACCCACCCTGTTTATCCGTCTCACCGGATGCAACCTTCAATGTGATTTTTGCGACACCCAGTATGCCTGGTTAGAGGGAGAAGAGATGTCTATGGAGGATATTCTGGAAAAAGTGGAGGGGGTACGGGAAGATTTTCCTTCCCAATGGGTCTGTCTCACCGGAGGAGAACCTCTTTTTCAGGATATAAAGAAACTCGTGGAAGAGCTTAAAAAAAAGGAATATAAGATCCAGGTTGAAACCAACGGCACGATTTATCAAAACTTGGATGTGGACTGGTATTCGGTCTCCCCCAAACCCCCGGATTATTTTTTTCAACCGGAATACCCCAAAAAGGCCAAAGAGGTGAAACTGGTGGTCTCTAAAGAATTGAATCTCGATGTAATTCAGAGAATAAGAAACGAATTCCCGGATACAATCCCCGTCCTCCTCCAACCCGAATCCAACCAAAAATGGAGCAAGGAAAAAGGAGAAAGACTCCTTCGAAAAAGCGCCCATCAGGGGCTTAAAAACATAAAAGTCACTCTCCAACTCCATAAGGTCTATGGAATCCCTTAACAAGAACAGTTCCATTTACCTTAACCTCTAAACCAATGTCCTCATTTGGTTTCCAAAAGAAGGGGGACATTGAACACATTCTGGGAAAATATCAGGGCGGCAAAAATGAAAAGGTTTTTGATCCACTACTGGGGGCGCATGGATTTTAGGATGAGGGCGGGGGTCATAGAGCTTAATCTATCCTTTCCGGGACTTTTCCTTCCCCTTTTTTCTCGGATAACAAGCTTCCACCACTGACTTTATTCCACCGCGGGGATTGAACTCACCGATCACTGTGGCCCACACGGGTTGGCAGGCTTTCACCACATCATCCAGGATCCGGTTGACCGCATTTTCATAGAAAATTCCCAGGTTTCTGTAGGCCAGGATGTACATCTTGACCGATTTGAGCTCCAGGCATTTCTCTTTGGGCTCATAAAAGATGGAGATGGTCCCAAAGTCTGGTAGTCCTGTTTTGGGACAAAGGGAAGTGAACTCCGGGATTTGGATTTTGATTTCATAACCGGGATACTGGTTGGGGAATGTTTCTATAGGAGGGAGTTTCTCTTTCAACCCCGCTTCGGCCTCTTTATCGGTCATCCGGTCCATAGATTCTCACCTTTTCCTTTCAAGTATATACCATACCCCAAAATAGATGACAAATCAAAAGAAGACAAAAAGAACAAAAAGAGAACAAAAGAAGACAAAAAGGGGACGAAGACAAAAAGGGGACGGGCCCGGCCATTTCTATTATTTTCAATAATTTAACATAAGTTTTCCACGGATTTGACCCCCTTAATTAAGATTTTTAGGCCCCAAAATTGATGGTTTATCACGAAAATCAGTACCTTTTAGAGATGGACCTGGGGCAAAAATTGATGACCAACACCTATTGACAAAGAAAGGAAATGGGTTTATATTATTAATGATAATGATTTTCATTTTCAATTTAGAAGAAGAGAAAAATGGCTGGACCTTATAAATGGAAACACGGACGTCAGGGATTTTTCTCGCGATGGACCGAACCCCGAAAAGCCATCCTCAACCTGCTCCGGCGGACTTCCAAGCACATGAGTGCCAAAGAAATTTACACTTCCCTGCACCGTTACTATCCTGGATTGGGATTAACCACGGTTTACCGCACTTTGGATCTTCTGGCCCGTATGGGAATCATCCAGAAATTTTCCTTTGGAGACGGACAAGCCCGGTACGAGTTCAAATCCAACAGCAAGACAGAACATCACCATCATCTGGTTTGTTCTCAATGCGGAAAAATCATCGATTACACCGAGTTCACCGAAGAAGAACTCAAGCTAATTCAAAAAATCGAGAACACCTTGGAAAAAAAGTACGATTTTGAGGTCCAGGGCCATAACATTGAGTTTTTTGGATTGTGTAAAGACTGCAGATAAAACTATTTTTTCAAAAAGGAGGTAAACAATGCCAAGAGGAGATCGAACTGGACCTATGGGAGTCGGCCCCCGGACCGGAAGAGGCATGGGGTATTGTTCTGGATACAGCCAGCCAGGATTCATGAATCCCGGCCCAGGAATGGGGTTAGCCAGAGGCTTCGGAAGAGCCACCGGCTTTGGCCGGGGAATGGCCTTTGGTCGACGCCGAGGATGGGCTGGAAGTCATCCTCCTCCGTCAATGACCGCTCCCATGATGCCTTATCCTCATCCCTATGCTGGAGGATGGGGTTATCCTCCCATGGGTTACATGGGATATCCGGGAATGAATGCCTATGGCCCTCGATACTGGTAACCCTCAAGTCCTCATTGGAGAAAGGAGGTAGAAAATGTCTCCGACGGGAAGTTCTTTCCAACGACTCCCACGGCTTTTCTACCTTTGGGGAGGGGAGAATGGGTTCCATAGAAACCTCTCCCCCACCTCAACCTTTTATGACCATAGACACAGGAAAAAAGTTGGAAAAACTAAATAAGAGAAAGGAGAAATGTAAATGAGAAATCGATACAGATGGCTTTACCATATGACCGGTCTTCCTGGATGGATGAGATTCGGATACTCTCCAGGCTGGGTCGGAAGAAGCCCTTCAGGAATGGGCCCTTGTGCGCAGTATATGATGTCCGGCTCCTGGCCGACACCTCAGATGAACTATGCCTGGCAGCAGGGACAAATCCCTCCCCAGCCGATGGCCGGCTTTCCTCAGCCAGGATTCCCTACTCCCTACGATCCTTGGGGAGCTACTCCGCTCACTCCGGAACAGGAACTGGATATGCTTAAAGCCCAGGCCGAACAGTATGAAGATGAGCTTTCGGCCATAGAAAAAAGGATTGAAGAACTGGAAAACGAGATTAAAAAAGAAAACACAAAAGGAGAAAACAAATGAGAATTGCTGTGACTGCCACCAAATCCGATCTTTCCTCTTCAGTGGAGCCCCGGTTCGGCCGAAGCCCTTATTTTCTTTTTGTGGACCCGGAAACCATGGAATTTGAAGCGGTAGAGAATTCCAATGTGGGTGCAGCCAGTGGAGCAGGGATCCAATCAGCCCAACTTATAGTTAACAAAGGAGCCAAAACCCTTTTGACCGGAAGCTGTGGGCCCAATGCCTTTCAGACCCTTCAAGCCGCGGGAGTCGAAGTCATCGTAGGAGTCAGCGGTCCCATCAAGCAGGCTGTGCAGCAGTACAAATCCGGCAATCTTAAGCAATCATCTCAAGCCAATGTTCCACCTCATTTTGGAATGGGAAGAGGAATGGGACGAGGTATGGGAAGAGGCATGGGCCAAGGACAGGGAGCCGGCTTCCCTCCTTCCGGGCCACCTCCAGGAATGCCTCCCTCTGGTCCCAGTCCCTCTCAAGCTCCTCCTGAAGAAGAACTCAAGTTTCTCAAACAAAAAGTCGAGAATCTTCGTGAGCAGATGAAAAATATTTCCAAAAGGATTGAAGAACTGGAGAAAAAAAAGAGATAATAAGAGTTAATGAAACCGTACACCAAAGGAGTCAACACATGAAAGTAGCCATTTCTACAGACCACGGTTCTGTCTCGGCTCATTTTGGACGCTGTGCTGCCTACACCCTGGTGGAAATCGAGCAGGGAAAAGTTGTCAACAGAGAAGAAATTCCCAATCCCGGCCATAGTCCGGGATTTCTCCCCCGGTATCTTTCGGAAAAAGGAGTGGAGTGTATCATTGCTGGGGGGATGGGACCCAGGGCCCAAAATCTGTTCGCTCAAAAAAACATTCAGACTCTCATCGGGGTCCAGGGTCCAGTGGATCAAGTCATCCAAAAATTCATAAGCCAGGAGTTACAGGGCGGAGAAGACCTCTGTGCTCACAAAGAAGGGCATAAACATCCTGAGAATCCCCCTCAGACCTCTCCTTCCTCTAAAAAATGGGTCTGTATCCCTTCTAAAGGGCCTGAGCTGGAAGCAGAAGTAGACCCAAACTTCGGCCGAGCTCCTTATTATCTGATGGTGGAACCTTCCACGCTGGACTATAAAGTGGTAGAAAATCCTCATAAGGAAGCCGCCCGCGGAGCCGGCATCCAAGCGGCCCAACTGGTTTCCGGTAAAAATGTCAAAACAGTGCTTGCAGGAAACTGCGGCCCCAATGCCCAAAATGTCCTCCAATCTTCCGGAATACAAGTCCAAACAGGTTTTAAAGGGACTGTGAAACAAGTCCTCTCCAAATATAGATAAGAGGTGAAATAATGTCACAAGAAAATTCCAAAAAAGAACAAGAAAAAAAGATGAAAGAAGACCAGGAAAAGGTAACGAAAACTCTCTCCAAGATTAAAAACCGTCTTCTGGTGTTCAGCGGAAAAGGTGGTGTGGGGAAAAGCACAGTAGCTGGCAACCTGGGTCTGGCTTTCGCTCGAAAAGGAAAAAAGGTGGGAATACTGGATGTGGATATCCATGGACCCAACCTGGCCAAGATTTTGGGAGTTGAAAAAGAACGGATGAAATCTTCCAAAGAAGGGAAGATCGAAGCGGTCCAGGTAAGGAAAAACCTCAAACTGGTATCCATGTCTTTCCTCCTCCAGCAACCAAACCTTCCTGTGATCTGGAGAGGCCCTATGAAGATGAAGGCCATACAGCAGTTTTTAGGAGATGTCAACTGGGGAGACCTGGATTGGTTGATTATCGACTCTCCTCCAGGAACGGGGGATGAGCCCCTCTCTGTGGCTCAACTCATCCCTGCAACCGGAGCGCTGGTGGTGACCACTCCTCAGGAGGTCTCTCTTATGGATTCACGTAAAGCGGTGGCTTTCGGCCAGAAGCTCAATCTGAGGATCATCGGGATCATCGAAAACATGAGCGGTCTGGTTTGTCCTCACTGTGGAAAAAAGATCGATCTCTTTAAAGAAGGCGGAGGAGAAAAAGCAGCCAAGGAGATGAATATTCCTTTCCTGGGCAGCATCCCTCTTCACCCTCGAATCGTCTCTCTGGGCGATGAAGGGAAATCTTTCGTGGATACCGAGCCTGATTCCGAAGCAGCCAAGGCTTTTATGAAAATCGCGGACAGCATAGTAGAGAAAACTTAATCTCAAATCTCAACTAAAGCCAAAAGGAGATATTATGAAAAAAATCGGAATCATTATTTGTGGACGATACCAGGAATGCGGCGGAGGCAAATGTTTCCGTTCAGTCCGGGAAAGGGTGGGTGGTTTCGCCCGCTATTCAAAAGATGAGCCTGTGGAAGTGGTGGGCTACTCCTACTGTGGAGGCTGCCCCGGAGGAAACATCGAAGATGTCCCTGAAGAGATGAAAAAAAACGGCGCAGAAGTGATCCATCTGGCCACAGGATTAGTCGTGGGATATCCTCCTTGTCCCCGAATCCGCCATTTTAAAGAATTCATAGAAAAATATTATGAACTTCCCGTGGTCATAGGAACTCATCCCATCCCCTTAAAATACTTCGATGCCCATCAAAAGCTTCCCTTCTGGGCCAACATGAATATGGAAGACATAGCTGGGGATTTGATGAAAGAGGATAAAAATATAATGAAAGACTACGACTAACCTGAATAATCCAGGCTAAGAAAGGAGGTCACTCATGCAAGGAAGAGGACAAGGTCAAGGCCAGGGAAGAGGCCGGAAAGGCGGACAAGGCCTGGGACCGGGCGGTTCCTGTGCATGTCCTTCCTGCGGAGCTAAAGTCCCCCATCAGAGAGGGGTGCCTTGTTACAATCAAGTTTGTCCCAAATGCGGAACCCGGATGACTCGGAAGTAAGAAAATGTCAATCTGTAACAGCCAGACCGATGAGTATTGTGAAGGCTGTGACGGAGAATTAGATAATCTTTTCGTAGGGAAATTTTTCAAAACGGCCCAAAATAGCCCATTCTGACTGGAAGTTTGCTCCAACAAAGGGACTCGGTGGACCCCTCAAAAAGGAATCATCGTAATGATTTACAGGATAGAGAAAAATGAGTGACTCACCTTTTATTGAATTGACCATTGTTTTTGACAATCAACCTTTCTCCCCAGAGCTTCAGACAAAATGGGGATTTTCTTGCGTGATAAAAGGACTTGATCGGACCATCCTTTTTGATACCGGTTCTCAAGGAGAGACTCTTCTCTCCAATATGGCCCACATGAATATCCGCCCTCAAGAGATAGATGTGGTGTTCCTTTCCCACGATCATAAAGACCATACCGGAGGCCTTTCTCACCTGCTGAAGAAACATTCCCAACTGGAAGTCTGGCTTCCTGAATTTTTTCATCCTCAGCTTAAAGAATCGATCCGAAGCCAGGGAGCTTCGGTGGTGGAAGTGGAAAATTTCCGAAAAATCTGCAGAGGAGCTTTCACCACTGGAGTAATCCAGGGGTGGATCAAAGAACAGTCCTTAATTCTGGATACTCCCCAAGGGCTCGTGGTGATCACCGGATGTGCTCACCCCCGGATTGTCCGCATCTTATCCACTGTGAAAAATTTGATTCCCAAAGACATTTACCTGGCCCTGGGAGGCTTCCACCTCGCCGGTTTTGAAGACAAAGAAATCAATGACATCATTGAGAACTTCCGAAACATCGGAGTGAAGAAGGTGGCTCCTTCTCATTGTTCAGGGGAGGAAGCCCGAGGGGGGTTTTCTCAAGAATATAAGAATGATTTTATTCCCTCGGGATTGGGCAAAAGGATCAAAATCCAATGAATATTTCAATAGCCAGTGGTAAAGGAGGAACTGGAAAAACCACTATCGCCACCAACCTGGCTTTGGCTTTATCCGAAAACCATTCGGTTCAGTTTCTGGACTGTGATGTAGAAGAACCCAACGCTCAATTTTTTCTTCATCCCCAGATTACCGAAACCCACCCGGTGTTCCTTCCTATACCGGAAATCATCGATGAAAGGTGTACTTACTGCGGCCGGTGCGCTGAAATCTGTGCTTACAACGCCCTGGCTGTGTTGAAAAACAAGGTCCTGATTTTCCCTGATTTATGCCACGGATGCGGAGGATGCACCCTTCTCTGCCCGGAACAGGCTGTCCAGGAAAAAAACAGCCGGGTTGGAGAATTGGAACTCGGCTGGGCTCAAAACATCCAATTCATCCACGGGAAAATGGATATTGGTCAGGTGATGGCTCCTCCCATCATTCGTTCCATTAAAAACCTCCTTAACTCCACCCGGACTGTGATCATCGATGCTCCTCCCGGAACTTCCTGTCCCGTCATCGAATCAGTCAAAGGGAGTGATTTTTCTATTTTGGTCACTGAACCCACTCCCTTTGGCTTCAACGATCTCCGACTGGCTGTCCAAACCCTTAAAAAAATGGGCATCCCTTTCGGGGTCGTGATAAACAGAGCCGATATCGGAGACCGCACCGTCCAGGATTACTGTGAGCAGGAAAATGTTCCTGTCCTCCTGAGCATCCCCATGGACCGGAATATAGCTGTGGCCTATTCACGAGGAAAACCCCTTGTGGAAGTGGAACCTTCATTTAAAGAAAAATTCATAAAACTCTATGAAAGGGTGCAAAATCTTCAAAAATGAAACAACTGGTTATCATCAGCGGCAAAGGAGGAACCGGGAAAACAGTGGTTTCAGCCTCTTTGGCTTCTCTCGCTTCCAACAAAGTTATGGTGGACTGTGATGTGGATGCTGCCAACCTTCATCTTCTTCTTCAACCCAAAATACAAGAGTCCCATGAGTTCTCAGGAGGGAAAACAGCCGTTTTGGATGAAAAAAAATGCACTGAATGCGGTCAATGTCTTCCGGTATGCCGGTTCGACGCCATTTCAGAAACCCCGGAGGGAGATGTGGTGATCGATCCTATCTCCTGTGAGGGCTGCGGCGTTTGTTTCCACATCTGTCCTGTAGAGGCCATTCACATGAGAGAAAACATTTCTGGAAATTGGTATGTCTCTCAAACCCCTTACGGCCCCTTCGTCCACGCTAAACTGGGGATTGCCGAGGAAAATTCAGGAAAATTGGTGACAGAAATCAAAAAAAGGGCTCAAACCATCGCGGAAGATCAAAAACTGGATTGGACCCTTCTGGACGGTTCCCCGGGAATCGGCTGCCCTGTGATTGCCTCTCTTTCAGGGGTGGATATGGCTCTGGTGGTCACCGAACCCACTCTTTCGGGCATTCATGACCTGGAAAGGGTCACCCAAATGGCCGCGTATTTCAATGTGGCCACGGCTTGCTGTATCAACAAATACGACCTCAACCTTCAAAACACCTCCCGAATTGAGAAATGGTGTGAAAGGAATTCCATCCCCGTGATGGGAAAAATTCCTTATGAGGATATCGTGGTCAAATCTATGGTTCAAGGCATACCTTTGGTCGAATATGCCGAAAGCAACTCTTCCAGAGAAATCAAAAATATCTGGAAAAAAATTTCCAGGACTATTCATAAAAAAACCGATTTTATGAATAATCCAGGAGAGTGACCCATTTCAAACAGGAGCGTAAAATGAAAAAAACTGACTGGAAATATGTGGTGGATATTTTCATGTTTATCTGTATGGTGGGGATCGTTTCCATCGGATTCCTCATGGGGTTGTTCCTTGCCGAGGGGCCTACAGCCCAAGAGAGCAAGAAATACTTCCTGGGGCTCCACAGGCATCAATGGGGAAATATTCATTTTTATCTTGCCGCCGCATTTGTCACCTTCCTTATTCTTCACCTCATTTTGGAATGGAGCTGGATAAAGGGAAAATCCCAGAATATATTCCGTAAAGGGTGGGGAGTGGCTTTGGTCCTCCTTGTGGTTCTCTCTTTTGGCGTCCTTGTCCTTTTTTGGAGCCTTTATCCCAAGTACCCTTCAACCTATTCAGACTATGGTCAAGGAAGGGGAGCCAGGGCTAAGCAGGAATCGTTCCAAAGTGCGGGCTATTCCCTGCCCCAAGAAAACAGGCTTCAGGATAAAAGCCAGAAAACCTTTGTGGTCACAGGACAAATGACCCTCTCTGAGTTGGAAAGAACCACCGGCCTTTCCGCAGAGAAAATCCTCAGCCGAATGGGACTCCCGGCCAACGTGCCCCAAAAAGAGAGCCTGGGCCGATTGAGGAAAAAGCACGGCTTTTCGCTTGTGGAAATGAGAAAGGCCATCAATGATCTTTTAAAGGAAAAAACCTCGAAACCTCAACCAAGCGAGAAGGTCAAGGGAAAAGAAATCCACGAAGAAAAAGAAGAGAAAAAGGAACAGTCTTCAACAGCCACCTCTACCCAGAGAAAAGAAACTCATCCTGAAGAACAGGAAGAAAGAATAATCCGGGGCCGAATGTCTTCGGACCAATCCGGAATTCTCATCACTGGCCGGATGACCTTGAGAGATATCCAGGAAAAAACGGGAATATCTTCTCGGAAAATCGCTGAAAAACTGAACCTTCCTTCTCATATCTCTTCCGGAGAAACCCTGGGTCGGCTGAGGAAACAATACCTTTTTACCATGCAGGAAGTCAGGGATGTAGTGGCTGAACTGATGCAACAAAAAAATAAAGAGAAATAATTATGCCTGAACCATCTTCTCCCCAAGTTCCTCTTCTCCACCTGGCATGGAGCTACATGGTTTGGATTATTTTCGGAAATAAAAGGAGTGAAAACTGACTTAGAAAAAGGGTGATTGACAATGTCTGTCTACATCGATAAAGACAAATGCGATGGCTGCGGAGTGTGTGATTCTCTATGCCCAGTTCAGGCTGTGACCATAGAGGAAAAGGAAGCAACCATCGACCAAGATAAATGCACAGAATGTCTCCTTTGTCTTGAAAAGTGCCCTCAAAACGCCATCTACCAGATCCTGGAAAAGGAAGCTCCCCCTCCCCCACAGAATTCCTCCCATATCCTTCCCCAGACATATTCATCCTCTTCCCAATCTCCCCAACAAACTTTCCGGACTGAACAAAAAATTCAGAAAGCCTCTTCCATTGCCGAGAGCCTGTTCAAAGGAATCAAAGCCGTCGTGGAGAGCTTCCAAAAAGAAAATACTCTTCCCCAGAGAGGAAAAAGAATGGGAGGAAGAGGGGGAAAACACAGGCGGCGTTTCGGAAAACATAGATAAACCGGGATCTATGTTCAGCCTCAGAACATTTCTCATGGGAATGTTTTCATTGTCCAGAGAAAACGATCTGACCCAGTGGCTGAGAGAAGACGGCCAAAAATTCCTCCGCAGCCTGGGAGTCAGAGAAGGCCAGGTTTTACTGGATTATGGATGTGGGGAAGGCCATTACACTCTTCCCGCTGCGCAGACAGTGGGAGAGAAAGGAAAAGTTTATGCTCAGGACCAAGGCGTCTCTTCCCAGATAAAAAAACAACTCCAAAAATACAACATCCAAAATACCAGGATCATTGAAAAAAAGACCCTGATTCCCCTTGAAGATCATTCGGTTGATTTTATCCTCTGTTATGATGTACTCCACTATCTGGAAGAGAGAAAAAAAGCCTACCAAGAATTTAACAGGGTTTTGAAATCATCCGGGACCCTCTCTGTTTACCCTAAACATCACAAAGATGATGACCCCTTGATGGGATTGGCCCATATCGGACTGGACGAAATCGCAAAAGAGATCGAGGAGACCGGATTTTCACTCAAAGCAAAATTATATAAAAAGCTGATTCATGATGAATCCATAACCCAGGGTTGTGTGTTGAATTTTCAAAAAAGGTCACAGGACGGGGGAAATTGAAGAAAATAATTTTTTCTGAGATTTTTTGATGACGTCTTGACAATCGAAAAAATTTAATATAAAAATAAGTTTATTTCAATATTATTATATTATTATATTTATAAAGGCTTATTGAACATGGGATTTCAAAACAACCTGAAAGGGAAAGCTCAGATTTTCAAGGCTCTTGCCCACCCAACCCGATTATCCATCGTCGAAAAACTATTAGAGGGAGAAAGATGTGTCAATGATATAAGGGACCTCTTTGAGGTTACTCAACCCAATATCTCCCAGCATTTAAACATCCTCAAATACTCCGGGGTGGTGGATTGTCGTCAAAAGGGCAACTTGAGGTGTTATTTTCTTATTGAACCAGAAAAATTAAGAAAACTTCTTAACGTACTGAAGTAAACTTTTCCCACACACCTCCTCCTGCTTTCCTTTTTTGGGTCAATATAAAAATCTGGAAATGGATATTCTGGTTCATTCAATCTCAAAGGAGAGGCTTCAATGACCAAAGAAAGCTCAGTTCTTGTTTATGGAACCAATCTCGGCGGCTACAGGGCCGCTTACGGCCTTTGTAAAAAAGGGCACCAAGTCATCCTCCTGAATCGAGGGTCCTATGTGGATGAAATAAGAAACCAAACTCTTTCCCAACTTCCTCTCGATTTCTGCTGGATGTGCGGCCATTTTGTGCAGCGCAAATTCAAAGCCCTGGGTTGTGTCCAGGACTTTTATAACTCCCGCCTGGGAGAAGTTTCCGGGGAAGCTGGCAATTTTAAAGTTAAATTCAAAACAAAACCTCAGACCGTGAATAATTTCATCTGCACCGAATGTGATAAGTGTGTGGAGGTATGCCCCGTGAAGGTGAACGGCCGGAAAGCCATTTATATTCATCCCGAAATAGGTTGGGAAAATATCTATCTCATCGATCGGGAAAACTGCACTCAGTGTAAAAAATGTGAAGAGGTCTGTCCCACAGGAGCTTTGAAATTAGATAGAGAGGAAGAAGAAAAGGAAGTGAACGTGGGAGCCATCGTCCTGGCTTTGGAATACAATGAACCTACCGACGAAGAGCTCAAAGACTTCGGTTTAGGAGAGTCTCCCTGTGTGGTAAAAAACTCGGAAATTGCCCGAAATTCTCTCCTTACCAATTTCATCCAGGACTCCGTGCAGCTCCCCTCGAGAAAAATTCCTGAAAATTTCAGTATCATCGTGACTTCCCACTTCAACAAATCCATCAAAGAATACGAGAACTACAACCTGTGTGTGAGCGCTGCCTACCGGGGAGTGAAATTAAAGGAAATCCTTCCTCAATCAAATGTCACCATATTCCTGAAAGACTATCGGGGATTTGGGAAAAAACACTTCAGATGGTACCAGAAAGCCCTGGATGCCGGCGTCCAAGTGGAAAAAGTAGATACCCTCCAGGTAAACCCTCAGAAGAAAGAAGAAGTCACCATCCAGTATACAAAGGAGGGAAAGAACCGCAACCAATCTTCTGAACTGGCCATTTTGATCAACGGACAGAAACCTCCCCAAACCATGGACCATCTGTCTAAAGTCTGTGGAGTCCAGTCCGATGAATACGGTTTCTGCTCCACCAAACCTTTTTCCTGCTGTGAAACAAACGTGGACGGCATTTTTGGAGTGGGAGAATTTACCGGTCCCAAAGGCAATCCCGAGACCATCTGGGAAGGATGTGGTGCGCTGACCGAAATTACCCCTTATCTGGGGGAATCCAATTTCAAGCCCTCTCCTCCCCCTTCTTTTAGAGATATCAAAGGAGAAGGGACCAAGGTGGGGGTATTTATCTGTAATTGCTTCCATACTTTTGAGGAAAAGATGGATCTCAATGCCCTCAAGGAAGCTGTGAACGAGCTTCCTGAAGTCCCTCATGTGGAAATCATTAAAGGATGCTGCACTCCTCCTACCATTAAAGAAACGGCGGAAAGGATAAAACAATCCGGAGTCAATCGAGTTGTGCTGGCGGTGTGCACTCCCATACAGAAGCTTCTCAAATTCCGCAAAGCCGTGATGATGGCCGGACTCAACCCACTCCTCTCGGAATTCTTGCGGTTCAGAGAAGATGTGATAAACGTCCATAAAAACAAAGAGGAAATGTTAAAAAAGTCCCTCACTCTCATTAAAGCGGGAGTGGCCAAAGTGAAAAAGGGCTCTCCGGAACCCACATTGAAGGATAAATTTACCCCTCAAGCTCTGGTGATCGGCTCTGGAATTTCCGGCCTGACCAGTTCCCTTGAAATCGCCAAAAGAGGCTTCCCTGTGACACTGGTAGAAAAAGGGGAGGCCATTCAAACAAAAAATAAATATTTTGACGACAAGCAAAACCAGCACCTCCAGGAACTGGCATCGGAAGTGGAAAATCACTCCAACATCACGGTTTACACAAACACCACCCTGAAAGAAATGGACGGCTACGCGGGAAATTTCTCCGGGACTCTTCTCTCGGGAGATAAAGAAATTCCCGTCCAGGCAGGAGTGATTGTCCTGGCTACCGGAGCCAAAGAATACAAACCCGAAGGTTTTCTCTACGGAGAAGACCGGGGAGTGATGACTCAAACCGAACTGCAGTCCGGTACAGAAGAGAAAAAAGCAGGAAACCGTGTGGCTATGATTCAGTGTGTGGGGTCAAGAAATGACCGGCATCCCTACTGCTCCCGGGTCTGCTGCAATCAAGCCTTAAAAAATGCCTTGAACCTAAAAAAACAGGACAAAGAGGTCACCATTTTCTACCAGGATATGACTTCTTACGGGAAAGAAGACCTTTACAAGGAAGCCCAGGATGCCGGTGTCAAGTTCATCCGGGTTAAAGAAAAATCTTACCCAGAAGTGAAAAAGAAAGGAAACAACCTCACTGTTATCGCTCCTGGAGGAGAGAAAAAACAGTTTGACACAGTGGTCTTGAGCACAGGTATTGTCCCGGATATCCAAAACAACCAAAATCTTTCCCGTATTCTAGGTCATCCTCTGGATAAAGATGGATTTTTCGACAGCGATGTCAATGTTTATCCCTATGAAGAATCCATCAAAAGACTGTTCAAGCCTTATGAATGGGCGACCAACTGCATTTACCCAGTGGGTTTAGCCCATTCCCCCCGGTCTTTTGAAGAAGCTCTCCTCACTGCTAAAGATGTTGCAGGGCGGGCTGTAATCCTTTTAGGGAAGAAAGCCCTCCCCGCTCCCAACGCCATGTACATTGCAGAGGTGAAGGAATCTTTGTGCATGGGCTGTGGAATCTGTGTGGACGTCTGCCCCTATTCAGCCAGAACCATTGACGAACAAAAAAAGACGGCGGTGGTCCATCCCTTTTTGTGCGATTCCTGCGGAACCTGCGTTTCTGCCTGTCCCAATGATGCGTCTTACCTTAGAGATTTAAAGGGAGACCAAACTCTCGCCTCCCTGGACAGGCTGCTGATCGGGTAAACGGAGTGAGGCAAATGGATATGATATTTATGTGAGTTATCCCCACAAAGGAGGAATCATGAGCGAGGATTTCAAACCTAAAATCATTTATTTTATGTGCAGCTGGTGCGGAACAGGAGGATCTGAAACAGCCTCAGCTCATCATTTGTATTATCCAGAAAACGTCATTCCTTTCAGAGTCAACTGTACCGGAGCTATCTCTCCTCTCCATCTCTTAAGAGCCTTTGTGGAGGGCGCTGATGGAATCGTCATCAGTGGATGCCATCCCGGAGACTGCCACTACAATGACGGGAATTTCAGAGCCCGAAGAAGGGTGGCTTCCATCAAGTCCATCCTGGATTCCTTGGGGTTAGGAGCAGACAGGGTCTGGTTCAGATACGTGGCTCACGGGGAAGGAAAAAGATTCGCGGATACAGCGGCTGAATTCAATGAACACATCAAAAATCTGGGTCCCAATCCTCTCAAAGAAAGGAAGGAAACATGAAAGGAACAACGCTTCCGGTGGAAAAAGATTTGAATCAAACCCTGATTGATTTCCTGAAAAAGGGACTGGAATCAGGAGGATTTGACGCCGTTCTCCTTCCCAGTCGGGTCCCTTCCGGAGATTCTTTTGCTTATTTGCTCATAAAGAATCCATCCCTTCTGGAAGAAGCCACTCCCCTCCCCCCGGTTATGCCGGTACAGGGAGCCAAAGCCGTTTCCAGTCTCACCCAATACGGCAAAACAAATCAAAAAATCCTGGCCGCCATGCGCCCCTGTGAAATAAGAGCGGCCACAGAGTTATCCAAACTCAAACAAGCTGAGCTGGAGAATATCCTTTTCTTGAGCCTGGATTGTCCCGGAGCCTTACCCCTCTCCGATTACCTGGAGAATCCTCGGGAGAAAGATAAGGTCTTCCAGGAGGCACTGGAGAACAGAAAAACAGAATCCATGAGGCCGGTGTGTCAGGTATGCAGAGAATTCAGCACCACTACAGGAGATTTACATGTGGGACGTTGGGGAGCCGAAAAAGGCAGAGTGTTCCTGATCTCTTCCAGCGAGCAAGGGAAAAAGATACAGGAGACCATGGGTAACCAGGGAGATCAATCCGTTGATTCCTGGGAATCCAAGGTTAAAGAACTCAAAGAACAACGGCTCCAAGAAAGAGCCCAATTCCATGAAGACCTTAAAACAAAGGCTGGAGGCCCCGATAAACTTCTTGAATTCTTCAACCAGTGCATCAACTGCCACAACTGCATGAGGGCCTGTCCTGTATGCTACTGCCGCCAGTGCTACTTTGATTCGGAAGCCTTTGACCTGCCTGTGGATGATTTTCTTAAACGGGCGAAGAAAAAAGGAAGTTTACGCCTCCCTACCGATACACTGCTCTTTCAATTGGGTCGTATGTCCCATATGGTTCACTCCTGCGTTTCCTGCGGCACCTGTGAAGATGCATGCCCCATGGATATTCCGGTGGCTCAACTGTTCAGCCTGGTGGCCGACCAAACCCAGAAGCTTTTCCAGTATTCACCCGGCAGGAATAGAGAAGAGCCTCTTCCTTTTTCTGTGTACAAAGAAGAAGAATTCCATGAAGTGGAAACGCCTTACCGCAAAACTTACTCAAAAGGGGAGGGAAAAAATGCCTAAAGTCCTGAAATTAAGTCAAGGAGTCCAAGAAGGAACCAAAGAACTTCTCCGGTTTCTCCTTTCAGAAGAAAAAGTCAAGGGCATTGTAACTCTTAAGGAAAGATCCCCCCAACAGGGAATGGGATATTCCTTGATCACAAATCCCCAAGAACTTCCCAATACCCGGCCTCTCTATCCTCTCATGCCTTCCAATGCAGGAAAAATCCTTTCTCATCTGACTCTCAAAGGACCGAGCCCTCAGCCTCTGGCCGTTGTAGCCAAACCCTGTGAGATACGGGCCTTTATCGAACTGGCCAAACGTGCTCAGGGAGGGGTGGAAAACATTCTGCTGATCAGTCAAACCTGCCCTGGAGTGTTTCCCCTGCAGATGAGTGTCAACGGAGGTTTAAAAGAGAAGCTTTCTTCTTATTGGAAGTCCGCCCAAAAAAATGAAGTGTTCTCTGAGATAAGATCCACCTGCAAAGGGTGTGTGGACTTCATCCCTCAAAATGCTGACATAGTGGTATCTGTAGCCGGAAGCAAAGATTCGGAGAAAGAGTGTGAAATTTTTTTGAATACCTCCAAAGGAGAAAGCTTTGTGGAGGGAATCAAAGGAAGTAAAGCCGCGGAGAAAGAAATCACAAACAAGCAAACCCAAGAGCTTTTAGATAAAAGAAAAGAAGGACGGAAGAAAATGTTTGACCAGGTGGAAGCTGAAAAACCAGAAATTGAAGGATTAGTCCAAATTTTTGGAAGATGCATAGGGTGCCATGGGTGCAGCCATGTGTGCCCCATCTGTTACTGTGATTTGTGCTTTTTCGATTCCCAACAGAATGAACACCTCCCCCAAACTTTCGAACGGTACCTGGATCTCAGAGGAGGACTGCGGCTTCCTCCGGATACCGTATTTTATCACCTGGGACGGCTGATGCACACGAGTATTTCCTGCGTAGGATGCGGGATGTGTTCCGATGTATGTCCGGTGGACATACCGGTATCCTCTATTTTCACTAAAGTGGGAGAGGCGGTGCAGAAGAAATTTCAATACACCCCCGGAAAGGATATCGAAGAGCCGGTTCCCTCAGGAACATACAAAGAGGAAGAATTCAAAGAAATCGGAGAGCAATCTTAAAATTCATTCACTCAGGAGGCAATGAAAATGGACCCTGAATTTGAACCTAAAATCATCGGATTTTTGTGTAATTGGTGCGCCTATACAGGAGCTGACCTCGCAGGCACCTCCCGAATGAAAATGCCCCCTTCCATTAAGGTCATCCGGGTGATGTGTTCGGGAAGAATCGACCCCTTGTTTGTGCTGAGAGCTTTCCTAAGAGGAGCGGATGGAATCATGATGATGGGCTGCCATCCTGGAGACTGCCATTACCAAAAAGGAAACTACAACGCCCGCCGCCGATATGTGATGATGCAGAAAATGTTTGAAACCCTGAACCTGGATGCCGAGCGCATCGGGCTGTGGTGGGTCTCGGCGTCGGAAGCCTCCAGGTATGTCAAGGTGACCACGGAATTCAACAAAAGAATCGAAAAAAAGGGTCCCAATCCCGCTCAAGAGGAAATCTTTATGTAAATTTTATCTCAATTCCCACATCCTGGACCGCTTTTATGCGCAGCCCTCATTGAAACTCAAAGCGCTCAATTTTTCATCCCTCTTTCTTTTTGCTATAATGAAAAATCAAAAATTAAATTTCCATCTCCCCCGGAGGAAAGAAATGTCTGTGAAGGATGAAGACTTGGATAAATTTGCCCAACAGCTCCAAAACCAGATTATGGAGCAGATTAAAAAACGCTATTCAGAGGTGGTGATCGACCACTGGCAGAACCCTCGAAATTTCCAGAAGATGGAAAACCCGGATGGCTACGCCCAAGTAAAGGGTACCTGCGGTGACAGCATGGAAATGTTTATAAAAATGAAAAACCAAACCATCACTGAGTGCACTTTCCAGACCGACGGATGTGGAACTACCATAGCCTGTGGGAGCACTGCCACAGAACTGGCCAAAAATAAAAATTTCACCCAAGTCCTGGCTCAGGTAAGCACCGAGGCCATACTCAAAAACTTGAAAGGCCTCCCCCAAGAAGATGTCCACTGCGCCCAGCTGGCATCGGATACCCTGCGCCGGGCTCTAGCGGACTATCTCTCTCAAAAAAAATCTCCTTGGAAAAAACATTACAGGAAAATTTAACCCTTTAAACCTGGAGTAAACCATGAAAGAATGCAGTGAAGAACAAAATCAGCAAATATGCAACTGCACCTACGAACCCTGTCCTCGAAAGGGGGTGTGCTGCGAGTGCATCCAATACCATTGGAAAATGGGAGAACTTCCAGCCTGCCTCTTCCCTGATGAGGTGGAGAAAACCTACGACCGTTCCTTAGAAAAATTTATCGAAGTTTACAAAGACAAAGTTTAATTAAGTTCGATGTCAGCTAAAAATAAACCGGTTTATGTCTACGGCCCTGTCCCCTCCCGACGTCTGGGATACTCCCTGGGAATCGATGTCATCCCTTTCAAGACATGCACTCTTGACTGTGTGTACTGTCAGCTCGGTCCTACCACTCACAAGACCATCCGAAGAAAAAACCCCTATCCTCCTAATCAAATTCTTTCTCAAATCAGAAAAGCCATCCAATCCGGCCAGCAGATTGACTACATCACTTTTTCCGGTTCCGGAGAACCTTCCCTCAACTTTTCGATTGGTGAGTTGATTAGAGAAATCAAGAAATTCACCCGCATCCCTGTGGCCGTACTCACCAACACCACTCTCCTCTACCGAAAAGAAGTAAGAAAAGCCCTGAAGTCGGCGGACCTTGTGGTACCCTCCCTGGATGCAGCCACCCAGCGTCTTTTCTCTCAAATCAACCGACCTCATCCCCATATCACCGCGGACAAATGCATCCAAGGGCTGAAAACATTCCGGGGAAATTTCCAGGGTTCCATTTGGCTCGAGGTGATGCTGATTAAAGGGATCAATGACTCTCCCCCTCATATTCAAAAACTCAAGCAGGTCATATCCGAAATTCAACCAGAAAAGGTTCAGCTCAATACAGTGATTCGTCCTCCGGCCGAAGAATATGCCCGGCCCTTAACTCCGGAGAAAATTGAAGAGATAAAAAATGAACTGGGAGCCCACTGTGAAATCATTGCTGAATTCCATAAAAAAGGACAGACTCAACCTTCCCAAGACCTGGAAGAGGCCATCCTCTCCTTGGTCCGTCGGAGGCCGGTGACTCTCTCTGATATCTCCGCTTCATTGGGCAAACATCAAAATGAAATCCTCAAATATCTAAATTTTCTCCTTGAGGATGGGAAAATCAAGTATGTCCCCCACCAGGATTCGGTCTATTATGAACCGAATTGACTGAGTTATTTTTGAAAATAAGTATCGGCCTTTTTTATGAATATTTCAGGCTAATTTTCAAAGGGTAAAGAAAACATTATGAAAGAAATTAAAGATTTGACTTCACAGGAACTCCGCGAATTCTTAACCGATGCTTCCAAAAATTGGTTGGCCCATGACGGGCTCTGGTTTCAAGCGGTAGAAGAGAAATACGGGATGGAGGCGGCCTTGGAACTGGACCGGAAAGCCTGGGAAAAATTCACCGTCATTGAAGCCAAAAGAATCATGAAACGACTGAATATGAAGCCGGGGGGAGGCATTCCCGCTCTCATCCAGGCTTTGAAGTTCAGACTGTACGCACATATCAATGTTCAAGAAGTAGATGAAGTGAGCGACCAACGCTGTGTCTTCCGGATGAAACGGTGCCGGGTCCAGGAGGCACGAAAACGAAAAGGACTTCCTGATTTTCCCTGCAAATCCGTAGGTATCGCGGAGTACTCCGGGTTCGCCCGGACCATAGACTCTGAGATTGAAACCCGGTGCTTGGTATGCCCCCCAGATCCTCATCCCCCGGATGTATGGTGCTCGTGGGAGTTTACCCTTAAACCTAAAAAATGAAACAGGACAGCGTGAATATTTTCGACCAGAACTGGGAAAAATATGACCAGTGGTATGAATGTCATCCAGAGGTCTACCACTCAGAACTCCAAACTTTGGAAAAATCTTTGCCTGACCGGGGGCTAGGCCTGGAAATCGGGGTGGGAACAGGGAGGTTCGCGGCGCCCTTCTCCGTTCCCCTCGGCCTGGACCCCTCACTGAACATGCTCCGGATGGCTCAAAGCCGGAACATAAAGGTAGTCCAGGGAAGAGGAGAAAACCTTCCCTTTCAAAAAGAAACTTTTCATTTTATTTCAATTGTGATAACAATATGCTTTGTTCAGGATCCCTTGAAATTGCTTGAACAGGCCCATGAAACACTCCAACAAAGTGGGGAATTGATCGTGGCCATGATCAATAAAGAGAGCTCGTGGGGAAAATTCTACAGACAAAAGGCTTCCCGGAGTCAGTTTTACCACGCCGCCCATTTTTACTCTGTTTCTCAAATTCTGGAGATGTTCCCTAAAGCCCATCTGGAATTCAAAACCGCTTGGCAAACCTTGTGTCATTCTCCTCCTCATATTCATGAGGTGGAGCCGCCTCAAAAGGGCTACACAAAGGGTGGTTTTGTGGTCCTGAAGGCGGTGAAAAAATGATAAAGAAAGGATTGATTCAAAATCACAAACATAGGTTTCATAAAGAACCATTCATAAAAATAAAAAGGAGTCATTATGTTTGATAACTCACATTTTCCTAAAGCAAAAAAATACTGGTACATGGGAAAATTTTACGAATGGTCTCAACCCAGTGTACACGCCATGACCCACGCCCTCCACTACGGAAGTTCGGTTTTCGAGGGAATCCGTGCCTACAAAACTCCTCAAGGAGCGGGTATTTTTCGCCTCCCGGAACACGTGGACCGATTCATGAATTCCGCATCGGTCCTGATGATGGATGTCCCTTACACCAAACAGCAGATCACTGAAGCCATCATAGCGGTGATGAAAGAAAACAAACTGGATGCGGCCTACATCCGCCCTCTCCTTTACTACTCCTACGGGAATCTGGGTTTGGTTCCCCAATTTTGTCCCGTGGAACTGGTGATATCAGCCTGGGAATGGGGAGCTTATCTGGGGGAAAAATCCACGACAGGCGTCCATGTTTACATCCTCCCCTGGAGACGGATCCATCACAGTCAATACGATATGACCGCTAAACTGGGCGGAATCTATGTCCAATCCACCATCTGTGGGCTGATGGCCCGGTCCAAAGGTTTTGATGAAGCGGTATTCCTTAACCTGGAAGGGAATGTGGCAGAAGGTCCCGGCGAAAATATATTCATTGTCAAAGACGGGGTCCTCAAAACAAACCATCAATCGGAATCCATTCTGGAAGGAATCACCCGGGACAGCGTTCTGGAAATAGCCCATGACCTGGGGATAAAAACCACCATCGGAGCTATCACCAAAGAAGAATTCACCCAGGCTGATGAAGCTTTCTTTTCTGGGACCGCGGTTCAGATTGCTCCCATCGTCCGGGTCACCGACGACTCCGATTCTTCAAATCAGATGAAAGAATTTAAGGTTGGAGACGGAAAAATCGGAGAAATCACCAAAAAATTATCCGAAACCTACATGGATGCCGTGAGTGGGAAAACCCAAAAATACCAAAAATGGCTCACCTATGTGAATGAGAAGTAACTTCTTTAAAGAGGATAAGGGCCTTTATGTGCTGGTGATCAGGCTCAATCAAAACTGCACCATCCAGCCAGGAAGACTTTCCCCTTTCCGATTCCCTGCAGGCACTTACCTGTATGTGGGCCGGGCCCAAAAAGACCTTCTACCCAGGCTCCAAAGGCATTTTCGCAGAGAGAAAAAATTTTACTGGCACATAGATTATCTCCTCCAAAAGGCGGAGGTGGAAAAAGCCTGGGTCAAACCCGAGGATTTGGATGAATGTGGAACTGTAACCCGGATCAAGGAACACACCAGTGACGCATCCCAGCCGGTAATAAAATTTGGCTCATCCGACTGCCGCTGCCACAGTCATCTCTTCTATCTCTCCCCTTCCTCAAATCTAGAGGGATTACGGAAGTATCTGGGTTTTCAAAAGGGCTTCTATGGAAATCAAATTTAAACCTATCGGTGTGGTTCATTCTCCCGTCAAAAAAAAAGGAACACACCGGTCGGGACCTCACCGGGAACATCCTCCGGTAAAGGGAGAGCTGGAGATTTACAAGGATTATGAAAACGGACTGAAGGATGTGGATGGATTTTCCCATCTCTACGTCATTTTCGCATTCCACAAATCTTCCGATTCCTCTCTCTACGCCTACCCCCCTTCGGACCGCCAAAAAAGGGGAGTCTTCGCCACCCGAAGCCCCCACCGACCCAACCCCGTGGGTCTGACCATCGTGAAACTTATTCACCGGCAGAAAAATATCCTCCAAGTGGAAGGCCTGGATATGATCGAAGGCACCCCTATTCTGGACCTCAAGCCTTATCTCAACGGAGACGTCAAAACGGATATCCAAACCGGATGGCTTTCAAACCAAAAATAAATTAATTTTTATACTATTTTTTCCGCCTGTTCCTGGATCACTTTCCATGCTTCCCAGACATGTCTTTCTTCGGTGGTCCGGGACCCGATGGACATCCGCAGCACATAGTTTCCATTTAAGTTGGTGTGAGTGAGAAGGAGTTTTCCTGTTTGGTTTATCCTCTCCAGAAGTTTCTTGTTCAGCTCCTCCAGTTCCTGATTACTGCGTCCATCATGAAGGCGGAAACACACCAGGCTCAACGGTACCGGAGCCATGAGTTCAAAGCGCTCATCAGCCTCCACCCAGGATTTAAACATCTGAGCCAGCCGGATGTGTTCCCGGACCATCTCCTGGATCCCTTCTAGGCCGTAAAAGCGGAGCACAAACCATAACTTCAAAGCCCTGAACCGTCTTCCCAGCTGGATTCCCCAGTCCCGGAAATTTTTTACCTGGGCATCCACTCCTGTTTTCAAATACTCGGGATGAATCTCAAAAGTACGGATCAAGGCCTCAGGGTCTTTAATAAAGTGAGCGGAACAGTCAAAATTGGTGAGCATCCATTTGTGAGGGTTGAACACAAAGGAATCCGCAAATTCAATTCCTTCCATCATCCATTTTTTCTCTGGCAGAAGAGCGGCTGTGCCTGCATAGGCGGCATCCACGTGGAAAAAGAGACCGTGTTTGTGAGCGATTTGACCGAGAGGTTTCATAGGATCCATGGCACTGGAAGAGGTGGTGCCCAGAGTGGCCACCACACAGGCAGGGACCAGACCTTTCCTTTTATCCTCCTCCACAGAGTCTTCCAGTTTTTGTGGGTCCATGGCCAAAGCGCTATCGGTGGGGATAGACCGGATATTCTTTCGGCCCAACCCGGCAATCTTTACCCCCTTTTCCACACTGGAATGAGCTTCCTCCGAAGCATAAACCCTCAGCCGGTCCTTCAGGCCTTTCTCATTGGAAAAATAACCGGTAGCTTTTTCCCTGGCTGTCAGCAGGGCACACAGAGTGGAAGTGGAAGCGGTATCCTGAATCACTCCGGCCATCCCTTCAGGAAGGCCCAGCATTCCCCTCAACCATTCCATCACTCTTTCTTCCAGTTCAGCGGCCGCCGGTGAGGTCTGCCAAACCATGCACTGAGCTCCTAGGCCCGCAGTTAAAATCTCAGCCAAGACCGAGGGAGGGCTGTTGTTAGCCGGAAAATAAGCAAACCAGGAAGGATGCTGCCAGTGAGTGATTCCGGGAAGGATGATTTTTTTAAAGTCTTCAAAGATTGTCTCCATAGATTCCCCTTGAGCCGGAGCCTTAGAGGGAAGTTGGCTCCGAATCTCCCCTGGCTTCACGGGGGGACGAACCGGGTACTTTTCCACTCCATCCAGATAATCAACCACCCAGTCCACAAACTTATACCCAAACTCTCTGAAAGATTCCTTATCCATGGCCGCTCTCCTTTGCTTTATTCATAAAAAACTCATTCTAAAAAAGTCCCTTTTCAGAGTCAAAAAATGAAGAGAGATTGAGGTTAAGAAGAATAAAGGTTAAGGTTCAGGTTAAGTGAATTCAACTGAATCAACCAAAAAGACCAAATAACTAAATAAACAATTAACGCCTTTCTCGCTTCTCTTGCCTTCCATCAACGCAACAAACGCAAGCAACGCAATAAACTCTTCTTTCTTTTCTCGCCCGTCTCGCCTTTATCGCTTTCCTTAAACCAAACAGACTATATAGACGAAATAGACCAGATCAACGGAATTATCGCCTTTCTCGCTTCATTATAAAGAAAAAACCTGCAAAAAACCCTCTATTATGAGCCAAAAAATGTAAAATTGGGGGGATAAATAGGAAATTTTAAGGAATTTTAAAAAATTTGTTGAATTCTGAAAATTAATTGTGTTATAATATTTATGTAATCGATTGAGTTTAAAGCTTCCCTTTAAAATTTTTTTCTAAGTTCTTTCCTTTTAAAGATTTACCTCTTTCTGGAGACTCACAGCTTAAATAAAGAACATCAATTACTGAAAAGCGCTTTTTTCCATAATCATAAAAATAAACGCTCTGTATTCAAAGAAAAAAATTATTTTTTTTTAAAAAAAAGCAACCAAAACCCCTTCTTCTACGTATATATAAGTGAAATGAAAAAGAAAAAAATGATTCCACATCAGGCCCAAGATTTCCCCTCCTTTTTATCCCTTTTTTTAAAGGGTTTACCATAAAACCCTTAACTCTTTAATTCATCCCCTTAAGGCTGTCCTTCCCCAGGACAGCCTTTTTTTCCCTAATTCCATTCAAAAAAACCTCATTTTTAATATTAATCTTAAGGATGAGGATGGGGGATGAGGAAGCCCCTATGAGGTTTGAACGGGCATGGTTCCTCTCCGAAGGAGAAGGGAGTGAAGTCCGAATGGGAGCTGATTTGACTGATTTGTGAATGTTCACAAATCAGTGGGGGTTCCAAGGGGGTATGTGGCCCCCCTTGGTCGCAGGGCGTAAGCCCGAGAAGGGAGGCAGGGAGCATGAGCGACCGTCGGAAGGGGGAAAGCGGAGCTTTTCCCCTCCGAGTCCTCGATGGGTTAAATCAGCATGCTGACGATCCCCCAACCTCAACTTTCCCAGGTCACTCTTTTTTTTCCAAAAGAAGCCGATGGGGCACTTCCAGATTGTTTTGCTCCAAAAGTTTTTCATCCTCCAGTATTTCTCTACTTTCTCCTTGAGCGATCACTTTTCCTTTGTTCATTAACAGGACCCTGGAACAAAGCTGCCACACCGAATCCAGATCATGGGTAGCCATGATTTTGGTCTTGGGGATTCCTTCCAGGATCTCCAGGAAATTTCTTCGGGACCCTGGATCCAGGTTGGCTGTGGGTTCATCCAAGACAAGAATCTCCGGTTCTAAAACCAGGACCGTGGCCAAAGAGATTTTCTTCTTTTCTCCGAAACTCAAGTGAGATGGATTCCGATCCTGGACCCCTTCCAAACCCAGATTTTTCAATACCCTCTGAACCCGGTTCTGCACTTCTTCTTTTTCCCAGCCCAGGTTTAAAAGACCGAAAGCCACATCATCGAAAACAGTGGGCATGAACAGTTGGTCATTGGGGTCCTGAAAAACAATCCCCACTCTGGACCGGACCCACTTGAGATTTCCCTTATGGACCTTTTCTCCCAGTATTCGGACTTCTCCCTTCCCTTTCAATACTCCATTCAGATGGAGGAGCGCAGTGGATTTTCCAGCTCCGTTGGGGCCAATGATTCCCAGACTCTCTCCTGAAGAAACAGAAAAACTGATACGGTCCAGAGCAGCGCTTTTGTCGGGATAAGAAAAACTCAAATCCTGAATTCTCACCGCTTTCTTCTTCATAACATCCCTCTGATTAACCCCAGAGCAAGGAAAAAAAGAAAACCAAAAATCCAATCTTCCGTTTTCATACGGAAGAGAATGAGGGTTTTCACTTTCCTGTCAAATCCTCTCGAAAGCATGGCCGCATAGATCCGTTCGCTTCTCTCAAAGGTTCTGAAAAATAAGTGAGGCACCATATGCATCAGAGTCTTGACCTCCTGGGTCTTTTTTCTTCTGCCAAAACTACGGGACAGCTTGGCCTTTCTCATGCTCTCAGCCTCCTGACTCAAAAGAAAACTGTATCTGTAGGCAAATGTAACCACAGAAATAACCAGGGAAGGAACTTTCAAAAGTTCCAGGCCCTTAACCAAGCGGTAAAACCCGGTGGAGAGGACCAGAAGAAGAACACTCATAAAAATGAGTACTGTTTTCACTCCCAGATTCCACAAGATCTCCCCTCGGGTCCATTGAGGATCCTGTTTAAAAAGAATTACAGAAAGCCCGATAAAAGCAAGCAGAGGAAAAATAAGCGCCAAACGGGAAACCCATCTCTTGAAAGGAACAGAAGAGAGAGTAAAAAAGACCCCCAGGAGAAACAAATAAGCCAAAAATTTATAAAAGTCACCCGGTGGAGTCAATCCGATGAACAGGATAAAAACAGTGAAGGTAATGATTTTTACCCGGGGATCCAGACGTTGAAAAAAATTCTTGCCTTGTTTGCGAAAAGAAGAAACCGAGTTCATGCTGTAGCTTGAGCAATGTAAAGAGAGGGTTCATCCTTGATTGATAGATTGTGGAAACGGGCTGCCGAAAACAATTGTTCCATTTCTCTCCTATCGGGAAGAAAATCCTGAGCGACCGGACCTTTCACATGGGAATGGAATCGATTGAGTTCCTCCCGACTCATGGGATGAGCGATGACCAAAGGACTCTGAGGTTTCAACACACGCCGGAATTCTTTGAGAGCCTTCTCCTTCTGAGAAAGATGAGGAAACAGGGCAAAACAAATCACCACATCAAAGTTATCATTCTGCAGAGGAATCGTCTGGGCATTCGATTGAACAAATCCCGTATTTTCTGAAAAATATTTTTCTTGGCCGATTTTCAGCATTTCCCTGGAAAAATCCATTTCCACCAAACTTCCTTGGGTTCCGATAGACTTCCGGATAAAGGGAATGAGTCGGCCGGTCCCGCAGCCTGCATCCAGGACCCAATGCCCTTGAGAGAGGGGGAAATAACCGGCCAATTTTTCCAGTTTCGCCTGTTCTTTCTGGCACCGGTGTTCCTTTTCCCAATCCGAAGCCATACGATCAAAAAATTCCTTTCGATTCATTGGTCCGCCTCTTTTATTTTCACTCCATTACACACAAAAAAGACATCCTCTGTTGAAGTTTTTTAACCAGGGGAGGGATAAGCACCAGGATAAGAGCTATTCCTGGAAGGCCCCGGATGAGGGAAGCCAAACCCAGCACTCCTTCCGGCAGATGGAGCCACCGGGAAGCCATGAGAACTCCTCCCAAAAGCACCAATCGGTCCACCAACAGGGTGATGACCAGAGTGACCAAAAGATTCCATCGATACCTCTGGTAGAGAAGGGCTGGGATTCCAGCTAAAAACAATCCTTCTGCCATCATGATGAAAGCCACCGGAGGAAACAGGGGGGGCATTCCGGTCAGCAAGGCCGAAAACAAAGGTGCGATAAACCCCACCACCACAGCAACAGGCCAGGCTACCAGAAAACCTGTAATGAGGATAGGAAAGAACATGGGCAGAAAAGCACTCCCCAAACCCACGGCATGAAAAAGGACGGGCACAACCAAAGCCAGAGCTAAAAATAACCCTCCTAAGAGCAGGTCCCGTCCGCTATATCTCATTGTTTAATCTTGATTCCCAGATTCAGGTTTCTCTGAGGCATAGGATAGACTCCGGAAGCCACTCCCGGAATGGAAACATAAATATTGTATTTCTGGTTGAAGAGGTTGTTCATTTCCAGGAATACTTCCAAATGGGAAGAAAGTTTGTAGCTCAACCGGGAGTTGAGGCGAAAGTAGCTGGGGAGAGCTCGAGTGGCAAAATCTCCGGCATAATAGTCGGTCACATACTGTGCCTGAAGAGAAGCATAAAAAGACTTTTCCCTCAGACGAAAGGAAAAGTCCAATTTATGGCCGGGCCGGCCTTTGGTTTTATTGCCGGGATCCAGGTAGGTATAAAAGAGGAGTCCTGAGATATTCGGGGCTATTTTCGCCTGGAGACTGAATTCGCCTCCCTGGAATACAAACTCGCCGGTGTTCATGAATTGATAAAAAGGAGGAGGGGATGGGTTTTGACTCATTTCTATAAGGTTGGAGCCTTTCATATAATAATAGGCTCCGTCCAGATTCAGCCAGGGAGCCAACTGCTCGCTGAAACCCACTTCGAAATTCCAAACTCTTTCCGGTTCCAGGTTTTTATTGGCGGCCGGGAACATGAAGATTTCATTCAATTGAGGAGAACGGAATCCCTTGTTGATAGTTCCTCTCAACGAAGTGGAATCATTGAGCTGGTAGACCAATCCCCAGTGAGGGGCCACTTCCAATCCATAAAGGGAATCTCTGTGGAGGCGGACTCCTCCGGAAAGAATCCATTTCTCCCAGAGAACATATTGATCCCGGAAAAACACAGCCTGCTCGTTTTTCTCCCAGCTTCCCCGAGGAAAATTGTAACTTTTCCCTCCCAAAAGCCGGAAATCGGCGCCCAGGGTGAGTTCATTGTTGGCGATGCGGCGGCTGGTGTAACGGACCACTCCACCATCCACATAATCTCTGGAATGCCAACCATCGGAGAATTGATGGTGTCCAAAATTCCGGTAAAGCTTTAAAAGTACTTCATCCTTTTCTCCTTGACGCTGGAAGCTGAAATCCACAGCCCCTCTTTCATAATCGTTCCAGAAATCTGTCAGAGGATGATCCAGAGGCCCGGCTTCATATTTTCGGCCGTCAAAATACTTCATCTGCAGGCTCATGTTCATCTTTTCTGTCCACTGATACTCAACCTTTCCAGTCAAAGCATTTCCCTCGTAACCCGCGTTCTCCCGGTGACCGTTGCTGCTTCGCCGATCCAAGGTGAAAAAATAGCTGAGTTTGCCTAAATTCCCCCCATGACGGAAGTTGAACTGTCGGGTATCAAAACTTCCATAGGAAGCCGTGAAATCGGTCTCAAATTTTTCTTCAGGCATATGGGTCATAATATTTACCACGCCCCCTAAAGCCTCTGACCCGTAAAGAACCGAGGAGGCCCCTCGAACCACTTCAATTCTTTCTACGTTGTCTAAAGGAAAGGTATGGGTCACAGTACATCCGAACAATCCCATCTTTTCAGGGCGGCCGTCCACTAGAACCGCGATACGCCGTCCTCTCTGTCCGATCCCCCTTATATCTATATCAGCCCTTCCGAAATAACCGGTCCGGCGAACATAAATGCCTGGAAAATTTTCTAAAAGGTTCAACGCATTGCTGGCTGGAATGGCCTGGATATCATCTGCATTGACCACACTTACCGAAGCAGAACAATCCTTAACCATCCTGCGGGTCATGGTGGCGGTGACCACCACTTCCTCATGAGGATGAATCACCGATTTCTTTTCTTTTTTCTGTTCATCTGAATCCTTGGTTTCATCCGCAAAATGAGGGAGGCACAAAAATACAGATAAAAATAAAAGGATTAAAATTTTCTTTGTGCCGGACATAAAAAACTCCTCCTAAGAAGTGTTACGGACTTAAAAATAATAACACCAATTGAGGAAATGTCAACCCCAAACCAAAATAATTCAAAAGTCAAAAAGATTCCTTGTTGAATTGCTCCACTGATTATTGCTTATTTCTATTATTATCAGATGTTTATATTCGGTCTGACCCCAATTCCAAAATGATTCACTGTTGAATTGCTTTATTGTTAAACTGTTAATAAGCTGAGGTTGAGTTAATACAGGTTAAGGTTGAGGTTGAGGTTGAGGTTGAGGTTGAGGTTAAAGTTGAGTGAATTCAACTGAATCAACCAAACAGACGAAATTAACCAGATAGACTAGATAAACGCAAAAAACTCTTCTTTCTTTTCTCGCCTTTCTCGCTTTCTTTAGGCGCAACAAACGCAATCAACGCAATGAACGCAAATAGTTTGACTTTTCCCTTGAAGAATATTATGTTCAAATCAATCTACATGACAAATCAACTCATCCGAGAGGAATAAAATGAGCAAAGTCACTCGGTTTGGTGTTTCATTGGAAGATGAACTTCTGGAAAAATTTGATGAATTGACCGAAAAGATGGGGTACAAGACCCGCTCCGAAGCCATCCGTGACCTCATCAGAGACCGCCTGGTATCCGAAGAATGGAAGGCTCCAGAAAAGGAAACCGTTGGCATTCTCAATCTGGTTTACAGTCACGAACGAAGAGAGATCTCTGAAACCCTCACCCATATCCAGCATCAACATATCAATGCCGTGATTACCTCCACCCACATTCATCTGGATCATCATAACTGCCTGGAGGTCATCATCCTCAAAGGGAAAAGCTCGGTGTTGAAGAAAATCGCCAATGAACTCCTGAGCACCCGAAGTGTGAAACACGGAAAACTCACCATGACCACCACAGGCACCGATCTCACATAGAGTTTATTCAAAATTCAAAACTCAAAAGTCAAAAAGATTCACCGTTGAATTGCTTTATTGTTAAACTGTCAATAAGTTTAGGTTGAGAAGAATATAGGTTCAGGTTGAGGTTGAGGTTAAAGTTGAGTGAATTCAACTGAATCAACCAAACAGACGAAATTGACCAGATAGACTAGATAAACGCAATAAACTCTTCTTTCTTTTCTCGCCTTTCTCGCTTTCTTTAAGCGCAATCAACGCAAGTAACCCAAGTAACGCAATCAACGCTATCAACGCAAGTAACGCAAGAATCAGCTTGACATTCCCTTTCCAGGAAGATAGAATAAATTTTCCTTAATTAGCCTGGTAAAATCAGGATTTTTAAGGATAAGAGTTTGAAGTGAAGGGAAGTCCGTGAGAATCGGACACAGCCCCCGCTACTGTAAGCGGCGACGAGTTCCCGAAATGCCACTGTCCTCCGTGGGAGGACGGGAAGGCCGGGAGCGAGGAAGAACCGCGAGTCAGGACACCTTCCTCAAACTCCTCAGCCCATCTTCGGGTGGAAGGTTGGGGCTCTTTTTTTGTTAACACCAACCCACCAAAACAGAATTTTCCACTCGAAGCGGGGACATATATGATAGGAGGTTTAAACGATGCGTTTCAAAATTTACTGTGTGGTCCTCGTCTTCGCCCTTCTCTTTTCTCCTTTTCTTATAGGAGATGAATCTTCAGACGATTCTCAAAAAGCAAAATCCCAATCTTCATCTCTCCAGCATGAAATCGTGGTCACAGCCACCCGTGTGGAAACTCCCAGCCAGGAGGTGGCCAGCTCCATCACCGTGGTCACCCAGGAAGAACTCGAACAAAGCAAAAAGTCCACCGTAGTGGAAGCTCTGAAAGAAATCCAGGGACTTCATGTAACCCAGAGCGGGCCACGAGGAAGTGCGTCTTCCATTCTTCTACGCGGCGCCAATTCCGAACACACCCTGGTGATGATAGACGGGGTTGAAGTCAACGATCCCATCACTCCAGCCCGTTCTTACGACCTGGCTCATCTGACTGTAGAAAACGTGGAACGGGTAGAAATCCTCAGAGGCCCCCAAAGCACTCTCTACGGGTCCGACGCCATGGGAGGTGTCATCAACATCCTCACCCAAAAAGGAAAGGGAAAACCCTCTCTCCATCTCCGCACTCAAGGAGGTTCCTATGAAACTTTCTCCGGAGAGGCCCGCCTCAGCGGGAGCACAGATTGGTTTCACTATTCTCTGGGAGCTTCCCATTCCCGGACTCAAGGCTTTTCGGCTGCCAACACCCTGTATGAAGGAAACGAGGAAAGAGATGGCTACCGAAACCTGAATCTCTCAGCCCGCCTCGGAGCCTCCCTCACCTCTAACCTGGATTTCGACCTGATCCTTCGTTCCACCAATTCCGAAACAGAGCTCGACAATTACGGAGGCCCCTACGGAGACGATCCCAACTACACCCAAAAATACAACAACCATTTTGTGAAAGGACAGCTCCACGGTGAATTTATCAACAACCGATGGGAACAAAAGCTCTCTATTTCCTATGTAGGCTTTGACCGGACCCACCAGAATCCGACCGATGATTCCCATCCCTACAATTCCTCTAACAGCCAATATCATAGCAGCAAGTGGAATCTGGACTGGCAGAACAACCTCCTCCTGCACCCTACCCACACTCTCACCTGGGGAGTGGAATTTCAGGAAGAAAAAGGTCAATCCGAATATCATTCCCAGAGCCTTTTTGGATCTTTTTCCAGTCTTTTCCCCTCTCAAACAGCCCGCAACATAGGCATCTATATTCAGGACCAGATGCAAAGGGCTCAGCGCTTCTTTTTCACCATTGGGGGGCGTTTGGACTACCACAGCCAGGCCGGAACCGCCCTCACCTACCGGGTCGCCCCTTCTTACCTCATCCAAAGCACGGGAACCCGGTTCAAAGCCACCCTGGGAACGGCTTTTAAATCTCCGTCTCTCTACCAGCTTTATGCACCGGCTACCCTATGGGGGCCTATTGGAAACCCGGATTTGAATCCAGAAAGAGCTCGAGGCTGGGACTTGGGCGTCGAACAGAAACTCTTCCAAGATAAACTGGAACTCTCCGCCACCTACTTTTCCAACCAGTACAAAAACCTCATCGATTTTCGTTCCGGCCGAGGTTATATCAATGTCGCCCAAGCTTATTCCCGGGGAACCGAATGGTCATTCCGATTCCAACCTATAAATGAAATCTCTCTCTCTTCTTCCTATACTTACACCGATGCCCGAGACAAAAAAACAGGAGATCGACTTCTGAGAAGGCCCCAGCACAAATTAACCGGGAATTTCCGTCTCCACTTTCTCCAGAAAGCCCATCTTTCACTCTCCTTTATCTATATGGGCCAAAGAAAAGACCTTTTCTACATGGGATGGGTATCCAAGCCTGTGACCATGCCGGGATATCCCCTGGTCAACGGAGTCCTCTCCTATGATTTCAGCCCTTCTCTCCAAATCTTCTGCCGCCTGGAAAACCTGTTGGATAAGGAATACGAGATGATCAAAGGCTACGGCACCCCCGGTTTTTCTCTCTATGGAGGAATCCAACTGGACCTGTAAAGAATAGGGTCATATCTTACATTATAACATTTTCCCCTGAAACTTAGTTCGAAAATAGATACTGAATTCATCTTATATCTGGATTCCTCCTCCCCGTTTTCACGGGGACATGCTTTGCAGGAATGACAAAAAGAAAAAAATGTCAAGACAACACATAATTGCGAATCTAGATGGGATTTGCTATAATCTGAAAAAATGATCGAGGGAAGAAAAAGAGCTCTAAATCTGGCATTCCTGTTTGTATTCCTTTTCGTCACACTGTTTATAAATTTCTTCCACACGGATAAAAACCTCCACAGGAATGATAACTGTCCAGCCTGTCAGTTCCAGGCTTCCTCTCTCACTACCAGCCAGATTCATTTCGCTTTTCTCCCTCAGCCTTCCATACTGGGCTCACTCAAAACCGTTGAAACATTTCATTACACTTATATCTCCATTATTCATCCTTCCTCCCGTTCTCCTCCTCAAATTTAACTTTTTCCATCTTTGAAATTCTACCCTGAAAAACAGGCAATAGAATCCATCACTGCACAGCAAAACTGTCAAAGGAGGAGAACAATGAAACACAAATCATTCATCATACTGTTAATCACAACAGCACTCATTTCCCCTTTCACTTTCGCCCAAAATCAACAGCATCAACACCGACACAAAAGAGCAAATGCCTTTATGATCCAGGGAACTGTGGAAAACATGGACGAAGAGCCTGTTCCCAACGCCATTGTGCTTATTCCAGAATTGGGAATATCTGTTCCAACAGACGAATCCGGTCATTTCAAATTCACGGGTATCAAGCAAGGAAATTATCATATCGAAGTCTACGCAGATGATTACATGGATTTCATATCCGACTCATTTCAATTGAGAAAGGATAAAACTCATTTCCACGTCATTCTTTCCAAAAAGCTCTCTGAAGAAGTGGTGGTAACAGCCACCCGGACCGAAAAACTTTATGCCGAGGTCCCTGTGAAGACAGAAGTCATCTCTCACCGGGATATTAAACAAAAACAGGCTCAGAACCTGGCCGATTCCCTCTCTCTGACCACGGGAGTCAGGGTGGAAAACAAATGTCAGAACTGCAATTTCACCCAGGTCCGTATCAATGGACTGGAAGGAAAATACTCCCAGATCCTCATTAACAATTCTCCCGTTTTCAGCTCCATGATCGGAGTTTACGGTCTGGAACAGCTTCCTTCAGAAATGATAGACAGGGTTGAAGTGGTCAAAGGAGGAGGTTCCTCGCTTTACGGAGGCAACGCTGTGGCTGGAGTGGTCAATGTCATCACGAAGGAACCTCAATCCAACCAAACTTCGGTAGAAATGCACCAGGAATCTATAGCTGGGAATCCCTTCACCAATGTAGGATTCCGCAGCACTTTGGTCAGCGAAGGAGGAAACACCAAAGGATTCCTGTTTGCCGATTACAAAAACAGAGCTCCAGTGGAGCTCAACGGAGATAATTTCTCTGAACTGGGAAAGTTGAAAAACACTTCCTTCGGGCTGAATTTGTACAATCATTTTCCCAAGCTCAAAGGGCGGCTCAAATTGGGGTTTTTCCGGATACACGAAGAAAGAAGAGGAGGAGACATGTTTGAAAAGCCGCCCCATGAAGCCAATCTAGCCGAATGGATCAAGTCGGACTTAGTGGAATTTTCTGCTGATTGGGACCACTACCTCAAACAGAACCTCTACTACAACCTTTCCTTCTCTATAATGAATGCCAAAAGAGAAACTTATTACGGCGCTCACAAAGATCCCAATGCTTACGGAGCCACCCAAAATCCAGTTCTTTTCCTCAACGCCCAGGTCAATTACCAAACAGATTCCCATCTTTTCACTCTGGGGGCACAGTTCAAAGGAGAAAACCTCCAGGACAAAGCTTTAGGGTACAACCGGATTATCGACGATGAATACAACGAATTAGGCCTTTTCCTTCAGGATGATGTCAAACTGAGTGATACTTTCTCTCTTCTCGCCGGAATAAGAGTGAGCCGGCATTCGATGGTGGATCACTTCATTTTCAACCCGAGGATGAGTTTGCTGGTCAATTTCACTTCGGATATCGCCTGGAGAACCACCTTTTCCACAGGCTTCCGAGCTCCCCAGATATTCAACGAAGACCTACACATCACCCAGGTAGGAGGGCAAGGAATGATCATCGAAAACTCCTCAGACCTAAAGGAAGAAACCTCTTACAGTTTGAGTTCAGGAATCGATTTCGGAAGACAGATAGGACAAAACGTTCTACAGCTCAGCATAGAAGGTTTTTTCACTCTTCTCACCGACAGCTTCACCCTCTCCAAAAAAGAATACGACCCCAGAGAAAACGCCCTTGTTTTCGAGCGAATCAACGGTCCTGATTCTCGGGTCTACGGAGTGTCCATTGATTTGGGGTACAAACGAGGAAGCCGTTTGTCCTGGAGTGCGGGCTGGACTTTTCAGAAAAGCCGACGGGAAAAACCCGAACCTGACTTTCATACCAAGTATTTTTTCAGAACTCCGGGTTCCTATGGATATGCCCGGTTGAACTACACCAATTCTAAACTGTTGTGTGTGGAGTTGTCAGCAGAATACACAGGAAAAATGAAAGTGCCTCATTTTGCGGGATACATCCCTGAAGACAGGCTGGAAACCACTCAGCCTTTCCTGGTGATGGATGCCAAACTCCACAGACCTTTTCCCATCACTTCCCACTATAAAGTCATTCTCTTTTTAGGAACCTACAATCTCTTGGACTCCTACCAGCCAGACTTGGACAGAGGGTTGGAAAGGGATTCTGGATATGTGTACGGTCCAGCAAAACCCAGGTCCATCTACGCGGGCATCGAATTCTCTTTCTGAGATTTCCTTTCTCATCCCTCTTTTTTCCTGGCACCCCGCAAAAGGACAAATCGCCGAAACCGAGGCCAATATTAACTCCTTGAATAAAAAAGCCCAGCACTTAAAATTCCCAATCGAGGGGATGAAGGAAGCACTGGAATTCCACGGACCGGCCTTCGGGATCTTGGGTATAGAAATGATAGATTCGGTATTGGGGATTCTCTTGGGGTGGAGATTGGGCTTTGTCTTTGAATTTCTCATACATCCGGTCCACACCCTCTTTTTTGGGGTAGAAAAAGGTGAGAGTGCTTTCTGTATCGGCTTGTTCTCCTTTGCAAAATCCCAAAAGTAAATTCCCGTAGCGGAAAACAAGGCAGGTCCCCTGGTCCA
Organism: bacterium; assembly: GCA_018335295.1. Lineage (GTDB taxonomy): Bacteria > Acidobacteriota > Aminicenantia > Aminicenantales > Aminicenantaceae > JAGXKI01. The sequence continues at coordinate 9,354 of JAGXKI010000014.1, read as the reverse complement.
GCCACAACTCACATCCAACTTCGGAGATATAAAAATTTCTGATCTTCTCTAATTCTTCAGTGGTGAAAAAAATGATCCCGCTCCCCTTCACCGGGTTGTTTTTTGGGGAGGAATCTTTGGGGACTGAATCCCCCTTACCGTTACCGAAAGCGGGAATTCCCGCCAGCACCAAGACCAGTATCCCGATGAGACTTGCTTTCATTTTATCCTCCTTTCGAGGGTGGATATTTACTAAAAAAGATGATCTCTTAAGATCTTTAATCCTATGATGATTAGGATGATTCCCCCTAATATTTCGGCCCGTCGGCCGATCAGCCTTCCCAGAACTCTCCCCATCCGAGCCCCTATGAAGCTCATCAGAAAAGCCACTATCCCGATAACCAGAGATGGATAAAAGATGGAAGAATGAAGGGCGGCCAAACTCAACCCTGCGGCCAATGCATCTATGCTGGTGGCCACGGAAAGAAAAATCAAATAAAAGCCGGCCGTAGGATCGGACCTCTTTGTGGAATAGTTTTGGGTACGGGTTAAAGATTCATAAATCATTTTTCCTCCCACAAAAGAGAGAAGGCCGAAAGCCACCCAATGATCAAAGGTCTGAATGTATTTCAGGAAAGTTTGTCCCAAAAGCCATCCCCAATAAGCCATTAAAAACTGGAAGAACCCAAAATGTAAGGACATGCGAAAAACCTGTCTCAATGTGATTTTTCTTAGACTGAAGCTCACCCCCAGGCTCACCGTAAAAGCATCCATGGCCAAGGCCAAAGCTAAAGCCAGAATAAAAAGCACACTCATTTCTCTATGAATTCACAGGGCGATCTCATCACCCATGACAAATGAAAATCCATCTTTGTCATTCCCTCCAAAGAAGGCATGGAAATCCAGAATTTATAAGGCTGGATTCTGGGTCACTCCCGGAATGCCGTAAAAGAATGCGTAAAAGAATGGGTCGGACCAAAGCTGTTTTGATCCTTTTTTGGTTCTTTTTTAGTTTCCTTTATCTGATGAGAAGAAGTCGGGTCTGATGTCCGTCGATAAAGCGGCATCCTTCTTCAGTGAACACCCCGTCCTCTTCAAAGCCGATCCGGACATCCTGGTTTCCCCACTCAGGGACTTGGGTTGTACTGCTGAATTCGATGGCGTAGCAGGTATTGGGATAGAGAGGATACTTCATTTCCTCTCCAATCCCTTCCGGAGCCCTTTCTCTAGGCCGGGCATCCATGGGAGGTCCAGCTGCATGACCGTTCAATCCCAGAGGATGAGAGTAAATCAAAGGCCTCAGCCCTTCCTGAGTGGCCTTTTCCATGGCTGAGTCGGTAATCTCTTGGCCGGTCCGTCCGGCCTTGAACTCGTTCATGAAAATTTCTGCCACCCGGTTGGCCCTCCTCAAAGCTTTCTGGATTCCTTCCGGAGCCTCCTCTTCTCCCTTCCGGCACACATACGCCTGCCACTGCATATCCGTACACAAGCCCAGGTAAACCACCCCAACATCGCAGTGAAGCAAATCTCCTCTGCGGATAACCTTCTTTTCCTCCTCAGACTCAGCTCCTTCCTTGTGGTTTCTCTGGATGGAAATGGAAGGCTGAAACCAAGTTTCCAGTCCTAAGTCGGTGATTTTCTGGCGGATCCACCACACCACATCATCGGTGGTGGTTATACCTGGAGTGATCACTCTGTTGGAATAGAACTCAGCGATAAGGTCATGGGCGATTCCGCAGATATGCCGGTAAACGCTGAGCTCCTGAGGACTCCGGGTCTCCAGCCACCCCACACAGAGATTTTCCGCGGATACCAACCGCCGGGTGTACCGGGGACTCAGAGCCTTTTCCAGCTTCTTTTTTAAGCTGGCGGTCAAGCCATCCCCAAAAGACCAAGTGGAGGAAACATTGATGCCGATTTTCTGGGGATCCCGTTCCTCTATGACATCGGCCAGACTCTCAAACTGCTTTTTGCTCTTATCTTTCCAAGTAGATTTGTACCATCCTTCCATCCCGTAATAGCTTCCCGAAAGCCTTTCCACTCCTTTCTCTGGGCCTCGGTCATGGAAAATCAAAATGGAGGTCCGCCGCGCGTTCATGGTCGGTTCAGGAACCAGGCTCATGTACACGGGATCCTCATTGTATTCCCGGTTGATGACCAGCCACATGTCGATCCCCTCTCTTCTCATCAGCCGGGGGATGATGTGTTCCAACCTCCATTTCAGCCATTCATTTTTCACCTGGGCCCTTTCTCTTTCCGGCAGGATGTTTTGGCTGTCCTTAACCAGGGGAACTCCATAATCTTGAGCGGAGCCGAATATTCCCCCCAAAAGCAAAAACAAAACCAACAAAACTCCCAAACCAAGCCCATATCTTTTCATACTCATAAAAACGCCTCCTTCCTTCATTTGAAAGGAACTCCCCATCCCTCGGACAAGGATCCCACCAATAAAAACTTTTTCTCCAGGACTCTCCTCGGTAGGGGAAATGGTTTCGAATATCCAATCTTTACCCGGTTGACTGAGTTGGAGATCCCCCATCCTCTGGATAAAAATTCGGGTGATTGGATGAAGAGTTCCATCAATTTTGAGATAAAAGCTTATACCATGATAAAATCTCTGTGTCAAAAAAAAACCAATTTTATAGTTGACATCTGAATATAAAAAAACTATATTGTACACTCCTAAAGGAGTGTTATATGAGTTTCAAAGACAAAAATACCCCTAAATCCACAGCCAGCAAAGTCACCATCAAAATTCCGGGGACTCTCTACAACCGACTCTCCGAGATTGTATCTGGAAGCGGATTCAATTCAGTGACCGATTTTGTGGTCTATGTCCTCCGCGACCTGGTTTCCACAAGCTATGAATCCACGAGCGAGGGAAGAATGAAAGAAGGGAGTCTGAGCAAAGAAGAAATCGACGCTATCCGCCGGAGACTCAAGTCCCTGGGATACCTATGATTTATAAAAGACTGGCTCATACAGTCACTATCACATTCACAAGAAAGGGAGGCACTGATGACCGATAATCTTGTTCCCCCTCACGGGGGCCGGCTGAAGCCCCTTTTGTTAGAGGGAGAAGAGCTCACTGAAGCTCAAAAAAAAGCTCAATCTCTTCCCAAGGTCTATCTCTCCTCCAGAGAGACTTCCGACCTCATCATGATGGCCGCGGGGGCTTTCAGCCCTCTGGAAGGATTTATGGGAAAAAGCGACTACCAGAGTGTGGTCTCGGATATGAAAATGGCTGACGGGACTCTCTGGCCTATCCCCATCACTCTCTCCGTTCCCAAAGATCAAGCTGACAGATTATCCCTGGGGAAGGAGGCGGCTCTGGTGGACCAAGAATCCGGCCGAGTGATGGGCAGCATGACTGTCGAAGAAAAGTACACTTACGACAAAAGACATGAAGCCAAAAATGTGTTCCGCTCTGAAGACGAATCTCATCCGGGAGTGGCCAAGGTCTATGCCCAAAACGATATTCTCCTGGCTGGACCGGTGAAGGCTTTCAGTGAAGGACCCTACCCCCAACGATTCGGCAGTCAATACGGGCGGCCCGCGGAGACCCGCAAGATATTCAATGAACGGGGATGGTCCTTCATCGCCGCTTTTCAAACCCGAAATCCCATGCACCGAAGTCATGAATACTGCACTAAAATTGCCCTGGAAGTCAGCGACGGCATCCTGATCCATCCTCTGGTGGGAAAACTCAAACCCGGAGATATTCCCGCCGATGTGAGGATGAAGTGCTATGAGGTCCTTCTGGATAACTTCTTTCCCCGGGAAAAGGTGGTCCTCAAAGTCTACCCCATGGAGATGCGCTACGGGGGTCCCAGGGAAGCGGTTCTTCATGCCATTTTCCGCCAGAACTACGGATGTAGCCATCTCATCGTCGGCCGCGACCACGCCGGAGTCGGGGATTACTACGGGCCCTTTGATGCCCAGAAAATTTTCGATGAACTGGATGAGGAAGAGCTTCATATCAAACCCCTCAACATCGACTGGACTTTCTGGTGCCGTAAATGCGACGGAATGGCCTCCCTGAAAACATGTCCCCATCAAAAAGAAGACCGGGTTCTTATCAGCGGGACCAAACTGAGAGAGATGCTGAAAAATGGAGAGAAACCTCCCAAAGAATTCAGCCGTCCTCAGGTAATCGACATTCTCATGGATTACTTCAAAAACTCAGCCAAGCCTAAAAAATAGGACAGGAGAATTCTCATGACCAAACAGAAAGCCACCAACATCAGCTGGCATAAGGGAGAGGTGACCAAGGAGGACCGGGAGCGGCTCCTTCAGCAGAAGGGAGTGGTCCTATGGTTCACGGGACTCTCAGGCTCTGGGAAATCCACGATCGCTCATGCGGTGGAAGAAAGGCTTTTCCAGAGAGGTTTCCTCAGTTTTGTTCTGGATGGAGATAACATCCGACACGGCCTCAACAAAAATCTGGGGTTTTCTCCTGAAGACAGAGAGGAAAACATCCGCCGCATCGGAGAAGTGGCTCATCTTTTCGCCCAGTCCGGAATCATCACTATGACCGCTTTCATATCCCCTTACCGCGCGGACCGGGACAGAGCCCGCCAACTCCTGGCCGAGAAGGAATTCATCGAAATCCTCGTCAAGGTACCCCTGGATTTAGCGGAACAAAGGGATCCCAAGGGGCTTTACAAAAAGGCCCGCCAGGGCGAAATTAAGGAGTTCACCGGCATATCTGCTCCCTATGAGGATCCCCTCCATCCCGAACTGATAATCGATACCGGAGAAAAGGATATCCAGGAGAGCCGGGACATGGTGATTTCTTTCCTTGAAGAGCAGGGCATCATTTCCCCAAACAAACAATAACCAAGGATCTTCACCCATCACCTGGGGAAACAGTGTAAGTAACCGATTAGATTGAGGGGTCATCACGGAAATCAGGACTTTCTCTCATCCCCACAAAATCCTGTCTCCCTTTCTTACTCAACAAATTCATTTCAGGGGAAAATGTGATAATGTAAGACACGACCCCATTCCTCTTTCTTACAAGCTACTTTGACCCGCCCCCAAAGCGAACTTTCACAGTGGTCCCCTGGTGCCTTTCAAACTGGATTTTTCCCTTAAGCTGAGTCACCAGATCCTGGATAAGTTTTAACCCGAAAGAATCAGGGTTTTCCACATCCATATCTTGGGGTATCCCCACTCCATTATCGGCCACCATGAGGAAAACATTCTCTTCTTTTTCTTTCTTCATTTGGACCGTGAGCTCCCCTTTCCTTCCTTCAGGAAAAGCATGCTGCAGCACATTGGAAACCAGCTCATTCAAGAGAAGGGCGCAGGGAATAGCGGTATGGATGTCCAGATTCACCTCCTCCACATCCGTCTTCAACCTCACTCGAGAAGGACTGAGGTTGAAGGTATGATAAAGATGCGTAATCAAGCTCTGAACGTAATAGGCAAAGTTAATGTGGCCTAAATCTTTTGATTTATAAAGTTTTTCATGGATGAGAGCCATGGAGCGGATGCGGTTCTGGCTTTCCCTTAATATTCTCAGGGATTCTTCATCCTTGACCCTGCGGGAATGGATGTTCAACAGGCTGTATATGATCTGCATGTTGTTTTTTACCCGGTGATGAATCTCTTTCAGAAGGGCTTCCTTTTCCTCAAGAGACTTCTTGATTTTTTCCTCGGCTTTTTTCTTCTCAGATACATTCCGGACAATACTCTGGATGAAAAGCGGCTTCCCTTCAGAATCACAAATCAGAGAAACGTTAACCTCCACCGGAATCAGGGTCCCGTCCTTTTTCCGGACGGTCCGCTCATAGGAAGCAAGGCTCTTTTTCTCCCTCAATTCTTTCCTTTTCTTCTCTGCATCTTGGTATTCCGAGGGAACAATGAGGTCCTTAAAGGATTTCCCCCTCAGTTCTTCTCGGGTGTAGCCCAGCAAATCTGCAGCCTTTTGGTTGACTCTCATCTGCTCACCATAGGGACTCAAAAGAAACACCGCATCGTTGGAGTATTCAAAAAGAGCTTTGTACTTCTCCTCCGATTCTTTCAGTTCCTGCTGGGCTTTCTTCTGTTCGGTGACATCCCGGATCATTCCTTGATAGCCCAAGATTCTTCCAGTTTTATCCTCACGAACGGTGGCCGTAATCAGACAGTCCCGGATGGACCCATCGCTTTGTTTGAGCTTGACAGGATAATCCTTTACAAAGCCTTTCCCTTCGATTTCTCTCCGGAATTTTTCTCTTTCTTCAGGATTGTGGTAATGCTCCCGGACATTAATGTTCTTGATTTGATCCCAGGTGTAACCGAAAAGATCTAAAAAAGCCTGGTTCACATCAATGATTTTTCCCTCTTTGGAGGTGATGTAAATGGCATCTTTGGACATCTCAAAGAGGCTGCGGTACTTCTTTTCACTTTCTCTGAGCCTTTTCCGCAGCTTATGTTCGCTCAGAGCCGTTTCCACAGTGGCCACTAAATCCTTCTCTTCAACCGGCTTGTAGATATAGCCAAAAGGCTCTGTTTTCTGGGCTTTCTGGTAGGTTTTCTCATCCCCGAGAGCTGTGAGGTAGACGATGGGAATATCCAGATTTTTTTGGATTTTCCGGGAAGCCTGGATTCCGTCCATGTTTCCTTTCAGCTTGATATCCATAACCACCAGGTCCGGGAGGTGCTCTTCAACCTCTTTCAGAACCTCTTCTCCTCGAATAAGGATGGACGGGACCGCATAACCCCGGCGCTCCAGGGTATTTTTTATATCACTGGCCACAACAGACTCATCTTCGACCAAAAGTATTTTTTTGGTTCTTTCTTTTCTCTCAGTTTTCATCACTCAATCGGTGGGGTTTATCCCTTCACTTTTTCTCCCCTCAATAATCGGGGAAGAATGGCGTCTGTTTATCTATAAGAAAATTTCCTGTAAAAAGAATAATCTCTTCTTTAAAATACATATATTTATATCATAATTCAAGAAAGCCAGCAATTTGTAAGCATCTCTAATTCCGTGATAGGGGCTTCCTTACCCCCATCCCTCACCCCTTTCAATAAGTATGGATATTTATACACATCACGGTTTTGGAAATGATTCCAGCAATTTTCATGCCTCTCTTGCAGACCTCATCTTTCGGTATTAATGGCGAGGAAAAAAGAATGAAAAAGATCCTGGGAAATATTCAAGAAATCACTGATAAAAAATCTTCGCTCTTCAGAAAAAGTTTGGTTCAAGAAGAAACCTTGAAGTATTTCATCTGGGCGGCTTGAAAGATAATCCGCAGCCATCCCCGGGCAAAAATAAAAACCTGCCCCACCAGGAAAGCCAAAAGCACAAACCCCAGAGTTTTACCGGGAATCACTGATTTCAAAAGCCAGTACCCCGCCAGAAGAATCAATCCGGTAACAACCAGCATCGAATACAGAGCCAGAGTCTTCCCCAATTTCTGGAAAACAAACTGGATTCCTTGTAAAAGTGAGCGGAAGACTTTCCGGGTATCCTCAACCACCACCCGAATCCGGGAGTAATCCAATACCATCAACACAAGAAACAACAGGAATATTCCGATCCCCACTCTCACCCAAAAAAGATAAAACAGGGTTTTTTCCCCGGCATTCTGAGTCCCCAACACCTTAACAAAGAAAAAATGAATGGAAACATTCAAAACCCCAAACACGGCCCAGAGAATCAGAGAATAGATATAAAGACGGAAAAACCGTCCAAAATATTTTCCCGCTCCCTGGAAGAAGACCCCGCTGAACCGCTGATTCTTTTTCCCGCTCTTGGAGCTTCCTCTCTTTCCCTGACCCAAATTCTGACGCTGATCCACCGTATGAAGGATTCCTCCGTAGAGAAAAATGGAGACTAAAAAGTAAAGGCCGAAAAGTAAAATCCCCACCGAGATGAGACTCTGAAAAGCCGCCTCCTTGTGCACCATCAGCTCGAAAAAGTAATTCATATCAAACTCTTTAAAAAGCTTCTCCGCCGCTAAACTCTTTCCCCAGAATTCAGATAAAATTCCTGAGATCATGATGTAAAACACCGCTCCGAATAAAAAATTAACCACCCACAGGACAAACACCATCTTGGGCTGTAAAGTGGCTTCCTTTATTCCGTGGCCGTAACTTTTTAAAACTTTCACTTCATCCCTCCTTACAGCGAAAATAGAGAAAGAAAGTGCTGGAATTTCACCATCCAACTCAACGCGTACTTAAGGGGTGTTTTCGTCTGCGGTTCCAATGTCCGTGAATTATTGGTATAGCTGATATCCAAAACCATTTGGGATTGGGGGTCCACTCGGGCAGATTGAATCTTATAAGGCTTTTTGTAGACAAATCGTTTCCACCGCGATTTTCCGTCCCATTCCTCCCACATCTTCCTTCCGTTTTCAAAAGTCACCTGAATCTTTTGAGGAAATATCCAATCCCCCTTTCGGACCAAATCCACCACGCTCCGGTACATCTTCTTTTCTTTTTCTTCTTTACCTTTCTTCTTTTCCCCCTTTTCCGGTTCCTGCTTTGGTTTTTCCTCTCTCTTTTCTTTTTCTTCTTCTTTTTCTTTCTTCTCAAAGATTCCTTGGGGCTCTTTAATTTCCCGGCACTGAATCCGATCCACAGCGTAATCCAGCTCTCCGGGAGTCTTTAAGAACTGGTCAAAAAACCATTCCAGTTCCCGGCCGCTCACTTCTTCAGCCGTGTGAATAAAATCCTGGGTGGTGGGGTGGCGGAACTTCCACCGCTCAAAATAGGTTTTCATCACTTCCGCCATCACATCCTCCCCCAGATAATTTTCCAGAGTCAAAAGCATCAAAGCCGCCTTACTGTAGGAATTGACGCTGTAGCTGGAACCGCTGTAAAACTCCCAGGCTTTCTTCAAAATAGGGTCTCTATTTGCGGACCTCATGACCTGCATCCGGCTCTGGTCTATATCTCCTACCTTCAAACCACCTATATCCAAAACGGAGGTATTCTCACCGTAGTACTGGGTCATGGCTTTAAGCTCAGAGTAAGAGTTGATTCCCTCATCCAGCCAGGGTTCTTCAAACTCGTTGGACCCTACCATCCCGTACCAGTAGTTGTGTCCGAACTCATGGATGGTCACCAGTTCGGTCAACCGGACCCCTTCGGGAAGCCAGGACATGGTTCCGCCGGTAAACAGAGTGGGGTACTCCATCCCACCGGCTCCCGAAGCTTTCATGGGCGGGTCCACCAGGGTTATGGTGGAATAGGGATAAGCTCCGTAGTTTGTGCTGTAAAATTCGATCCCATGCCTTAAGGATTGTATATACCGGTCTTTTTGGTTCAAATGAGGGCGGTAAATAAGAAAAATCATCTCTGTTTCCACCGGGGGATGTTTCTGGACATACTTTTCCCTCACTTCCACAAAATCAGGGCAGGCCGTCCAGGCAA
>JAGXKI010000104.1 GCA_018335295.1 bacterium | reverse complement strand
GATTTGACCCGGATATCCTTATCATAGGTGTAATAGGTCTGGTGGCTTCTCCAATAACTGGGCCTTTGGTTGGTCTCAGGAATTCCTTCCATACCTTTATTGGTATAGATGAAATAATGCCACGCTCCCGGAGCTTCGGTCAGAGACTCTGTGTTTTGGCGGAACCGACCGGCATGGAAAGTAAAGAAGAGGTCGTCGCTGGCGACATAATTTCCGTGTAAAGCCGCAGTCCATCCGGGAAAATTGTACCCTCTGCCTGCGTAGTTGGCGTCAGGGTTCCCGGTTCCGGCTTTACTGGGAAGTTCTCCTCTCCACTGGTAGTAATCTGTAGTCGCGCTGGCACTTATTCGCAAAGAAGAAAAAGGTTGGGTGGTCAATTTGAACTGAGCTTGATGCCACTGCCGGGATCGATTAAACTCTTTCGGAACTTGAGGTTGCTGGATGAATCTCACTTCCCGGTTATTGATTTGAAATTTAGGAATGTAGCTTCCAAAAAACCACACCCGGTCTTTAATCAGATAACCCCCTAAAAGAAAACCCAATTCAGTCCGGGTCCAGTCGTCTTCCGGATAAGTGATGTACTCGGCTCGGGTATAATCTTCAGGATCCAGCCTCAAAGAAGGCCTGGGTTCTCCCCTCAGGCTATTGGATTCAAAATAGCCTAAAACCTGACCGTGGTACTCATTACCCCCGCTTCGGGTGACCACATTGACCACTCCTCCCATGGAGCCGCCGTATTCAGCCATATACCCTGCTTTTTTGACTTGGACTTCATCGATAAACTCAAAGGTCACATTCTGTCCGGAGGTTCCACCGTACATGTTGGTGGTATTCACTCCATCCACAAAGAACATGTTTTCGGAACTACTGGCTCCACTGAAAGACATTCCAGCCAGTTCACTCTCTTCGGTCACTCCAGCAGAAACAGTGATAGCGGAAGTGAAATTTCTTCCCTTGGGAAGCTTGGTGAACATTTCCTTATCGATCTCAAAAGTGGAAGTACTCTTTTTGGTATCCACCACCGGAGTCTCTCCCACCACCGTGACTTCTTCTTCAATGGTGGCCGGCTTCATATTCACGTCCACCGTATAAGTCCGTCCCAACCGGACCTGAATATCCCCACGGGTGACTGTGGCAAACCCCGAAAGTTCAAAGGTCAGGGTGTATTCTCCTGGGGGAAGATTCCTCAAACGGAACCGACCTTCCTGGTCGGTAATGGAGGACTGGGTTCCGATCAAGGCCGGACTCTCAGCTGTCACCGTTACTCCCGGAAGAGGAACACCTTCGTTATCCGTCACTTTTCCTTCCAAATTTCCAGTCTGCTCTTGAGCAATAGCTAGACCCGAAAAGAGAAAAAGCAACACTGTTAAAATACCTATCGATTTTTTCATACTTTTTTCTCCTTTTTTAAGAATATTTTACCTCTGAAGTGAAATGATTCACTTCCATCCCTTTACAGTTAATGAAATTTTCAATTCTTTTTGAATCACCTCCTTTTTATAAAATTTATTAATTAAATTATACAATCTTATTTTACTATATGCAAACCTTATGCCAATTAATTCCTGCCGATTCTTCCCCTTAAATGAGATTAATGATATTCTTTCTTCGAATGAATTTCTTCAATTTGTTGAATTATTTTGGATATAATTCAATTTCTTGGATTTTCTCTTTTTTATTTTAATATCAGTTAGTTAAAAAGGTTTTCAGCTCTTTCCTCCCTTTTCAAAAGAATGATTTATCCAATTTTTTGAATTTTTCTCACTAAAATCGGCCTGAATTCCGTTAAATCCAATTTTTTGAATTTTCAGCCAATTTCCAATGGCGGTCTCACCACCCTCAACAAATGAAAAGGTTCGTAAGTGATGGGTTCCTCTAGTTTAATTCGGTCTGACCCCCATTTTCTCGTCTAGCTTTTCTCGCCTTTCCCGCTTTTCTCGCTTTATCATGTACCCATCCTAGAAAAATTGTCCTCTTGATTTGACATTTGAAGCCGCCCTTTTTAAATTTAAAAAAGAGGAGGGAAAAATGGGGAAAAAAATTCAGTTTATTCCAATTCTTTGGTTTATTTTATCATTAATTTTTCTTTTACCGGTTTTCAGTCAACAGGAAGTGGAGGAAACTCTCAAAGAATGCAGCCAGAAAGTGGTGACTCTGATTGCCTATGATTCTCACAAAAAGGAAATTTCCCGAGGGAAAGGAGTGATCATTTCTTCTGATGGATTGGTTTTAACCAACTATCATCTTCTCTCTCAAGCTCATTCCGCCAAAGCCTTTATCTCCAAACAAAAAATCCATAAAAAAGTAGATTGGGAAAACGTGTTTTACCCCGGTTACGAAAGAAAGAAAAAAGGGGAAGATAAAAAGAAATTATCCAAGAGAAAAAAATTGGATGTCCAAGGATTAGTGGACGTGGATAAAAGCCTGGATCTGGCCTTGATCCGGATTAAAGGGAAAGGATTTTCTGCGGCCCCTGTATCTCAAAGCGACAGTTTTCAGATCGGAAATAAGGTTCTCATAGTGGTCGAAGAAGAATCCCTATCCGAAGGAAGTGTGACCAGCGTCCGGAACTTCAAAGGAAAACAAACCCTCTGTCAAATCAGTCTTCCTTACTCAACCCAAATGAGCGGGTC